>DASWCJ010000225.1:0-8592 GCA_036390155.1 Anaeromyxobacter sp.
CATCACCCGGGAGGTGGCCACCAGGACCCCGGCCTCCGCGGCCACCGCGCTCTTCGCGCCCACCACCGGTCTGCTGGCGCATCGACTGCGGGAAGACGTCCACGAGGTACTGGTGGCCGCCCGCGGTGGTCGCGCCCGCGACCGTCTCATCCGGCGCGAAGACGCGCACGAGGCGGACGTCCGCCGCGCGCCGGCCCACGACCTCGACCGCCTCGCGGAGCATCGCGAGCCGGTCGCCGGAGAGGCCCGTCGCCTTCGCCACCGCCTCGTCGAGCGCCTTCTTCACGGCCTCGCTCTCGGCGGGCTTCGCTGCCTCCGCCTTCTTGGCGGGCGGGGCGGGCGCTTCCGCCGGCGCGGCGGCAACCTCGGCCCCCTCGGCCTGCGCGGGCTCATCTGCTGCCGGAGCGGCCTCGGGAGCGGCGGCGTCCTCCGCGGGCGCGGCCGCCTCCGCCGACGCGGCGCCCTCCGCGGGCGGGGCCGCCTCCGCCGACGCGGCATCGGCCGCGGGCGCCTCCACGGGCGCGGGCGCCTCGGCCGGCGTGGGCGCAGGCTCGGCCGCGGGGGGCGGCTCGTCCTTCGGCAGGGTGCGACGCGCGTCCGCCACCGCGGCCGCGGCCGCACGGACGAGCGAGCCGGACAGCTCGGTCAGGGTCTTCATGTGTTCCTCCAAGTCGAGAGCGCCACCCGGCGAGCCGGGGGGCGGATTGAAGCCAGAAGCGGAGCGCTACTCCTCGTCGTCGCCGGCGCCGAGCAGCGCGGCGAGGCCGGTACCGCCCTTCCCCGACCCGAGCTTGCGGACCGCGTCGAGGTGGTGAAGCAGGAGCGCGCGGTTGTCCCCGACGGACAGGTTCTGCATCTCGAGCGCGCCGATCCGGTCGAGCGGCGTGAACGCCGGCTCCTCCACCCGCTCCATCGAGAGCTTGTGGGGCGCGTAGCTCATGTACTCCGCCTTCGTGTCGAGGAGGCTCCAGTCGTCGCCGCGACGCAGCTCGAGCGTCACCTCGCCGGTCACGGACGGCGCGACCCAGCGCGTGAGCGCGTCGCGCAGCATCATCGCCTCCGGGTCGTACCACTTGCCCTCGTAGAGGAGCCGGCCGAGCCGCCGCCCCTGCACGAAGTAGACGTCGAGCGTGTTCTCGTTGTGGATCGCGGAGAGGAGCCGCTCGTAGCCGACGTGGAGGAGCGCCATCCCGGGCGCCTCGTAGATCCCGCGGCTCTTCGCATCGACGACCCGGTTCTCGATCTGATCGCTCATCCCGAGGCCGTGGCGCCCGCCGATCCGGTTCGCCTCGAGGAAGAGCTCGTAGGTCGAGCCGAACCGCTTGCCGTTCAGCGCCACCGGGACGCCCTGCTCGAAGGCGACCGTGACCTCCTCCGGCGCGATGGCGACCTCGGGGCGCCAGTGCGCGACGCCCATGATCGGGTTCACGATCCGCATCCCCTTGTCGAGGTGCTCGAGATCCTTCGCCTCGTGGGTCGCGCCGAGCACGTTGGCGTCGGTCGAGTACGCCTTCTCGGTGCCCATCTTGTAGGGGAGCTTGCGGCGCTCGAGGTACTCGCTCATCTCCTTGCGGCCGCCGAAGGCGGACACGAAGGCCTGGTCGAGCCACGGCTTGTAGATCTTGAGATCGGGGTCGACGAGGATCCCGTAGCGGTAGAACCGCTGGATGTCGTTCCCCTTGTGCGTCGACCCGTCGCCGAAGACGTGGACGTGGTCGTCGCGCATCGCCTGGACGATCGCGGTGCCGGTGACGGCGCGGCCGAGCGGCGTGGTGTTGAAGTACTTCTTGCCGCCGGTCGAGACGTGGAACGCGCCCGCCTGGATCGCGGCGATCCCCTCGCGGACCATCGCCGCGCGGCAGTCGACGAGCCGCGCCTTCTTCGCGCCGTGCTGCAGCGCGACGGGCGGGATGTCGGCGGGGTTCGCCTCGTCGGGCTGCGCGAGGTCGGCGGTGTAGGCGTGGACGGCCATGCCCTGCTCCGCCATCCAGGCGACCGCGCAGCGGGTGTCGAGGCCGCCGCTGAACGCGATGCCGATGGGCGTGCCCTCGGGCGGGAGCGACTTGAAGATGCGGCTCATGCCGGCGGGAAGTAGCAGAACTTCCGCCGCGGTTCCAGCGACGCGTGCGGCGCGCGGCCGCTCGCCTGCCCGCCCCACGCGCCCCGCCCGGGCGGAGCGGGGCGCCCCGGTTTGGGGCAAAGTACCGGGAGGGCGACCCCGCGAGGGTCCCCGCCGGAGGGAAGGCAGCGAACATGGCCATCGTCAGCTCGAAGAAGGGCGTCATCGGGATCCTCACGGGCGGCGGCGACGTGCCGGGCCTCAACCCCGCCATCCGCGCGGTCACCATCGCCGCGCGAAGGGAGGGCTACGAGGTCGTCGGCATCCGCCGGGGCTGGAACGGCCTCGTCGAGATGCTCCCCGACAAGCAGGCCGACAACTCCCAGCACTTCCAGGTCCTCACCCCCGAGGTCGTGAATCGCGCCGGGCGCACGGGCGGAACGTTCCTGCACACCTCGCGCACGCGGCCGAGCCACATGAGGAAGAGCGAGATCCCGGCGCACCTCCGGGACGCCTACGGCGCCGAGGAGAACGACGTCACCCCGCACGTCCTCAAGAACCTCGAGTACCTCGGGATCGACTACCTCATCCCCATCGGCGGCGACGACACCCTCTCCTACGGCGTCGAGCTCTACCGCAAGGGCGTGAAGGTCATCGCGATCCCGAAGACGATGGACAACGACGTCCCCGGGACCGACTACTGCATCGGCTTCTCGACCTGCGTCACCCGCACCATCGAGATGGTGAACCGGCTTCGCACCAGCGCCGGCTCCCACGAGCGGTTCCTCGTGATCGAGGTGTTCGGCCGCTACGCCGGGTACACCGCGCTCCTGCCGACGATGGCCGGCGCCGCGAACCGGTGCGTCATCCCCGAGTCCCAGTTCGACATGGAGAAGCTCACCGAGATCATGGTCGAGGACCGGAACCGGAACCCGTCCAAGTACTCCGTGCTGCTCGTCTCCGAGGGCGCGATGTTCAAGGGCGGCGAGATGGTCTTCCAGAACGAGGCGAAGGACGCCTACGGGCACGCGAAGCTCGGGGGCATCGGCGACCTCGTCTCGGCCCACCTGCACGACCTCTCCGCCAAGTACAACGGGGGCCGCAAGGTCGAGACCATCACCCAGAAGCTCGGCTACCTCGTGCGCGGCGGCGATCCGGACGCGATCGACTCCATCGTGCCGATGGCCTACGGCAACCTCGCGCTCGACCTCCTCCTGAAGGGCATCCACGGCCGGCTCGTGGTCCTCAAGAACGGCCGGTACGACAACGTCCCCCTCGACGTGGTCACGTCCTCGAAGAAGATCGTGAACGTGAAGAAGCACTACGACGTGGAGCGCTACCGGCCGGCCTACCGGAGCTTCGAGATGAAGCCGCTCTTCCTCGTGACAAGCGAGGACTAGGCGAATCGCGTTCGGCGCGGTGATCCTGACGCGGGGGATGCTCTTCGCCGGGATGTGAGCCGGGGCCGACCGCGGCTATCCGCGCGGCGAGAGCAGCGGCTTCGCGTCCTCGAGGAACGGCCGGGCCGCGTCCGCGTAGCGCGCCCGCTTCGCCCGCAGCTCGTTCACGAGCTCGAGCCCGGTCCGGTCGCAGGGCGGGAGGTCCACCTTCGACTCGCCGAGCGGCGTCACGCGCTCACCCCAGCGGACGAGGTGCGCGCACCAGGTGAGGCCGGCGCCGAACGCAGGCATGAGGAGGTGCGCGCCGGGCCGGACCCGCCCCTGCTCGAGCGCCTCGACCAGCGCCACCGGAACGGTCGCCGCGGACATGTTCGCGTAGCGATGGACGTTCACGAACACCCGGTCCTCGGCGACGCCGAGCCGCTTGCCGACCGCGTCGATGATCCGCCGGTTCGCCTGGTGCGGGACGACGAGGTCCACGTCGGCGGCGCCGAGGCCGCGCTTCGCGAGCGCCTCCTCGCCGGCGGCCGCCATCCCGAGCACCGCGCGCTTGAAGATCTCCTGCCCGTCGAAGTTCCAGCGGGTGTGGCCGTAGGGGATCCCGAGGTTCGCGTAGCGGGCGCCGGCGCCGCGGATGTCGAGCGCCGCGCGCGACTCGCCGTAGCAGCCGAGGCGCTCGGCGACGAGCCCCTCCTCGCGGTCGCTCGCCTGGATCACCACCGCGCCGCAGCCGTCGCCGAAGAGGACCGCGGTGTTCCGGTCGGTCCAGTCGACGAAGGGGGACGGCACCTCCGCCCCGACGATCACCGCGGCGCGGACGACGCCGGTGCGGACGAGCCCGGTCGCGCAGGAGAGCCCGTAGAGGAAGGAGGTGCACGCGGTGTTGAGGTCCATCGCGGCGGCGTTCCGCGCCCCGAGCTTGTGCTGGACGCCGGAGGCGACGTTCGGCGCAAGCTCGTCCCCGATCGTCGAGCCCACGATCACGAGCTCGATCGCCTCGGGCGCGAGCCCCGCGCAGGCGACCGCGCGCGCGGCGGCAACGTGGGCGAGCTCCCCCACGCTCACGTGCGAGATCCGGCGCTCCTTCATGCCGGTGCGGCTGTGGATCCACTCGTCGTTCGTGTCGAGGAACGTCGAGAGGTCGTCGTTCGTGAGGACGGCGGGAGGGAGGCACTTCCCCCACCCCGTGATGGCCGCGTGTGTCATCGCCCCTCCGGTCGAGAGGGTCGGCATTCTGCCGGCGGCGCCCGCGCCCGGTCAATGCGCGGCGCGCCG
This sequence comes from Anaeromyxobacter sp., assembly GCA_036390155.1. Taxonomy (GTDB): domain Bacteria; phylum Myxococcota; class Myxococcia; order Myxococcales; family Anaeromyxobacteraceae; genus Anaeromyxobacter. The sequence goes on from DASWCJ010000225.1 coordinate 4,735, forward strand.
CGACGGTGCGCCGAGGCAGGCTACCCGCCGTGCCCCGCGGCGCCCGGCGGCGGCGCCGCATGCCCCGACGGTCCGCCCGAGGAGGGCATGCCGTGACCGGACGGGAGCGGCTTCGCCCCCTCGGAGAGCGACTCCGCCTCCTGCTCGCTCGCCTTCACGAACGCGGCCATCGTCGCGGGATCCCGCTCGATGCGCGACACCCCGCGCAGCCGGGTCGTCCAGAGCGCGAGCGCGTCCTCGAGCCGCTTCCGCTTGAGCCTCTGGAGCACCTCCTCGCGCACCTGCTCGTAGGGCCGCGGCTGGGACGGGACGATCCGGCGCACCTTCACCACGTGGAACCCGCCCTTGCCGGCGATGGGCTCGGTGGTCTCGCCCTCCTTCAGCTCGAACACCGGCTCGAACCCCGGCGGGCACTCGCTCCGGGTCACGGCGCCGAGGTCCCCGCCGATCGCCTTGCTCTTTTCGTTCGCCGAGCGGGTCTTCACCACCTCCTCGAAGGAGGTGCCCGCGGCGAGGAGCGCCTTCACCGCCTTCGCCTCCTCCTCGGTCGCGACCTGGACGTGCGAGACCTCGCGCGACTCCGGGAGGGCGAACGCCTCGGGCTTCGCGTCGTAGAAGGCGCGGGCATCCGCGTCGGTCGTGGTCACGTCCTTCGCGACGTACTCGGCGAGCACCACGTCGACGCAGATCTTGTCGCGCCGCTCGGTCACCGCCTGCGCCACGGCCGGATCCCTCGCGTAGCCGCGCGCGGCTGCCTCGAGCCGGACGAGCCGCGCGTGGGCGCCGTCCTTCGTGAGCAGGCGGACGATGCGTCCGTAGCGGGCCGGCGGCAGCGCCGCGAGCGCCTTCGCGTCGACGTTCGCGCCGAGCTCGCCGAGGGAGAGGCTCCCGCCCTTCCACCGCGCGACCACCTGCTCGGCGTCGGGATCCTTCTTCCCCGCGTCGCCGGCCGCCGCGACGCGGACGAGGTCCTGCGGCGCCGGCGCCTCGAGCACCTCGAGCGCCCACCGCTCCGCGAGCGCCGCCCGCAGCTTGCGATCGAGCGCCTGGCGGCGCCGGCCCTCGAGCGTGGCGCGGATGTTCCCCGTGACGGCCTTCACCTCGGGCTTGGTGATGGGCGACCGCTCCTCCACCTTCAGGAGCTCCCACCCGTCCGGCGTCTCGAACACGGGGGTGAGCGCACCGGTCGTCGCCGCGAACGCCGCCGCCTCCCACTCCGGCGAGCGGCCGCCCCAGCCGATCCGCTTCGCGAGCCCGCCGTACACGTGCGTGGGCGCGATCGAGACCTCGCGGGCGACCGCGTCGAACGGCTCGCCCGCCTCGATCCGCGTGCGCGCCCGCTCCGCCTCCTCGCGCGTGTCGCACCGGATCTCGCGCGCGTCGAGGAGCTCCGTCGCTCCGTCGTAGACCGCGTTCACCTCGTCGTCGGTCGCGTTCGCCGGCCGCTCCACCTCGACCTCGACGAGGTGTCGCGCCGACTCCGCCGCCTCGAGCTCCGCCACCTCGGCGCGCACGTCGGCGCGGCCCGGGATCCCCATGCGCCGCGCCTCCTGGAGCAGGAGGCGCTTGTCCACGAGCTTCTCGAGGAACGCGCGCGCCTCGCTCTCGCCGGCGACGAGGAACTTGGTGTGCCCCTCGTGGCTCGCCCCGAACTCCCGGCGCAGCTCCGGGACCGTGATCGCCTCGCCGTTCACGCGCGCGAGGACGGCATCGGCGGGGGGCCGCGTGGAGGCTCGGGGCCCCGCACAGGCGGCGGCGAGGACGGCGAGGAGCATCGGCGTATGGGTCTTCATGGCTCTCCTTCGTTCAGTTCCAGAGGGTACCGACCAGCTCGTCCACGACGCGGTCGGCGAGGCTCATCACGTCGCGGATCGGCGCCGGACGGAGGGGCGCGTCGTAGTCGCTGGCGCGGCGGTCGTCGTAGGCGGTCCAGAGAATCCGGCCGGTGTCGGCGTCGAGCAGGGTCATCTCCAGCGCGACCCGCGCGTCTCCCACCGGCGACGCGGCGGAGGGCTCGAAGGCGAGGACGGTGGTGCGCAGGAAGAGGCGGGTCCCCACCGCCGGGGCGAGCCGCTTCACGTCGTCGGCGTCGAGCCGCCGGGAGAGCCGGAGGTCGGACTGCACCGCGGCCCGCCGGAGCGCGTCCGGCTCGACGAGCGCGACCCCGCGCTGCGCGCCGGCGCGGACGGCGAGGAGCTCGGCGACGAGGCGCGGCGCGAGCGGCTCCGCGCTGTAGTTCGTGGGCGAGAGGATCGCGATGGCCGCGCCCCGCCCCGCGCCGCGGGCCCGGTACGAGACCGGGCCACCGCGCGCGAAGAGCGTCCCGCCGGCGCCGCCCGGGCGCGCGGTCCGGTCCCCTCGCCCGTCCGGGATGCCATCGGCGAGGCGCCGGGCCGCCTCCGCGATCGCCTCGGGGAGGCTCCCCACCTTCCGTGGCGCGAGGAGGCCTCCGCCGCGCTCCTCGCGGACGATCGCGACGTCGCTCCAGGTGAGCCGCCCGCCCGGCCCGACGAGCCGCGCCTTCACGGCGACGAAGAGCGGCCGCTCGCTCGCGGCGAGGACGTGGCCGAAGAGGACCCGGGTCGCGCCGGTCTCGGCCAGGAGCCGGTCCAGCGCCTCGGGAGGGAGCGAGTCCACCCAGCGGATCCGCTCGCGCTCGAGGAACCCCTCGACCGCGGCTTGCGCGACGATCGCGTGGTGCCGCGCGGCGAGCCGGTCCGCGAGCGCGCGGGAGAGCTCGTCGCCGACCCGCACCCGCGAGGTCTCCTCGAACGGCATCACCGCGACCCGCGCGTCCGCCCGCGCGGCGAGCGGCGCGGCGACGGCGACGGCGAGCGCGAGCGCGAGCGGCGACCCGATCCGCACCCGCTCACCGCCCGATCGTGCGGATGGCCTCGCGCAGCGCCGCCGCGACGACCTCGGTGGAGGAGGCGGGGGCGAGCCCGAGGAAGCGCGAGCCGAAGGTCGCCCCGTTCCGCTGGCGCGTCGCCGACCAGACCGTGGTGCCCGTCGCGGTCTCGACGAGCTTCAGCTGGACGGTGACCGACGGCGGGGCCCCCTGCGCGCCGCGAGGCTCGGCGAGCTCGAGGACGGTGCCGAGGACGAGGCCGTCGGCCTGGAGCGCCTTCCCGACCCGCTGCACGTCCTCCGGGGACATCGCGCTCGGCGAGTCGATCTTCTCGTCGCGCAGCACGCGGACCACGCGCCCGGGCTCGACCACGTCGAACGCGCCGGCCTCGAGCAGCTCCGCGACGAAGATCCGCTGCACCTTCTCCCCGGCGAGCCGCTCCTCGCTGATGTTGTCGAACGGCAGCACCGCCACCCGCCGCATCGACGAGAGATCCGCGCGCCGGTTCGTGTAGTGCGGCGTCGAGCCCGCGCAGCCGGCCGCGAGGAGGGCGGCGGCGGCGAGGAGCGCCGTTCGTGCGGCGCGCGGCGGGGAGCGGAGCAAGATCAGGTCCGGAGCGTGAACGCGAGGAAGTACAGGCGGGTGTGGGTGAGCGGCGGCGGGTCGCGGCGGATCGTGTCGGTGAAGCTCCCGTCCAGCGAGGCGTGGCGGTTGACCCGCCAGCTCGGCTGGACGAGGACGCGGGCGAGGTGGGTCCCGTTGAACGCGTCGAGCGACTCGTCGTAGACGAGCGCGAGCCGGAAGGCTCCGCCAGGGAATGGATCGAGCGCGACCCGGTACTGCTGCGCGAGGCCCGCGCGCTCCCCGATCTCGAGCCAGCTCAGGGTCGCGCCGAGCTGGAGCCGTTCGCTCGCGCGCCAGGCGCCGGTGCCTGCGTAGATCCGCGACGCGGGCGCCTGCGGGAAGAGGACCGTCGCGCTCGCCGGTTGCGAGACGGTGCCGGTCTGGAC
>DASWCJ010000226.1:0-10830 GCA_036390155.1 Anaeromyxobacter sp.
ACGCCGGAGGTGACGCGGCCGATGGCGAGCCGGCCCACGTACTCGTCGTAGTCGAGGTTGTCGACGAGCATCTGGACGTGCTCGCCGTCGCCGATCGGGGGGATCGGGATGTGGGTCAGGATCGCGTCGAAGAGCGGCTTCAGCGAGTCCGCCTTGAAGGCGTCCTCGACCGTGTGCGCGGCCCGGCCCTCGCGGGCGATCGCGTAGATGACCGGGAAGTCGATCTGGTGCTCGTTCGCGCCGAGGTCGATGTAGAGCGAGTAGACGAGGTCGAGGACCTCCTTCGCCCGTGCGTCCTGCCGGTCGACCTTGTTCACGACGAGCACGGACGGGAGCCCGAGCGCGAGGGCCTTCGAGAGCACGAACCGCGTCTGCGGGAGCGGTCCCTCCGCGGCGTCGACGAGGAGCAGCACGCCGTCCACGAGGCGGAGGGCGCGCTCGACCTCGCCGCCGAAGTCGGCGTGGCCGGGCGTGTCCACGATGTTGATCTTCACGCCGCGGTAGGTGACCGCCGTGTTCTTCGCGAGGATGGTGATGCCCTTCTCGCGCTCGAGGTCGTTCGAGTCCATCACCCGCTCGACGAGCTGTTCGTTGGCACGGAACGCGCCGGACTGTCGCAGCATGTAGTCGACGAGGGTGGTCTTCCCATGGTCGACGTGCGCCACGATGGCGACGTTTCGGATCTTCTCGCGGGGGGTCATCGGGTCCTTTGGAAAAAGCCGCGAACTTATAGTCGCTTAGGGCCCACGTGCGCAAGCGTCACCGGCGGCGTCCGTGATAGCATCCGCCGCCCTGCTGGATCGTCCCGGTCCGGGGGCGGGGGAACGGCCCTTGCCGCAGGTCATCCTCTTCGTCGACGACGAGCCCGACGTGCTCGAGCTCCTTCGCCGGACGTTCCCCGCGAAGGACGGGTACGAGGCCCTCACCGCGCCCGACGGGGCCGCGGCGCTCGAGATCCTGCGGCGCCGACCGATCGACCTCCTCGTCACCGACCAGCGCATGCCCGGGATGACCGGGGTCGAGCTCGTCGAGGCGGGGCGCCAGCTCGTCCCCGATCTTTGCGCGATCCTCCTCACCGCGTTCACCGAGCCGCGCGACATCGTCGCCGCGATCAACCGCGGGCAGGTGTGGCGCTATCTCGTGAAGCCCTGGGAGCGATCCGACCTGCGGCAGACGGTGACGCGGGCGCTCGAGCAGGTGGAGCTGAAGCGCGAGCGGGCGAGGCTCCAGGACGAGGCCGAGCGGAGGCTCCTCGCGCTGCAGGCCGCCTCCGACGTCGCCCGGGAGGTGGGCGGCGCGGAGAGCCGGGCCCGGATCCTGGAGCGCGTGGTGGAGCGGCTCCCCGGCGTGGTGCCCTGCGACGTCGCGGCGGCCATCGTGGCCGCGCCCGGCGCGGAGCCGGAGCTCGTGATCCGCCCCGTCGCGCGGCTCTCCGACGCCGCCCTCGTCGCGGTGAAGGAGGGCGCGCTCGCCGCGTTCGCGGAGCACGCGGGGCGCCGGCTCGCCGAGGGATCGGTGCGCGTCCGGGTGGCGGGCGCGGGAGGCGAGGGGACGCGGGTGGACGCCTTCGCGTCGCGGCTCACCGTCGCGGTCCAGGTGGGCGACGCCTGCATCGGCGCCGTGCTCCTCGAGTCGGCGACCCCGGAGGCGTTCGGCGAGGGCGACGCCCGGATGCTGGACCTGCTCGTGAACGAGGTCGCGCAGTCGCTCGCCGCGTTCTCCGAGCGGATCGCGGCCGAGCGCGAGCTCCTCGAGCGGGTGGTCGAGTCGCTCGCCGACGGGATCCTCTACGCCACGGTGGGGGCGGACGAGGTGCTCGCGAACCCCGCGGCGCGCCGCATGCTCGGGGCGTCCGCCGAGGGCCGGCTCGACGGGACCTGGTGCGCCGCCGCGCTCGGGTTCCACCCGCTCGACGTCGTGCGCGGCCTGGCCGCCCACCCCGACGGCCGCGCGGCGGTGGCGGAGGAGGTCCGGGTCTCGGGCCGGACGCTCGCCTGCACGATCTCGCCGGTGCTCGCGCGCGGGGGCCGGCTCGCGGGCGCCGCGGTCGCGCTCCGCGACGTCTCGGAGGCGAAGGCGCTCGAGGCCCGCAAGGAGGAGTTCGTCCAGGTCGTGAGCCACGAGCTGCGCACGCCGCTCACCTCGATCTCGGGTGCGCTCGACCTCCTCCTCGGCGGGCTCGCCGGCGAGCTCGGCGAGAAGCAGACGCGGTATCTGCGGATGGCGCGCGACTCGTCCGAAAAGCTCAACGCGATGGTGGACGAGCTGCTCGACGTCGCGCGCCTCTCCCGCGGCAAGCTCGAGATGGACCGCGAGGTGGTGTCCCTCGACGAGGTGGCGCGCGCCACCGTCGAGCGTTACCAGGGCGCGGCCGCCGAGCGCGGGCTCGACCTGTCGGTCGAGACGCCGGAGGAGCCGGTCCGCCTGGTGGGGGATGCCGAGCGGATCGCGCAGGTCCTCTCGAACCTCCTCACGAACGCGGTGAGGTACACGCCCGACAACGGCGTCGTCCGCGTGCGGGTGTTCCGCTCGCCGGCGGTGCCGGGCGTCGCGGGGCTCTCGGTCTGGAACTCGGGGGAGGGGATCCCGGAGGCGGACCTCGAGCGGATCTTCGAGAAGTTCGAGCAGGCGCGGACGCCGCGGACGCGCCGGGTCCGCGGCACCGGGCTCGGCCTCGCCATCTCCCGCGGGATCGTGGACGCGCACGGCGGGGCGATCTGGGCGGAGCGTGCGCCGGCGGGGGGGGTCCGGTTCGTCGCCGTGCTCCCCGACCAGCCGCCCCCTCTCCCATTCCCTCTCCCCTCAGGGGAGAGGGTAGGGCCCGAAGCCCCCGGGGTCCTCGTGATCGACGGCGAGGACGCCTCCGCCATCGCCTGTGGGGTCCTCCGTGCCCGCGGCCTCCGGGCGGTCCGCGCGCAGGACGTGGACGGCGCGCTCGCCCTCGCGCGGAGCGCGTCCCCCCGGGTCGTGGCGTGGGACCTGCAGCTCGGGCCGTACGACCGGGTCCCGCTCGCCGAGATCCTCCACCACCACGCGGACACCCGCCGCGCCGCGCTCCTCGCCTTCACCGGCGCGCCCCGGGACGCCGCCTTCCGGGCGGGCGCCGACGACCACCTCGCGAAGCCCGCCACCGCCGGCGCGCTCGCCGCGGCGGTCGAGTCGCTCGCCCTGCGCGGCCGCGCCTCCGCCGCGCGGGTGCTCGTCGTGGACGACGACCCGTCGATCCGCGCGATCTGCGCGGAGGTGCTGCGCAGCCAGGGGTACGCCGTGGACGAGGCGGGGAGCTGCGAGGAGGCGCGCCGGGTGGCGGGAGAGCGCCGGCCGCAGGTCCTCCTCCTCGACGTGCAGCTCCCCGACGGCGACGGGTTCGGGCTGCTCGAGTCGCTCGCGGGCCGCCGCGCGGCCGATCCCTTCGGGGTGGTCTTCCTCTCCGCCCGCGGGGAGACCGCGGACAAGGTCCGGGGGCTGAAGCTCGGCGCGGACGACTACCTCACGAAGCCCTTCGACGCGCAGGAGCTCGTCGCGCGGATCGACGCGGTGGTCCGCCGGCGCGAGGCGGCGCTCCACGCGTCGCCGATGACGCGCCTCCCGGGCGGCCGCGCGATCGACCGCGAGGTGGAGCGGCGGCTCGAGGCGCGCGCGCCGTTCGCGCTCTCCTACTTCGATCTCGACAACCTCAAGGCCTACAACGACACGTACGGCTACGCGAAGGCGGACGGCGTCATCCTCCAGACCTCCGGGATCCTGCGGGACGCCGTCGATCGGCACGGCGGGGAGGGGGCGTTCCTCGGCCACGTCGGCGGGGACGACTTCGTCGTCCTCACCCCGCCCGAACGCGCCGCCCGCGTCGCCTCCGAGGTGGTCTCCGCGTTCGACCGGGTCATCCCCCTCTACTACGAGCGCGCCGACCGCGAGCGCGGCACGATCGAGGCGGTGGACCGCTTCGGCGCGCGGCGGGCCTTCCCGATCCTCTCGATCTCGATCGCGACGGTGCACGCGTCGCCCGGGCGGTTCGCGAGCCACGCCGCGCTCGCCCGCGCCGCGGCCGAGCTGAAGGAGCGGGCGAAGCGCGTGCCCGGGAGCGTCTGCCTCGTGGACGAGGGCGAGGCCGCGCGATGACGCTGCAGCGCAAGCTCGCCCTGTTCCTCGTCGCCGCCTCGGTCGCGCCGCTCGTCGGCGTCGCCTTCGCGGTGCTGCGCGGCTCGCAGGACGAGCTCGCGCGCCGCGCCGCGGCCGAGCACGCGGCGCGGGCGCGCGCGGGAGCGGTGGCGCTGGCCGCCGAGCTCGCCGAGGTGGACGGGGCGCTCGCGGCGCTCTCCGAGACCTGGCGCCCGGACCGGCTCGAGGAGCCGGAGCTTCGGGGGATGCTCGTCGTCCTCTCGCGACAGGTCCCGGCCGCCGACGCGAGCGCCGTCGTCGACGCGGCGGGCTCCGCGCGCGCCGCGCTCGCGGGGGACGCGCACGAGTCCACCGAGCGGTTCGTCGAGGCGGTCCGGACCTCCTCCGGGCTGCCGGAGGGGCGGCTCGTCCTGCGCGCGTACGACGACGACGGCGGGTGGCGGCTCGCGGCGGTCCGCGCGGTGCCGGCCCGCTCGGGCCCGCCGTGGCACGTGGCGGTCCGCCTCGCCGCGGACCACGCCCGGCGCCGGCTCGACGCGGCGGTCCCGGATGGCGGGGGCGCCTGGCTCCTCGACGGCGCGCGCGTGCTCGCGGCGTCCACCGGCGCGGGCGGCATCCCGCCCGACCAGCGGGCCGAGCTCGCCGGCCGGCTCGACCCGGCGCGCCCGTCCGTCGTGCAGGGGCGCCACGTCCTCGCCGCGTGGTCGCCGCTCGAGGACGGCACCGGCCTCGGGGTGCTCGTGGCGGTGCCGGCGGAGACCGCCTACGCCCCCATCGCGGCGATGCGCCGAGGCGTGCTCCTCGCGAGCCTCGCCGTGCTCGCGGCGGTGCTCGCCGCGTCGTTCCTGCTCGCCCGCACCACCGGGGCGGGGCTCGCGCGGATCGAGTCGGCGGCGCGGGCGCTCGGGGGCGGCGAGCTCTCGGTGCGCCTGCCCGTGCGCGGCGCGGACGAGATCGCGCAGGTGTCGCGCACGTTCAACGGCATGGCGGAGGAGCTGCAGCGCACCCGCGAGAAGCTCGAGCGGTGGAACGAGGAGCTCCGCCGCGAGGTCGAGGCGCGCACCGCGGAGCTCCGGGCGGCGCAGGCCCAGCTCGTCGAGTCGCAGAAGCTCGCGGCGATCGGACAGCTCGGCGCCGGCGTCGCGCACGAGATCAACAACCCGCTCACGAGCATCCTCGGCTTCGCCCAGCTCCTCGCGGAGTCGGCGCCCGAGGGGAGCCCCGACCGCGAGGTGCTCGAGAGCATCGAGGCCCAGGCGCGGCGCTGCCGCGACATCACCTGGAACCTGCTCCGGTTCAGCGAGCAGGGGGCGGAACCCGACTTCGCCGCGCTCGACGCGAGCCAGGTCGCCCGGGACGCGCTGGCGCTCGCCCGCACCCAGATCGAGACGGCGGGGATCGGGCTCGACGCCGACCTGCCGGAGCCCGGCCCTCGCGTCCGCGGCGACGCCGGCCACCTCGCGTCGGTGGTGCTGCACCTCCTCGCGAACGCGCGCACCGCGTGCGTGGGCCGGACCGGCGCGCGCATCCGCGTCTCGGTCGGACGGGACGGGGAGGAGGTCCGGATCGCGGTGCGGGACGGCGGCAAGGGGATCGCCCCCGAGCACCTGCCCCGCGTCTTCGAGCCGTTCTTCACGACGAAGGACCTCTGGTCCAACGTCGGGCTCGGTCTCTCGGTGTCCTACCGGATCGTCTCCGAGCACGGCGGCCGGATCCGGGCGGAGAGCACGCCCGGCGAGGGGTCCACCTTCACGGTGAGCCTCCCCACGCTCCCCCCGGAGCCCGGGTCGAAGTAGAGTCCGGGGTTGGGATGGCGCGCGAGCGGATCGTCTTCTGGGCCGCCCTCGGCGCCCTCGTCGCCGCGGCTGCGGTCGCGTACCTCCTCCTGCTCGGCCCGCCGCCCGTCGCGCGCCCGCCCGCGCCCCCTCCCGCATCTCCCGCCACCCCCGCGCCGCTGCGGATCTCCGCGCTCCAGGGCGAGGTGACGCTCGTGCGCGGCGGCGTGCCCTCGCGGGCGGTCGCAGGCGCCGCGCTCCAGCCCGACGACGCCATCGAGACCTCGCTCGGCGCGAGCGTCGAGCTCCAGGGCGGCGGCTACGCCGTGACCCTCGAGGAGGGCGGCCGGTTCGCGGTCGGCGAGATCACCGCGGAGCTGTCGCGGTTCCGCCTCGCCGAGGGCCTCGTCTCCGCCCGCGTCGAGGACCGCACCGGCCGCGCCGTCGAGATCGAGGGCGGCGCTGCGTCGGCGCGCACGCGGGGCGGCGACGTGAGCGTCGCGCGCGCCGGCGCGGTCGTGTCGGTCGGCGTCCGCCGCGGGCACGCGGAGCTCACCTCGGGCGGCGCGACCGTCGCGGTCGAGGCGGGGCAGCAGTCACGGGCGCGCGGCGGCGCTCCGCCGTCGCCGCCCGCGAGGCTCCCGTCGTCGCTCCTCCTCAAGGTGAGCTGGCCTGCGCCGAAGGTGACGAACGCGCGCCGGATCGTCGTGACCGGACTCGCGACGCCGGGGTCGGTCGTCGTCCTCGGATCGGAGAAGGTCGAGGTCCGGCCGGACGGACGGTTCACGCACGTGATCGTGCTGCGCGAGGGGCGACAGCAGCTCACGGCGCGCGCCTTCGGCGTCGCGGGCAAGGCCGCCGTGGAGGGGCCGGCGGTGGTGCTCGACACGCGCGCCCCGGACGCCCGGTTCGACACGCGCGATCTGTGGGCGCCGCGGCGCCCATGACGGAGAGTTCCCTACATGGCATTCACTTCTCGTGCCGCGTCCGCGGGACGCGATCCACCGTTCCCGCTTGACCCGTTCGATCGGCCTGACGAGGATTGCCCGCAGGGTGGGGCGTTCCGCGCCCCGGGGGCGGGCACCGCAGTTGCCGAGAGCCGTCGACATCGCCGCGATCGCCGCAGCCGGCGCGCTCGCGCTCGCGCTCGCCGCCCCGCGCGTCGCGTGCGCGGCGCCCGCCGGGACATACGCGCTCATCGTGCAGGAGCCGGGCGATCAGACGGATCCGTCGATCGACGCGCAGTACGTGGTGTTCGCGAGCCACGCGACGGGCGACTGGGACGTGATGCTCTACGACGTCGACCTCGCGGTCTCCGCGCGGCCGATCGCCGCCGGCCCCGGAGACCAGGACCAGCCGGACGTGTGGCGGACCACCGTCGCGTACCGGACCGGTGCCGGGATCTTCGTCCGGAACTGGGAGAGCGGAGAGCCGCTCCGGACGCCCGGGCCGCAGCACGATCCGAGCGGCTGCGTCTCGACCGCGCCGGTCGCGGAGCCGTCGATCTCGAGCGCGGTCGCGGCCTGGGAGTGCGGCGCCGCCGGCAGCCGCATGATCGTGGTCGCGCCGACGTCGGGCGGCATCCCGGAGTACGCGGTGCCCGGCCGCGATCTCCACGGCGCCTCGACGTACGGGCCTTTCGTCTCCTTCGTGGACGAGCTCGACGGCTCCGTCTGGCTTCACGACTCGACCCCTGGGTCGCGGACGACGTCGCTCGTCTGCGACGGGCGGGCGAGCGGGGCGTCGCTGAGCGCGGTCGGCCTCGCCCCCATCCTCGCGGTGGCGCGCCGGACCCTCGGGCCCGACGCCGACGTCGAGATCTGGGATCCGACCGGCGGCGTCGGCACCGCCGGCCTCGCGAGGGTGCTGGTGGTGCCGGGAGAGCAGCGGAACCCCCACCTCGCCGGCGAGTGGGTGGCGTTCGAGGATCTCTCGACCGGCCACGCGCAGGTGGTCCTCTGGCAGTGGCGGGACGGGATCGTCTTCGTCCCGCACCCGACCCTGTCGAACCAGACGCTGAACGACCTCGCCGTGGTCGCGAACGCCGAGGTGCGCGTCGTCTACGCCGACGACGGCGACGGGACGGGGGCGAACCGAGACATCGCCCTCTACCGGCTCCCCTACGTGAACGGCGCGTTCCCGGACGACGGCAACCCGATCGTCCTCCCGTGGGGCACGCCCCCGCCCGGCACCCGTCCGCTCCCCGCGAGCTGCGCCGACCTCTACGCGGGCATGGACGTGACGGTGCTCGCGACGCTCGCCCTCGGGCGCGATCACGGCGCGCCCTACGCCGGCCGCGCCTCCTTCGTGGCGACGCCCTGGGGCGCCGACCCGGACCTCCCGGTGCTCGTCTGCGTCGAAAGCGAGCGCGCGAGCGCGGGCTGGCTCACGCTCGACGACCGGGCCATCGCGACGCCGGCCGACTTCAACCCCTCGGTGCAGCGGCTCGAGCTGCACGGGGTGGTGACGAGCGGCGCGGGCACGATCGCCGGCGTGATCGCGTCGAAGCCCGGCGCGGCGATGCGGGTGCGCGTCGTCGCCGATCCGGGGCGCGCGGGCGGCGCGGGCACGACCACGACCTCCGGCGCCGCCCCCTCCTCCGTCGTCTCCCGTGCCGCGAGCGGGACGGGCTGCGGCACCGGCGGCGGCGCGGACCCGCTCGCCGCGCTCGCCCTCCTCCTCGTCACGCTGCGCCGTCGGCGCTGAGCCCGGAAGCGGACGGGGAGGATGACCGGTCCGCTCCTCGCCGTCGCGCTCGCCGCCGCCGAGGTCCTCCTCCCCCCTTGGCCCCTCTCGGTGGACGGCGAGCCGTTCGCCTATGGCGGCGAGGGCGCGCCGACCGCGGACGGCGCGGCGGTCGAGCCGATCGCCCCCGGGCTCTGGCGCGCGGTCCCCGCGCCCGGCGCGGCGCGGGTCACCTTCCACGCCGGCGGGGCGGAGGCGACCGCGCCGGTCGAGCCCCCCGCGGGCACCGTCGAGGTCTCGCTCCACGGGAAGCCGCCGGTGAAGGGTCGCGACGCAGGCGTCGAGATCGAGCTCCTCGTGCGCCGCGCGGACGGGACGCCGGACCGAGACTCCCCGCCGCCGTCGATCGCGGTCTCGTCCGGCGCCGTGCGCGGGCTCGAGGCCGTGGGGCCCGGCCGGTTTCGGGCCGTCTTCGCGCCGGCACCGACGCGCCATCCCGAGGTCGCGGTGCTCGTCGCGCTCGTCCCGCGCTGCCCGCTGTGCCCGACGCCGCGGGCGGTGGGGTCCGCGGTCGTGCCGCTCTCGGCGGCGGTGAGCCTGCCGGGCGAGTCGAAGCCCGGGACCCGCACCACCGTGAAGGTCGGCGGCGTCACCTTCGGACCGGCGGACGCGGACGCGCGCGGCCGGTTCTCGATCCCCGTCGTGATACCGCCCGGCGCGCGCGTGGCCGCCGCCACCACCGTGGACGCGCTCGGGAACCGCAAGGAGACCACGATCGACCTCCGGCTGCCGGAGGTGAACCGGCTCGCGTGCAGCGCCTGGCCGCGCGCGATCCCCGCCGACGGCCGCTCGGAGGCGTCGATCTTCTGTGTCGCCTTCGGCGAGAAGGGGCTGCCCGCGGAGGGCGCGCGGCTCGCGCTCTCGACCTCGAAGGGCACGGTCGGGCCGCTCGCGCCGGTGCGCGGCGGTGGCGCGCTGCAGCGCGCGCGCTTTCGCGCGCCGCGCGGCGGCGGGGGTGGCGAGGCGGTGCTCGCGGCCGCGTACCCCGACGGCGGGGCGGCGTCGCGAGACGAGGTCCGGGTCGCGCTCGCGACCGGAGCCCCGGCCCGGATCGCGGTGCGCGCGCTGCGCGAGCCGGTGCCGCACGGGGCCGCCGTCCCCGTCGAGACGGAGGTGCGCGACGCGCGCGGCGACCTCGTCGGCCGGCCGTCGGGCGCGCCGGGCGCGACCGTGGGCTTCGTCGCCCCGGACCGGTTCGTCGCGGCCGCGAGGGGCGTGCGGCAGGAGGCGCCGCTCTCGTTCGCGCTCCCGGCGGGCGGCGACGCCGCGACGCTCGCGCTCCGGCCCGGCCGGAAGGGCTGGATCGCGGACGCGCGAACGGTGGACGCCCGCCCGGCCCGAGGGGTCGAGGTCCGGTTCGGCGACGGCACCGTCGCGCGGACGGACGCGCGCGGCGAGGCGCGGGGCGCGGGCGCGGCGCCGCGCGAGACGGCGATCGCCGCCGGGGGGGCGCGCGCCGCCGGGTGGGCCGGGATCGAGCCCTTGCCGGACCCGATCGAGCTCGCGACCACCCTCGCGGTCTCGCTGCGCCCGCCCGCGCCGCTGGACGTGATCGCCTCGGTCGAGAAGGGCAGCGTCCGGTGGCGCGTCGAGGGGCCGGACGGCAAGCCGCTCCGCGCCCGGAAGGTGCTGCTCCGCTCGACCGAGGTGGAGCTCGGGCCGAGCGAGCGGGACGGCGAAGGAGGGCGCGCCGCGATCGTTCGCGGCCGCGGCCTCGTCGCCGTCGTCGACGCGGAGACCGGGATCGCCGCGGTCGTGGAGGTGCGGTGACCCGCGGGCTCGCGGCGCTCGCGCTCGCGCTCGCGCCGGCGGCCGCGGCCGCGCAGGCGGCGGTGGGCGTCGCTCCCGTCGAGGGCGGTCTCGTGCTCGGCCGCGTCTGCCTCGACCTCGACGGGGACGGGCGGTGCGGCGCGGACGAGCCGGGGATCGCCGGCGCGCAGGTCCTCGGCGAGGGCGGCGCGGTTGCGCGTGCGGACGCCGACGGACGTTTCCACCTGCTCGCGCTGCCCGGGCGTTGGATCGGGACGGATCGCTCGGCCTACGGCGGGCACGCGCTCGTGGTCGAGGGGACCGGGACCCGGCGATCGTTCGAGCTCGCCCCCGGCGGCGCCACGGCCGTCGAGCTCGCGGTGCCGGCTCCGCCTGGTGCGCGAGCCCCAGCGCTCTCGGCCGGGCCGGGCACGCCGGCGGG
>DASWCJ010000227.1:0-7251 GCA_036390155.1 Anaeromyxobacter sp.
CGGGCTCGTCTACCTCCCCTGGTTCGACGAGTCGGTCCTCGTGAACCGGGTGACGCTCGACGCCACCTGCCCCATCTCGAAGGAGACGGACTTCAAGAAGTGCGCGGTGAAGGTCACGAGGGCCGAGGAGAAGCTCTCCGGGAGGACGCCGTGAAGCTCGCGCTCGTCGCCGTCGCCGCCGCGCTCGCGGCAGCCACACCGAAGGCCATCCCGGAGCGGGAGGTCGGGCTCGCGAAGGGCGGCCCCACCGAGGTGAAGGCCCCGCCCGTCGTGAAGGAGAACGACAGCGCGCCGGGCGACCGGCCCGCTCGGCCGCGGGCCTACCCGGGCGCACCGCCGGTCGTTCCCCACGCGATCGCGGACCTCCTGCCGATCACGCGCGAGGCGAACGCCTGCGTCGACTGCCACGCCGTCGAGGTGAAGAAGAAGGGCGAGCCGACGCCCATCCCCGCGAGCCACTACACGGACCTGCGCAACGCGCCCGGGAAGCGCGCCGACAAGGTGGTCGGGGCGCGGTGGGTCTGCACGGCCTGTCACGTCCCCCAGCAGGACGTGCAGCCGCTCGTGGGCAGTCCGTTCCCGCGCTGAGACGACGGACTTTCCCGGGTCGCTCCTTCGAAGAACGGTAGCGAAGGCGTGGGCATGGCACGGCGTTCGCCCCGTCGGCGAGCGTTCCCGCAGGGCCTGGGCTGGCCCCCGGTCCTCCTGCGCCGCGGCGGCGCAGGAGGACGGCGCCTTCCCCGGCCCGTCACGGCGGCGCTCGGTTCGTCCCGCAACGGACCCGCGCGCCGCTACGCCGCCTTGATCTCCTGCACCAGCTTCGCGAGCGACTGCTTCGCGTCGCCGAAGAGCATGGCCGTGTTGTCACGGTAGAAGAGGGCGTTCTCGATCCCGGCGAACCCCGGGTTCATCGAGCGCTTCAGCACGATCACCTGCTTCGCGCGGTCCACGTCGAGGATCGGCATCCCGTAGATGGGCGACGTCCGGTCCTCGCGCGCGGCCGGGTTCACGACGTCGTTCGCGCCGACGACGAGCGCCACGTCCGCGTGCTCGAACTCCGGGTTGATCTCGTCCATCTCCTTCAGCCGGTCGTACGGGACGTCGGCCTCGGCGAGCAGCACGTTCATGTGCCCGGGCATCCGCCCCGCCACCGGGTGGATCGCGTAGAGGACCGTCCCCCCGTTCTTCTCGACGACCGTGGCGAGCTCGCGGACCTGGTGCTGCGCCTGGGCGACCGCCATCCCGTAGCCGGGAACCACGATCACGAGCCGCGCCCACGCGAGCTGGATGGCCGCGTCCTCCGGGGTGATGGCGTGGACCACGCGCCGCTGCGCGGTGGGCGCCTCCCCGACGGGCGCCGCGCCGAACGCGCCGAAGAGCACGTTCCCGAACGACCGGTTCATCGCGCGGCTCATGATGACGGAGAGGATGAAGCCCGAGGCGCCGTCGAGGGCGCCCGCGAGGATGAGCACCTCGTTGCCGATCGCGAACCCGGTCGCCGCCGACGCGAGCCCCGCGTAGGAGTTGAGGAGCGAGATCACGACCGGCATGTCGGCGCCGCCGATGGGGAGGACGAGCGACATCCCGAAGGCGAGCGCGAGCGCCACCATCGCGAAGAACGCCGCCGGGCTCGCCGGGCGCCACAGGAGCGCGCCGAACAGCGCGACCGCCGCGCCGAAGAGGGCGACCGAGACGACGTTCTGCCCGCGGAAGGTGAGCGGCCGGGAGGGCAGGAGCGCCTGCAGCTTGCCGAAGGCGAGCAGGCTGCCCGTGACGGTCAGCGCGCCGAAGAGCACCTCGAACCCGAGCGCCGCCATCTCGAACCGGCCGACCCGCGCTCCGAGGCCGAGGCGCCAGAACTCGGCCACGCCGACGAGGGTCGCGGCGATCGCCCCGAACATGTGCGAGATCGCGATCCGCTGCGGCATGGCGGTCATCGGCACGTAGACGCCGAGCGGCCAGCCGGCGGCGGCGCCGACGGCGAGCCCGACGAGGATCCCGTCGAAGCGGACGATGTCGTGATGGAGAAGGGTGCCGCAGATGGCGACGAGCATGCCGACCGCCGCGAGCCGCATTCCCCGCCGCGCGCGGTCGGGGACGGTGAGGCTCCGGAGCCCGAGCACGAACAGCACCGAGGCGGCGAGGTAGGCGCCCTGGATGAGGGCAGTGCGCGGGGTCACGGCGGCCCCTTCCGCTCCCGGCCCGGGCGCCGGAACATCGTCAGCATGCGGTCGGTGAGGATGAACCCGCCCACCACGTTCACCGTCGCGCACGCGACCGCGATGACCCCGAGCACGGTCGGGAGCGTCCCGTGGTCCGCGCCCGCCATCACGAGCGAGCCGACGAGCGAGATCGCGCTGATCGCGTTCGTCGCCGACATGAGCGGGGTGTGGAGGAGCGCCGGGACCCGGGTGATGGTGAAGAACCCGACGAACCCGGCGAGGACGAACACGTAGATCTCGAGGAGCTCGGTCACGGCCCCTCCGCGGCGCGGACCTTCCCGCCGTGCACCACGAGCATCGGCCCCACGATGTCGTCGTACGGGTCGAGGACGAGCGTCCCGCCCGGCGCGAGGTGCTCGAGGAGGGCGAGCACGTTCCGTCCGTAGGTCTGGCTCGCGTGGAAGGGGACGGCGGACGGGAGGTCCACCGCGCCGATCACGGTCACCCCGCCCTCGACCACCGTCTCGCCGGGGCGGGTGAGCTCGCAGTTGCCGCCGGTTTCCGCGGCGAGGTCCACCACCACCGAGCCCGGCCGCATCGCGCGGACGGTCGCGGCGCCGAGCAGGCGCGGCGCGGCGCGGCCGGGGACCTGCGCGGCGCAGACGACGAGGTCCACCCCCCGCGCGTGCGCAGCGACGACGGCGAGGGCCCGCTCCCGCTCCGGGGCGTCGAGCTCCTTCGCGTAGCCGCCGCGGCCCTCCGCCGCGATCCCCTCCGCCTCGACGAACGCCGCGCCGAGCGACCGGACCTGCTCCTTCACGGCGGGCCGGACGTCGAACGCCGAGACCACGCCGCCGAGCCGGCGCGCGGTGGCGATGGCCTGGAGGCCGGCGACCCCCGCGCCGATCACGAACACCTTGGCGGGCGCGAGGGTCCCCGCCGCGGTGGTCAGCATCGGGACGATCCGCGGGAGGGCGGAAGCGCCGAGCAGCACCGCCTTGTAGCCGGCGAGGGTCGCCTGCGACGAGAGCGCGTCCATCGTCTGCGCGCGGGTGATCCGCGGCACCCGCTCCATCGCGAGCGCCGAGACGCCGCGGGCGGCGAGCCGCGCGAGGGCCTCGCCGGAGCGCTCTGGAGCGAGCAGGCCGACCACCACCGCGCCCCGCGGCAGCTCGTCGATCTCCGCGAGCGAGGGCCCGCGGACGCGCGCGACGAGCTCCGCGTCGCGGACCGCCTCGGCGTGGCCCTCCGCGAGGGCCGCGCCCGCGCCCGCGTACGCCTCGTCGAGGAAGCCGGCGGACGCGCCCGCGCCCCGTGCCAGCCGCACCGCGTGCCCGCGCCGGAGGAGCCGCGCGACGTGCTCGGGCGCGAGCGCCACCCGTCGCTCGCCTCCGGCCGTCTCCCTGGGCACCGCGATCCGCATGCCAGCCGGGGACCGGCGCGGGGCGCCCCCTCCCGAGCGATGGTCCCACCGCCGTCGTCCCGCGCGGCGCGGCATCGCGTCGCGCACACCGTACGGGCTGGCGCCGCCCGCGCCGCGGCCCCACCTACAATGGGGATGCGGATGGCGGGACGCGAAGCGGGGGCCGGAGAGCGGCCAGGGGAGGACGCGCCGGAGGTGCCGCGCGTGCCGAGGCCCGAGCCGGAGCTGCCGGGGCGGCAGGGCGCGCCGCCCGGGCCGGAGGTGCCCGGCATCCCGCGCCCGGAGCCGGAGCTGCCGGCGGCGGTGCCGCGGCCCGAGTCACCCTTCAGCCCGAACCAGCCCGGAGAGCGGCTCGGCGCGCCGCGCCAGGGCGCGGGGGAGGCGCGCTAGCGCCCCTCGATGTACGTCTGCAGCTGCTCGATCACGAACTGCTTCTCGTCGAGCATGAGCTGGATGATGTCGCGCATCGAGACCACGCCGACGATCTGGCCGCGGTCCTCGACGAGCAGGTGCCGCGTCGCGTGATCCCGCATGAGCGCGGCGCAGTCTGCCTCGCTCGCATCCGCCTTCACCCGCGGGATGCCGGCGCGCATCGCGACGCGCACCGGGCCCGTCGGCGGCGCGTCGCCCGCGAGCACCGCGACGACGAGGTCGCGCTCGGTCACGAGCCCGACGAGCTTGCCGTCCTCCCTCACGCCGACCGAGCCGATCTTGCGGTCCGCCATGATCCGGGCGGCGTCGCGGATGGGGGCTCCGGACTCGATCGAGACGACCTCGCGCGTCACGTGCTTGCGGATGGATGCCATTTGCACCTCCAGGAGGGCCTCGACGGGCATAACGCCGGCGGGAGCGCGCGGGGAGGAGGACTTCGGTCTCTTCCGGGTACTCGCTCAGAAGTGGTTCTGCTGGACGATCCACATTCCGGAGGTGACGTCCTGGTAGCGCGCGATGCACTCCGCCGGCGCGCCCGGGAAGTCCCAGACCATCCGGGGGAATGCGGGTTCGACGCCCGCCCAGAGGTCGTTCGAGTGCATCGGGTCGCCGAGCGAGAAGTGGCCGAGCTCGTGGAGCAGCTCCGCGGCCTCGAAGCAGCCCAGGGACGTCGCCGGCACGTGGACCGAGATGGTGTTCTCGACGTAGTCGGTGCAGCCCTCGCTCTCGGCCGCGAGGTAGCACGGGTGGTTCGCGCTGTCGCGGAACTGGATTCGCCAGCCGGAGAGCCCGGACAGCCCCCAGTACGGGAGCTCGCGATCGAGCAGCGCGTCGACGCGCGCCTGGGTGGCCGTGAGGTCGTCCGGCGGGTTCGTGAACTCGATGCAGGCGCCGTGGCTCTCGAAGTTGCAGTGCCACGGGCTGCAGCCGGAGAGGAGGGCAGCCGCGGCCGCCGCCGCCCACGCCGCCCATCGGGCCCTCCCCGCCGCCGTCCCCACGCCGCCAAGCTGCGCCCGCCCCACCGCTCCGCAAACGCCCGCCCGGGCGGACGGCCCCGGCGCGCTCCCCGCGACCGAGCGTGCCCCCGCCCGATCCGCCGCCGCGCGTCCGCGGCCGGACGGCGCATCTTCTCGACGTGGACGTGGCCCGCGAGCCCTGGACCGGTCCCCGGACGCGGGAGCGCGATCCGCTCTGGTACAAGGACGCCGTCATCTACGAGACGCACGTCCGGTCGTTCTTCGACTCGAACGACGACGGGATCGGCGACCTCCGCGGGCTCGTCCAGAAGCTCGACTACCTGCAGGAGCTCGGGATCACCTGCCTGTGGCTCCTGCCGCTCTTCCCGTCGCCGCTCCGGGACGACGGCTACGACATCTCGGATTACCGCGGAATCCACCCCGACTACGGGACCCTCGACGACTTCCGCGAGCTCGTCGCCGCCGCCCACGCGCGCGGCATCCGCATCCTCGTCGAGCTGGTGGTGAACCACACGTCGGACCAGCACCCCTGGTTCCAGCGGGCGCGGCGCGCGCCGCCCGGGTCGCCCGAGCGCGCCTACTACGTCTGGAGCGACACCGACGACCGCTACCGCGAGGCGCGGATCATCTTCACCGACACGGAGAAGTCGAACTGGACCTGGGACCCGGAGGCGAAGCAGTACTACTGGCACCGCTTCTTCTCCCACCAGCCCGATCTCAACTTCGAGAACCCGGTCGTCCTCGGGGAGATGCTCGATGTCCTCGCCTTCTGGGCGGAGCTCGGCGTCGACGCCTTTAGGCTCGACGCGGTGCCGTACCTCGTGGAGCGGGACGGCACGAGCTGCGAGAACCTGCCCGCCACCCACGCCGTGATCCGCGAGCTCCGCCGCTTCGTGGACCGGCGCTATCCCGGGCGCATGCTCCTTGCCGAGGCGAACCAGTGGCCCGCCGACGTCCGCCCCTACTTCGGGGAGGGGGACGAGTGCCACATGGCGTTCCACTTCCCGCTCATGCCGCGCATCTTCATGGCGCTCCGGCTCGAGGACGTCGAGCCGGTCATCGAGATCATGCGGAGGACGCCGCCGATCCCGGAGCCCTGCCAGTGGGCGCTGTTCCTGCGGAACCACGACGAGCTCACGCTCGAGATGGTGACGACCGACGAGCGCGACTACATGTATCTCGCCTACTCGCAGGACCCGCGCGCCAAGCTCAACGTGGGCATCCGCCGGCGGCTCGGGCCGCTCATGGACAACTCGCGGCGCCGGATGGAGCTGCTCAACTCGCTGCTCTTCTCGTTTCCGGGGACGCCCATCGTCTACTATGGCGACGAGATCGGGATGGGCGACAACATCTACCTCCACGATCGCAACGGCGTGCGGACACCGATGCACTGGTCGCCCGACCGGAACGCCGGGTTCTCCCGCGCCGACCCGGCTCGCCTGTACAGCGCCCCCATCTCCGACGCGGTCTACGGCTACCAGGCCGTGAACGTGGAGGCGCAGCTCCGGGATCCATCCTCGCTCCTCCAGTGGATGCGGAACACCATCGCGCTCCGGAAGCTCTTCCGCGCCTTCGGTCGCGGGACGATGGAGTTCCTGCCCGTCGCGAACCGGAAGGTGCTCGCCTACGTCCGGCGCCACGACGAGGACGTGCTCCTCTGCGTCGCGAACGTGTCGCGCTTCGCGCAGCCCGCCGAGCTCGACCTCTCGCAGTTCGAGGGGGCCGTCCCGGTCGAGATCCTCGGCTACACCGAGTTCCCCCGCGTCGGCCGGCTCCCGTACTTCCTCACCCTCGGGCCGTACGGGTTCTACTGGTTCGAGCTCCGCAAGCCCGGGTAGCGCCCCCGGGCGGCGCCGCGGCGGTGGCGGCGCGAGCGGCGCCCGCGTACGATCCCCCCATGAACCGACCGTACGTCCCGCCCCCGCCGCGCAGCCACCTGCTCGCGTTCCTCGTCCGGCTCGTCGCGTCCGCCGCGGTGCTCTGGATGGCGGTGGGGTGGGTCTCCCCCGGGAACCCGGCGAACACCTTCGGGCGGGCGGTCCTCGTCTCGATCGTGCTCTCCATCGCCTGGTTCGTGACGCTCGTGCGCTTCCTCTGGTTCCTGGTCCTTCCCTGGATCCTCTATGTCGTGATCTGGCTCGCGGTGGTGATGGGGACCTACGGCCTCGACTTCCTGCGCGCGCTCCTCGTCGCGATCGCGCTCGCCTTCCTCTCCTGGATCGTGGCGGCGCTCTTCGGGATCCGGACCTTCCGGTCG
>DASWCJ010000228.1:0-8822 GCA_036390155.1 Anaeromyxobacter sp.
TACAAGTACATCGTGTCGGTGGGCTCGGTCGGGCAGCCGCGCGACTGCGACAACCGCTCCTGCTTCGTGACCTACGACACGGAAGAGCGCGTGATCGAGTTCCACCGCGTGCCGTACGACATCGAGACCTCGGCCCAGAAGATCTTCGACGCCGATCTGGCCCTGAACTTCGGGAAGCGCCTCTTCCTCGGCGTCTAGCCGAGGCCCCGGCTCACCGCAGGCGCCGGTCCCTCACACGACGCTGAGGTGCGTCGCGAGTCGCCAGCCGGTCGCGAGGCCGTCCGCGTCGAGCGTCGCGAGCGCGAGCCCCGCGTCCGCGAGCAGGCGGGACGGTGCGGCGGCGGGGAGCGTCCCGAGGAGCTCGCCCGTGCGCGCGTCGAGCGCCTGGATCGCTTCGCCGCCCGCGGCGAGCACGGTCCCGCGCACGACGAGCGGCGGGGTGGCCCGCGGCGCGGCCGCGCCGGACGGCGCCGGGCGGCTCCAGCGCACGCTCCCGCCGCGGTCCAGCGCGGCGAGCGCGCCCGCCCCGTCGCGCACGACGAGGAGCGGTCCCGCCGCCGCCGCGGTCGCGGCCCCGGCGAGGGCCGGGGCGACGGTCCAGCCCTGCGTCCCGCCGCGCCCGACGGCCGTCACGATGGGATCGCCCGCCACCGCCCCGGCGATCGCGAGCTGCCCGCCCCATGGCACGACGGAGGCCGGTGCGGAGGCGTCGAGCGGAGCCTCCCACCGGCGCTCTCCGGTCGCCGGATCGACGGCGAGGAGCGCGGTCCCGCCCGCGTCGGACGCCGAGAGCGCGACGCAGAGCCCCGCCGCGGCGAGGGGACGTCGGAGGACCGGCCCCGGCGCGCGGAGCCGCCAGACGAGCCGCCCCGCCGCGTCGAGCCCGTAGAGGAGCCCGCCGTCCGTCCCGACGACGAGGACGCCGCCGAAGGCGGTCGCGTGGAGGCGGGCCGCGCCGGGCGGCTCGAACCGCCAGAGCGTCCGGCCCGACGCGGGATCGAGCCCGGTCGCCGCGTCGCGCTCGACGAGGATCGCCGGCCCGCGCGCGAGGGTCACGGCGGCCACCGGCGTCATCCCGGGCAGCGGCCGAGACCACGCCGCGCGCCCGCTCCGTGGCGCGAGCGCCCGGAGCAGGCCCGCGCTCACGGCGAGGAGGGCGCCGCCCGCGAGCGCCGCGAAGGTGCAGCCCGGGGCGCGCCACCGCTCCGCCCCGGTGGCGAGCTCGAACGCGGCGACGAGCCGGGCCCCGCTCACGATCACCCCGACGCCGGCGCGGTGGAGGCCCTCGCCCGCCGGATCCCCGGCGTCCGCGCGGAAGGTGGGGCGGAAGGCGAGCCGGCGCATGCGGCCCGGCCCGAGCGGCCGCTGGGGGAGGCGCGGCGGCGGGGGGACGCGGGCGCCCGCGAGTGGGGCGGGCTCCGGCCGGCGATCGCCCTCGGCGAGCTCGTCGATGAGCGCGGCGCGCGCGGCGGCGCTGCGCTCGAGCTCGGCCACCTGCGCGTTCTCCGCCTGGCGCGGGTTCCGCTCGCGCGCGATCCGGCCGAGCTCCGCCTGCCCGTCGGACAGGGCGCGGGCGAGGGCGAGGGGCGGGCAGGGGACGTCCGCGGCGCCCGGGCCGGAGACCGTGCGGCCGGCGAGGTCCACCCTGAGCGTCACTGCGGGCCCAGTCCCGGGCCGGGCGAGCGCGAGCTCGCAGCGGGCGTCCCCCGCGCGCACCGCGCCGAGGAGCGCGTCCGCAGCGGCGGCGAGGTCGCGCGCGGCGAGGAACGGGAGGCCGTCGAGCGCGGCCAGCTCGCGCCCGTCGGCGGCGCGGAGCGCGATGTGCCCGGGGCCGAGCAGGGACCCGAGATCGGGGCGGCCTCCCTCGTACGCGCCGAGGAGGTCGTCCTCGTCCTCGAGCTCGACCACGCACGACACCGGCGCGCCGGTCCGGGCCGGGCCGGCTCGGACCCGCGCCCGCGTCCGGGCCGAGCGCCGCGCCGGCGGCGCGCCCTCCGCCCGGAGGAGCGCGCGGGCGGCGGCGCGCAGCGGCCGCGCCTCCCTCGCCTCGGCGCCGGGGAGGAGCTCCGCGAGCTCTCCGCAGAGCGAGGCCGTGGCGTCGAGGGCCGCGGCCGCGAGCGCGTCCACCTCCACCTCGACGTCGCGCGCGAGGACGCGCGAGGGTCGCGAGAGGGCGACGACCGAGAGGAACGCCGATCGGCCCCGCCGGCGGACGAGCAGCTCGACCGCCCCGTCGGCAAAGGGAACGGTCGCTTGAGGCTCGCCGCGCACGACCCGGGCGACCGCACGGAGGAGGGCCTCGAGGCTCGGGAGGAGCGGCCCCTCGGCGAGCCCGGCGGCGATGTCCACCCCGTCCACCTCGAGCGCGAGGGCGCCCACCACCTCGCGCGCCGCGGCGGCGCGTTCCGGGCCCACCCGGTGGCGCGCGGCGGCGCGCAGGGCTGGGTCGTGCCTCCAGGCGGTGCCGGCGCGGATTCTGACCATCGTCCAGATGGAGCATCATCGCGAAATCACGGCGGTTCAACCTTGACGCCGCCGCGGTGGGGCACCAGAATGCCATCCCGCTCTTTTCACAAGGAAGTGCATGACCTTTACCGAAGCCGCCATCGAGGTGCTGCGGCGCGAGGGGAAGCCTCTCCATTTCAAGAAGCTGACCGAGATCGCGATCCGCGAGAACCTGCTCGACCACGTCGGCAAGGTCCCGGATGACACGATGGCAGGGCTGCTGGCGGCGCACTGCCGCCTGCCGCGCCCCGAGCGCAAGCTCCTGCCCGTCCAGCTCGGCACCTTCGCCCTCGCCGAGTGGGGGCTCGAGGAGGATCCCGCCGGGCTGGAGGGGATCGGCGAGGCGCCGCCGGAGGACGAGCTCCCGTACCGCGCCCGCGAACGTCACCCCACGCCGACCCGCGAGCTCTCTCGCGGTGGCGGTGGGCGGGGCGAGCCGCGTCCGCGGCGGCACGAGGAGGAGCGCGAGCGCCGCGGGCGCCGCTTCCCGCCGCCCGCCGAGGTCGCCTACGAGATCCTCGCCGGCGCGGGAAGGCCGCTCCCGGTCTCCGAGATCGCCGGCACCGGCGCCGAGCGGCTCCTCATGCCCGACGCGTTCGTCCAGGACGCGGGGGCGCTCCGCTCTGCGCTCGACGAGGACAACCGCCGGCGCGAGTCCGCCGGGCGCAAGCCGCTGTTCCAGCTCGACGGCGAGCTCGTCACCCTCGTCGCGCAGCCCGAACCCGGCGAGCGGCCGGCGCCGATCTCCGCCGCTCCGCGCGCGCTGGTCGCGGTGGGCGCGATGGGCGCGATGGACGCGGGCGAGCTCCGCCGCTCCGGTCTCGCCGCCCTCCGCCGCCGCCTGCGCGACTGCGACGGGCCGACGGTCGAGCACGTCACGTTGCGGCTCCTCGAGAAGCTCGGGTTCCGGGACGTGAAGGTCGCGAAGCGCGGCCGCGAGCACGTCGTCTGCACCGCCAGGAAGCGGATGGGGATCTCGGACGTGCGCCACGCCGTCCGCATCCTCCGCGGCGGCGCCGACGCGGCGCGCCGCGACGTCACCGACCTGCGCCGCGATCTCGGCCACTACGGCGCACAGATCGGCATCGTCGTGAGCGCGGGCGAGGCCGGCCGCGATGCGCGCGGCGACGCGGCGGCGGCGGGCCAGCTCCCCGTCGTGCTGCTCTGCGGGGAGGGGCTCGCCGAGGCGCTCGCCGAGGTCTCCCTGGGCTGCGTCCCCGTGGTCGTGCCCGAGGTCGACGAGGCCTTCTTCCGCGCGGCCACCGAGGAGGCCTCGCGCGAGGAGGAGGCCCGCCGCGCCCGGCGCGAGGAGCGCGATCGCCGCGACGGCGGAGAACGCGGAGAGCGCGAGGAGCGCAGCGATCGCAGGGGGCCGCGCGAGACCGCCGAGCCCGAGCGCGACGAGGCTTCGTTCGCGGACTTCGACACGCGCGTCCTCGCGACCGTGCCGGCCGACCGGGCCGACTCCACAGACGCGTCCGTCGCGGGCGGGCCGCCCGCGTCGGTCACCGCCGCGGTCGCCGCGCTCGTCGAAGGCGACGATGCGGCTGCCATCCCCGACGCGGAAGACGACGGCGACGCGGACGAGGAGGGCGAGGAGGAAGGTGCCGAGACCGAGGCCGCGGGAACAGCCGGCGGCGCGACGGGTGAGCCCGGCGCGCCAGGGGGCGAGCGCCGCAAGCGCCGCCGCCGCCGCCGCCGCCGCGGAGGCCGCGGCCGCGGCGCCCGCGAGGGCGCTCCCGCCCAAGGGGAGGCGGGTGCCTCGGCCGCGCCGGCCGGAGCTCCCGAAGCGCCGGCGAGCGGCACGCCGGAGCGCGCCGAGCCGCCGCCGCTCCCACCGCTCCTCCCGCCGCCCCCGCGCGATCCGCCCGCGGGCGAGGGTGCCTGAAGTGAGCGCACCGGGCGCCGGGCGCCTGCTGGCGGCCGGAGTCCTGGCCGCGCTGCTCGCGTCCTGCCGGCCACCGGAGCCGTTCCGGATCGCGGCGGTCCACGCCGCGCCTCGCCTCGAGACCGCGGCGCTCGGCGAGACCGGGCTCGACGCGCAGGGGATCGAGGCCGCGGCCGGGACCGCGCTCGCCGCGACCGGGTTCCGCGTCGGCGCGGCGACCGCCCAGGTCGCGACGGTCGGCCTCCTGTCGCTGCGGGTCGTCCCGGGTGCGACCGGCCCGATGGCCGAGGTGAAGGTCGAGATCGCGCTCGGCGCGCCGGAGCCCGGCCCCGGGCCGACGCGCCGCGAGTCCGCGGTGGGGACCTCGCCGATGTTCGGTCAGGTGCCGTCGCCGCAGGAGGCCTGGCGCCGTGCCGTCGCGGAGGCGACGCAGCGGGCCGCCGAGGCGCTCGCCATCGGCGCGCGGGCGGAGGGGAAGACCGAAGACGGCCTCGTCGCCGACGTCGCCGCGAAGGACGAGCGGGTGAGGGACGAGGCGGTCCGGGTGCTCGGGGAGCGGCGGAGCCGCGCGGCCGTGCCGGCGCTCGTGGCGCAGCTGCGCCAGGAGGACCTGCGCAGCTCCATGCGGATCGTGGGCGCGCTCGCCCAGATCGGCGACGAGCGAGCGGTGCCGGCGCTCATCGACGTCTCCCGCGGCGTCGACGGCGTCACGACCGCACGGTTCGCCCGGTACATCGGGGACATCGGCGGCGCGGAGGCGGAGGCGTACCTCGTGACGCTCGAGTCCGGCTCGGCCGACGCCCGCGTGCGCCAGGCGGCGCACGAGGCCCTCGAGGAGCTCGCCGCGCGGACGCGCGTTTCCGCTAAGATGCCCGCACCATGAACGTCCGCTCGCTCCTGCCGCTCGCGCTGCTCGCGGGGGCCTGCGCCGGCTCCCCCGCCGCGCCGGCGCGCCCGCCTGCGACCGGGCTCGCCGACTTCTTCCCGCTCGCCATCGGGAACGAGTGGGTCTACCGCGACGAGTCGCCTGCGCTCCCCGCCGACCGCCGCGGCGCGACGCGGACGGTCCGGATCCTCGACAAGACGCCGGACGGCTACTTCCGTGACAACGAGCGCGGGGAGCTCCGCGTCGACGCCGAGTGCCTGCGGGACCGCAACCGCCGGCTCCTCTGCGCGCCGCTCGAGAAGGGGCGCTCCTGGTCCTCGGTGGTGTCGGTGAGCTCGACGGAGCGATACGAGATCGCCGAGGTCGGCGAGACGGTGCAGACGCCCGCCGGGCGCTTCGCAGGCTGCGTGCGGGTGCGGGCGCACAACCGCGCGGGCCCCACCACCGATCACGTGCTCGAGATCACGTACGCGCCGGGCGTCGGGCCGGTGCGGATCGAGACGTTCGCCGTGGTCGGCGGCAAGGCGGCGCCGCAGATCCGCGCGGTGCTCCAGGCGTACAAGCCGGGAAGCCGGTGACGAGCGCGCCAGGGGCCGGCGTCGTGCGGACCCCCCTCCGCGTCATCTACGGCGACACGGATCTCGCCGGGATCGTCTATTACGCGAACTACCTCCGGTTCTTCGAGGCGGGACGGAACGAGCACCTCCGCGCCTGCGGCCTGCGCTACCGCGACTTCGAGGAGACCTTCCAGCTCCGCCTGCCGGTGGCCGAGGCGACGGTGAGCTACCGGAGCCCCGCCCGGTACGACGACCTCGTCGTGGTCGAGACGACGATCGCGGAGGTCGGGCGCGCCTCCGCCCGGTTCGAATACCGGCTAGTCCGGGGCGAGGAGGTCCTCGCGACCGGGCACACCGTCCACGCCTGCGTCGACCTCGAGGGCCGGATCCGGCGCATGCCGAAGGAGCTCGTGGACCGGCTCGCCGCCCCCGCGGCGATGGCCTCGCCCTGAGGTACGCTCTCCGTCGGGAGGAACGCATGGCGGTCGTGACGAAGCAGGTGCTGGTCGACGTGCCCCTCGAGCGCTTCTACGACGTGGTGGTGGACTACGAGCGCTACCCCGAGTTCGTCCCCGGCATGCGCCGGTGTCGCGTGCGGATGGGCGGCGGCGAGAAGCACGTCGAGTACGAGCTCGACCTCGGGATCCGCAAGATCAAGTATGTCCTCCGCCACGAGGAGCAGCGCCCGCGCCGCGTCTCCTGGTCGCTCGTCTCGGGCGACATGCTGAAGCGGTCCAACGGCTCGTGGGATCTCGCGGACGAGAAGGGGAAGACGCGCGCCGTCTATTCCGTCGAGATCCAGATCGCCCGCCCGCCGCTCGTCCCGCAGGCGCTCGTCGACCGCGTGAGCGACGAGCTCACCCGGGTGCAGCTCCCGAAGACCATCGAGGCCTTCAAGGCGCGGGCGGAGCGCGGCTGACGCGGCGTCCAGGGACCGCCGCGGCGGCACTCGCGGGCACGGGGCGTGGCAACGGCGCCACGCCCGCTCGGCTGTCCGAGGGGCGGGTGTAGGCGGAGCGCGCCGCGGTGCGCAACGCAGGGCGCGCCTTGACCCCCGATTCCGGCGGGTGCTAGACGGGAAAAAGGCACGCCCTGTTCGGGGTCATCGGTCACGGACATGGCCGCTCGGCGTCGTTAAGTAGAACAGAGGAAGGACGGAGAGCGGGTCGAACCAGCCGCCGGAGCGCGGCTTGCCGTTTGCACGAGCGAGGGACGGGGCCACAACGCGATGCTGGACGCCTACGTCATCGATGAGATCAAGCGGCGCGAGCGCGACCGCGGCCGCGACGATCGGCCCGCGATCGAGCTCCCCCTACCGCCTCCGGCCCAGCCACCCGATCGGCCGGACGGCGATCGCAAGGACGACCGAGGCGTCGTGATCATCGACTATTCCGGTTGAGCATCTCCGAGCGGCGCTCGCCAGGGGCGAAGCGCCGGCACGGAAGGCGCGGACCCGCATGGTCTCGCGCCGTTTTTTTTGGTGCCGCAACGGCCGGAATCCGATTGACGCTTCCGCGCGCGGGCGGCAGATTCGCAGCCCCCTGCGCGCTGCGCGCCCACCCACGCAATCGGAGAGAACGATGACCGAGATCATCAACGTGATCGCCCGGGAGATCCTGGACTCCCGCGGCAACCCGACCGTCGAGGTGGAGGTCGCCGTGGCGACCGGCGACGTGGGGCGCGCGGCGGTCCCCTCCGGCGCGTCCACCGGCGAGCACGAGGCGCTCGAGCTGCGGGACGGCGACAAGAGCCGATACCTCGGCAAGGGCGTGAAGAAGGCGGTCTCGAACGTCCTCGACGTGATCGCGCCAGCGGTCGTCGGGATGGACGCCTCCGACCAGGCGACGCTCGACGCGCGGATGAACGAGCTCGACGGCACGCCGACGAAGGCCAAGCTCGGGGCGAACGCCATCCTCGGCGTGTCGCTCGCCGCCGCGAAGGCCGCCGCCGCCGCGCACGCGCTGCCGCTCTACCGGTACCTCGGCGGGGCGGGGGCGCGGACGTTGCCCGTGCCGCTCATGAACATCCTGAACGGCGGGGCACACGCCGACTCGAACGTGGACATCCAGGAGTTCATGGTGGTCCCGCTCGGCGCGCCCACGTTCGCCGAGGCGCTCCGCTACGGCGCCGAGATCTTCCACGCGCTCAAGAAGGTGCTGAAGGGGAAGGGCGCCGGGACCGGCGTCGGCGACGAGGGCGGCTACGCGCCGAGCCTCGGCTCCAACGAGGAGGCGCTGCAGGTGATCCTGGAGGCCATCTCGCAGGCGGGCCTGAAGGCCGGCGCCGACGGTCAGGTGGCGCTGGCGCTCGACTGCGCCGCCAGCGAGTTCTATGACCAGGCCTCCGGCAAGTACGAGCTCGAGGGCGAGGGGAAGAGCTTCGACGGCAAGGGGCTGGTGGAGTACTACGCGAGCCTGGCCGCGAAGTACCCCATCGTCTCCATCGAGGACGGCTGCGACGAGGACGACTGGGCGACCTGGAAGCTCCTCTCCGACAAGCTGGGCGACAAGCTCCAGCTGGTCGGCGACGACCTCTTCGTCACCAACGTGGCGCGCCTCTCCAGGGGGATCGAAGAGGAGATCGCCAACTCCATCCTGGTGAAGGTGAACCAGATCGGCTCGCTCACCGAGACCCTCGACGCCGTCCGCATGGCCCACCGCGCCGGCTACACCAGCGTGATGAGCCACCGCTCGGGCGAGACCGAGGACACCACCATCGCGGATCTGGCGGTGGCCTGCGACTGCGGCCAGATCAAGACCGGATCCGCCTCGCGCACCGACCGGATCGCCAAGTACAACCAGCTCCTCCGCATCGAGGAAGAACTCGGCCAGTCCGCCGAATTCCTCGGCATCGAATCCCTGAACTTCCAGTAGAACCGAATCCAAAGGCGCCATTCCTGACACTCGCTTTAAGTCGGGATGGCGTCTTTTTTGTCTTTTGCCACCCCCCGGGGGGGAGGGGGGTAGTGCCGGATAACCTGTTTAGT
>DASWCJ010000229.1:0-25910 GCA_036390155.1 Anaeromyxobacter sp.
TCCCCGCGCTGGACGACGGCGTACCGCGCGCCCGCCTCGAGCTCCCCCCAGCCGTACGCCTCGGTGTAGCCCCGGATCGCGACCGCGCTTCCGTCCCGCGAAACGGCGACCGTGTCCTGGATCGCACGGCGCCATCGCCGCACGCCGAGGCCGGCGAAGAGCGAGAGCCGCCGTTCCGGATCGACGAAGGCCCCCGCCTCGAGCCGCCCCTCGAGCTGAAGTGCGTCGCTCTCGCCGTTCGCCCAGACGCCGTCGAGCGCGGCATCCATCGGCGCCAGCACCTCGCCGCCGTAGTCCACCGAGCCGCTCGCGAGCCGGAACCCGAGCCGGGCGAAGGCGCGGCGCCAGCGGACCTCGGTCTCGAGGGCGAGCACGGGGAGGACCCCCTGCTCGCGGTCGAGCGTCCGCCCCTGGTAGCTCTCGACGTAGTCGAAGCTCGCGAAGCCGACCCGGAGCTCGCCTCGGAGCCGCACCGCGTCCTCGGCCGCCGCACTGCGCGCCGCGCAGAGGAGAAGGAGGGCGGCGAGCGCGCGGGCCACGCGCCATCCTACCCCGGCGCGGCGCCGGCCCACGCGGACGCCGGAACTTGCGGAGCTGCGCCGCTACGGGGGGCAGATCGCGGTGCCGTCGAGGCAACCCCAGGTCGTGCTCACCGTCGAAGGCGTCCCGTCGACGTCCCAGGCGAGGGTCGCCGCACCGGTGTCCTCGTCCACCGCCGTCACCTTGATGTAGTGGCCCGCGCCGTCGGACACCTCGATCGCGCCCACGTACGGGTAGGGGTGGAGCTCGTGCTTCGCGAACGTCGGGTCGGTGAGGATGTCGAGGCATCCCGCGAACGCGAGCGAGCAGACCTTGGCGTCGACGTCCCACTGGCTCTCGGTGCGGGTGGCGTCGAAGGTGCCCATGCCGGTGTACAGCTCGCGGCCGAGCTCGTGGAACGTGAGGTCGCCGGGCAGGGCGGTGAGGCGCGTCGCCTCGGAGATCGCGCCGATGCTCGGGCCGCCTGCCGCGACGAGGCTCGCGCCCGACACCTGGAACTGCATGGTGCCACCCTGGCCGACGCCCTCGACCGTGGCGAGGAAGGCGACCTCGAGGTCGCCGTCGACCCCGCTCCAGGAGCCGTCGGGGTTCGTGGCCGCGAAGTCGTGGAACACGAGGGAGAGCCCGAACGCCGTGTCGCTCGTGATGCTCGTGGCGTCGGCGACGAACTCGGCGCCCGTGGTCTCCTCGATCGTCATCTTGACCGAGCCGAAGGCGACGCTGCCGTAGCCGTCGTTGCATGCCGAGAACGAGATCTGGATGTAGTCGCCGACCGTCGTCACCGTGGCCGAGGCCTGCGAGGCGGCGAACGACACCGAGCCGCCGCCGGGGCAGGTGGCGGA
The DNA here is from genome assembly GCA_036390155.1 of Anaeromyxobacter sp. GTDB lineage: Bacteria > Myxococcota > Myxococcia > Myxococcales > Anaeromyxobacteraceae > Anaeromyxobacter. Next base: position 1,383 of record DASWCJ010000229.1, read on the forward strand.
CGCGGTCGCGTACGCGCCCGCGACGGTCGCGAGGTCGCGCCGCGCGAGCGAGTCCTGGGCGAGGAGGAGGGCGCCGCGGACGGTGGCTGGCCGGTTCGGGATCCCCGCGCCCGCGGCGACCGCGATGCCGCTCATGGAGACGCTCCCCGTGATCGCCGAGCCGTCGAACCCCTGGGCGATGCTCGCAGCGACCCCCGCGATCGCGACCCGGTCGCTCGACGTGGTGAGGGCCGCGTCGACGGTGGCGCCGGGGTACCGGACGTCCGGCACGAAGGGCGCGTCGGCGGTGGACTTGCTCCCGCAGGCGGCGAGCAGGATGGACACGGCGGCGGCGGCGAGAATGCGTGCGCTCATGGCGGGAACCCTCCGAACGGCGGCACGCCCGAGGCGCGCCAGGACGCGGAGAGTAGCGCAGCTCCGAGGCCGCGATCCAGCACGCGGAGTGTACTTCACTCGCCCACACCGTGCGCCCGATCACGCGGCGCCGCCGCAACCGCGCGTCCGCGCTCGGAGCGACCCGCCGGCTCGCCCGCGCCATGACTTCGGGGGCGGCACGTCGCGTCGCACCCGAACGCGGCGGGCCGGGCTAGGAGGGCCCGCCCGCCCTTGTTACTCTCGCCGCGACCGATGGCGCGCAAGAGACCCGCTCCGCAGGGCACCGTCACCTGCCCGGACTGCGGGTACGAGGCGAATCCCTTCTCGGGCGCGGTGAACTACTGCCCGGGCTGCGGCGGGGACCTGCGCGACGCGCCCGCGGAGGCCTCCCGCTCCGGCGGCTTCGTCCACCGCGTCGTCGCGGACCGCTACCGCCTCGTCGACCTCGTGGGCGAGGGCGGCATGGGCGCGGTGTACCGCGCCGAGCACATCCGGATGGGCAAGGTGCTCGCCCTCAAGATCCTGAGGCGCGACTTCGCGACGGAGTCCGGCGCGGCGGAGCGCTTCCTCGCGGAGGCGCAGATGGTCTCGCGCCTCTCCCACCCCCACACCATCGCGGTCTTCGACTTCGGCGAGATCGACGACGAAGGCTCGGGCTTCTATCTCGCGATGGAGTACGTGCCGGGGAAGGACCTCTCGACGGTCCTCCGGGAGTCCGGCCCGCTGCCGGAGGTGCGCGTCGTCGAGATCGGGCAGCAGATCCTCGGCTCGCTCGCGGAGGCGCACGACGCCGGCATCGTCCACCGGGACATGAAGCCCGGGAACGTGATGCTCATGAAGACCCGCTCCGGCGAGGACTGGGTGAAGGTCCTCGACTTCGGGATCGCGAAGCTGCGCCACGCCGGCCCGGACGCGGCGGGCGGCGCGCTCGGCGCCTCCACCACCACGACGAGCGTCGGCGCGATCGTGGGCACCCCGAACTACCTCGCCCCCGAGCAGGCGCGCGCCGAGCCCATCGACCCGCGCACCGATCTCTACGCCGTGGGCTGCCTCCTCTACGAGCTCGCCTGCGGGCACCCGCCCTTCGTCGCGCCGGCGGCGATGGCGGTCGTCCAGGCGCACCTGCGCGACGAGCCGCCGCCACTCCAGGCGCAGATCGGGGGGCTCTCGCGGCGCTTCGCCGAGGTGATCCACCGCGCGCTGCGCAAGCGCCCCGAGGAGCGGTTCCAGAGCGCGGACGAGATGCGCGACGCGCTCGGCGACGCCGGCGAGCCGACCGGGATGCGGTCGCTCCCCGAGCGCCGCCCCGAGGTCGAGGCGGACGTCGAGATCGCGAGCCGCGCCGACTTCGAGGACTTCGACCGCCAGGTCCGCTCGCTCCGCCGCAGCCGGGTGCTCGCGCCGGTGACCATCGCCGCGGCCCTCGCCGCGCTCGGGCTCGTGGCGTGGCGCTGGGCCGACGTGTACGGGCTCCTCGCCCGGAAGGCGCCCTCGTTCGCGGTGGCCTTGCCGTCGTCGTTCCGCCCCGCCTCCGTGTTCGACGGCGAGGAGCACGAGCCGAACGACGTCCCCGCGCAGGCGAACCCGCTTCCGCTCCCGCCCGGCCCCGACGGCCGGCTCGGCGGCGGGCTCGCCGAGGTGCGCGGCCACGTGGGCGCGAAGCTCAGCGAGACGAGCGGCGACGTGGACATCTTTCGGATCGAGGTGCCCGCGACGGAGGGCGCGAAGGTGCTCGTCGCCGAGTGGCGCGGCGAGCGGCCGGGGGAGGGGATCCGCGGGCTCGACGTCGCGCTCGCGCTCAACCGCGAGCGGGCCGCAGGCGACGCGCGCACCACCGCGCCGCTCGTCGCGATCGTGAACCGCGGCGGCCCCGGGCGGCCGGAGAAGCTCGTCGCCGCGGTCGAGCCCGGCACGTACTACCTCTCCGTCCGCGAGCACCACGACGAGGCGACCGGCCCGGTGGAGAAGCCGACCGACTGGTACCTGCTCACGGTCCGGCTCGCGGACCCGGTGCCGGGAGAGGAGCTCGAGCCAAACGACGGGCCGGACCGCTCGGCCTCGCGCTTCGAGCGGTACCCGGAGTGGCGCGCCACCGCGGTGCGAAACCGGCTCGGCGAGGGCGTGCCGATCCGCGGCGACACCGCGCCGGACGACCCGGATCTCTTCGCGGTCGAGCCGCGCGACGCGCGCGACGCGCCGGAGCTCGTGCTCGCGGTGCCGGAGCCGGGGCTCGCGCTCTCCGCGCGGCTCTGGGTCCCCGACGCCGAGGACCTCGCCACGTCGGGCACGAAGGACCGCGTCCGGTTCGAGGACGGCGGCGCGGCGGGGCCGGGTGAGCCGCTCGTGGTGAGGCTCGGCGAGGTGCCCTCGCCCGGGGAGCCGGCGCTCCTCCAGCTGCGCGCGGCGCAGGGCAGCGGCCGGTACGTCGTGGTCGCGCTCGGGCGCGGGGCCGCCTCGGGCCCCGCCGCGCTCGCGCTCGTGCGAGAGCTCGGGAGCGCGGCGCGGATCGCGACTGCGCTCGAGGTCGCGGGGGCCTACGCGACCGAGCTCCCGGGCGCCGCGGGGCGCGCCGAGGTGCTGCAGGCGGCGGGGGAGCTCGCGGCGCGAGCCGCGCCGACGCTCGCGCCCGAGGAGGCGCGGCGGTCGTTCGTCCGCGCGTCGCTCCTGCTCGGCGCGGCGGCGTTCGAGGTGCGGGACGGAAAGGTACGCCCCGGTCCGGCGTTCGAGCCGGTGAGCGCCGCGACCGGCGCGGCGCCGGGAAGGTGATCTCGCTGAATGGCGAGGGCCGGACCCCGTTGTGGGGACCGGCCCTCCGTGGCAGCGGGGATCGAGCGGCGCGGACTACGCCTCGGGCTCGACCTTCACCTTCAGCTTGCCGACGACCTCGCTGTGCAGCTTCACCGGCACCTCGAACTCGCCGAGCGTCTTGATCGGCTCGGAGAGGTCGATGGAGCGGCGGTCCAGCTGGAGCCCGCGCGCGGCGAGCGCCTCGGCGAGGTCCATCGCGGTCACCGAGCCGTAGAGCTTGTCCTGCTCGCCGACCTTGCGCTTGAGCGCGATCGGCGTCTCGGAGAGCCGCTTCGCGACCGCCTCGGCGGAGGCCTTGAGCTTCGCCGCCTTCGCCTGCGCGATCGCCTTCTGGTGCTCCAGCTCGCGGACGTTCTTCGGGTTCGCGGCGACGGCGAGGCCGCGAGGCAGGAGGTAGTTCCGCCCGTAGCCGGGCTTCACCTCCACGAGCTCGCCGCCCTTGCCGAGGTTCTCCACGTCTTCACGGAGGATGAGCTTCATCTCGCGCTCCTCACATCTGCCCGACGGTGTAGGGCAGGATCGCGAGCATGCGCGCCCGCTTCACGGCGGTGGCGACCTCGCGCTGGTGCTTCGCGCAGTTCCCGCTGATGCGGCGGGGGATGATCTTGCCGCGCTCGGTCAGGAAGTACTTGAGCTGCCCCTGGTCCTTGTAGTCGACCTTCAGGTTCTTGTCGGCGCAGAAGCGGCAGACCTTGCGCCGGCCGAAGCCACGCCGCCCGCCCTCCTCGCCACCCCGGTCGTCGCGATCGCCGCGATCGCGGTCGCCGCCGCGGCCGCCACCGTAGCCGCCGCCGCCACCGTAGCCGCCGCCACCACCGCCGCCGTAGCCGCCGCCACCGCCGCCGTAGCCGCCGCCGCCGCCGCCGCCAAAGCCGCCCGGCCGCGAGCTCGAGCCGTTCCCCATCTTCGGACCACCGAAATCAGGACGCGCCATGGCTACCGCTCCTCCGTCTGCTCGGCCGCCTCGAAGGGCTCCTCACCGGGCTCGCTCGCCTCGGCGCGCTCCTCGCGCGGCTTGTCTTCCTCGACCGGCGCGACCTTCACGTCGGCCTCGACCTGGCGGGCGTCGAAGTCGACGCCCTCGGCGATCTTCACCGACTGGAACTTCGTGACCGTGTCGATCATCTTGAGGTTGCGCTCGAGCTCACCGACGAGCCCCGGGCTGCCCACGTAGAGGCAGTGCATGTAGAGCGCCTTCTGGTTCTTCGAGACCGGGAACGCGGTCTTCCGCTTCCCCTGGTTCGTGAACCGGATGACCTTGCCGCCCTCGCGGTTTACCACCCCGCGCAGGCGCTCCTTGATCTCCTCCACCTGATCGTCGGGCGTCTCCGCCCTGAGCAGGTAGATGGTCTCGTACTCGCGCACGAGCTTCTGCTGCTTCGCTTCCGCCATGTTCGCTCCCCTCGGGTTCAAGAGCGGCGGTTCGCCCGCCGCGAGGAGTCGCCTCCGCCCGTGCCGGCCCCATGCCGGACGCGGGGTGCTGCCTCACTCCGCCGCGGCACCGCGGCGGTTCACCTGGTTCATCGCCTTCGTCGCGCCGAGCTCGACGCAGAGCCGGGCCGCCTCGGCGGCGCGCTCCACCGCCTCGTCGACCGCGGTGTCGTCGGCCCGCTTCCACTGGCCGAGGACGTAGTCCGCCGGATCCATCGCAGGCGGCGGCCGGCCCACCCCCAAGCGAACCCGGGCGTAGTCCCGGGTGCCGACGTGGGCGTTCACGCTCTTGATGCCGTTGTGGCCGCCGTCGCCGCCGCCGATCTTGACCTGCACCCGGAACGGGTCGAGCTCGAGGTCGTCGTGGACCACCACGAGGTCGTCGACTCCGATCTTCCAGAAGCGAAGCGCCGCGCCCACCGCCTCGCCCGACTGGTTCATGAAGGACTGCGGCTTCATGACGAACACCCGCTCGGACCCCGCCCGCCCCTCGGCGAGCTCGGCCGCGAATTTGCGAACCGTGAACGGCGCGCCGAGCGCGAGCGCCACCCGGTCGGCGACGAGGAAGCCGACGTTGTGGCGCGTGCGCGCGTAGCCTTCGCCCGGGTTCCCAAGGCCGACGACGAGCTTCAAGACGCCGCCTACTTCTTGCCCTTCTCGCCCTTCGCCGGGGCGGCGGCCGGAGCCCCGCCCTTCGCCGGCGCGCCGCCGGCGGCCGGGGCCCCACCCGCGGGAGCACCCGCAGCCGGAGCGCCAGCGGCCGGAGCGCCCGGCGCACCAGGCGCCGCAGCGGCGCCCTCGGCGCCCGGAACGGCCGCCACCGCGGCGACGACCTCTTCCTTCTCGGGCACCGCGACGAACGCGACGACGTAGTCGGTCGCGAACTTGAACTTGCAGCCCTCGGGGGCCTTCAGGTCGGAGATGTGGATCGACCCGCCGATCTTGAGGTTCGTGACGTCGACCTCGATCTTGACCGGGATCTTCGCGGGCAGCGCCTCGACCACGATCTCGTGGGCCGCGATCGAGAGGATGCCGCCCTCGGTCTGGCCGATCGCGGGGCCGACGGTGACGACGGGCACGTCGACCTTCACCGGCTGGTCGAGCTTCACCTCGAGGAAGTCTGCGTGCAGCAGCTTCCGGGAGACCGGGTCGACCGTGTAGTCCTTGAAGAGGACGTGCTTCTCGCCGCCGTCCAGCTTCAGCGTGAGGAGGGTGTTGAAGCGGTGCGGGGTCGCGATCGCCTTCATGATCGCCGCGGGATCCACCGCGAGGTGGGTCGGCGTGCTCTTGCCGCCGTAGACGACGGCGGGGATGAGACCCTTCTGACGCAGGCGGCGCGCGGGGCCCTTGCCCTTCTCCTCGCGGCGCTCGGCGGTGACGACGCTAGCCATCTCGTGCTCCCAATGGACTCGCCCGGGGCGCGTGCGCCTTCGGTGCGGGGGGACGGGCGGTTCGAGTCGCCGGCCCTGGGGTGTGGTTGGGGGCCCCTCGACGTCCGAGGGGCCACGGGAACGCGGGTGATTAGCGGAGATCGCGGGGAACGTCAACTGTCTCGGTCGGACGCCCGCCCGCGATCAGACCTTCTCGAGCCACCCGTACCGGTCGGCGACCTCGCCGCGCTGGATCCCGGCGAGCTCGGCCCGGAGCCTCTCGCCGAGCGCGCCCGACCCGCTCACGCGGATCTGGCCGCCGCCTTCCCAGGCGAGCTCCCCGATCGGCGCGACGAGCGAGGCGGTCCCGGTGCCGAAGACCTCCTCGAGCGTGCCCTTCTTCCCCGCCTCGGCGAGCTCCGCGAGCTCGACCTTCCGCTCCTCCACCGGGACGCCCGCGTCGCGGGCGAGCCGGAGCACGCAGTCGCGCGTGACGCCGGGGAGGATCGAGCCCTCGAGCGCGGGCGTGACGAGCTTCCCGCCGATCTTGGCGAAGAAGTTCATGGTCCCGATCTCCTCGACGAAGCGATGCTCCGCGCCGTCGAGCCAGAGGACCTGATCGAAGCCGCGGTGCTTCGCGTCCTCCGCCGCGTACAGGCTCGCGACGTAGTTCGCGGCAGCCTTCGCCTCGCCGATGCCTCCCTTGGCGGCGCGGGAGCGCTCCTGCTCGACCCAGATCTTGAGGGGCCGCGCCGCGCCGGAGAAGTAGCCGCCGACCGGCGAGAGGATCACCGCGAAGAGCACCTGCTTCGCAGGCCTCACCCCGAGGAAGGGCTCGGTCGCGAAGAGGTACGGCCGGACGTAGAGGGATGTTCCGGCTGAAGACGGCAGCCACGGCGCGTCCTCGCGGAGGAGCGCCTTCACGCCGTCGAGGAAGAGCGCCTCCGGGACCTCCGGCATGCAGAGCCGCTTCGCGGTCCGGGCGAGCCGGGCGACGTGCGCCTTCGGGCGGAAGAGGACCATCCCCGAGGCGCCGCTCCGGAAGGCCTTCATCCCCTCGAACGCCTCCTGCCCGTAGTGGAGGCAGGCGGCGGCGGGGTCGAGGGCGATGGGGCCGTAGGGGACGATCCGGGCGTCGTGCCAGCCCTTTCCTTCGTCCCACTCGGCGAGGAACATGTGGTCGCTGAAGATCTTGCCGAACGCGAGCTCGTCGTCCTTGGGACGGAGCCGCGGCTTGGTCGTGCGCTGGACCGAGATGGACGTCGCCATGCGATCGCCGTAGCAGCCGCCGCCGGGTCGCGTCAATGCCGCGCGCGCTCTCCCGAGGTGAGCGGTTCGGGCAGTCGAGGGCCAGCTGGGGTGCTAGACGAACAAGCTGGAGAGCGAGTCGGCCTCGTGGATGCGCCGGATCGCCTCCGCGAGGAGCTCGGCGACCGAGAGGGAGCGGATCTTCGGGCACGCCGCCGCCGCGGGGCTGAGCGGGATCGAGTTCGTGACCACGACCTCCTCGATCGGCGACTTCGTGATCCGCTCCACCGCGGGGCCGGAGAGGACGGCGTGCGTGGCGTACGCGAAGACCCGCGTCGCCCCCTTGTCCATGAGGGCGGTCGCGGCCTGGGTGAGGGTGCCGGCCGTGTCGACCATGTCGTCGAGCAGCACGGCGGTCTTTCCCTGCACCTCGCCGATGACGTTCATGATCTCGGCGACGTTCGCCTTGAGGCGTCGCTTGTCGACGATGCCGAGCGTCGACCCGAGCCGCTTCGAGTAGGCGCGCGCCCGCTCCACGCCGCCCGCGTCCGGCGAGACGATGACGACGTCCTCGCCGCCCTCGAAGCGCCGCTTCATGTGCTCGAGCAGCACCGGCGCCGCGTAGAGGTGGTCGAACGGGATCGAGAAGAAGCCCTGGATCTGCCCCGCGTGCATGTCCATCGAGACGACGCGGGTGACGCCCGCCGCCTCGATGAGGTCCGCGACGAGCTTCGCGGTGATCGGCACGCGCGAGGCGCTCTTCCGGTCCTGCCGCGCGTACCCGTAGTAGGGTATCACCGCGGTGATGGAGCCAGCGGAGGCGCGCTTCAGCGCGTCCGCCATGATGAGGAGCTCCATCAGGTTGGTGTTCGCGTCCGGGCAGGTGGACTGGACGATGAAGCTGTCGAGGCCGCGGACGTTCTCGCCGATCTCGATCTGGATCTCGCCGTCGGAGAAGCGACCCACCTCCGCTGCCGAGAGCGGTCGCCCGAGCTCCGTGCAGATCTCCTCCGCGAGCTTCCGGTTGGAGTTGCCGGTGAAGACCCGGTAATCGTGCCGGCGTCCATTCGTGACCATTCGCGCGCCCTCTCGCCGCGCTTATACCGAATGGGTCCGACCGCGTCGACCCGCGCCCGCGGGAGGGGGTCGCCAGGCAGGCCGGCGTGCGCTCAGTCGTGCGCGGCCGCGGCCTCCGGCCGCTGAATTTCCTTTGCGAGCTCGCGCTCGTACGCCGCGAGGATCGCGCGCTCCATCCGCTCCCGGGTCTCCGAGTTCAGCGGGTGGGCGATGTCCTTGAAGGTGCCGTCCTTGCGGCGTTTCGCCGGCATCGCGACGAAGAGCCCGGTGGTTCCGTGGATGACCTTGAGGTCGCGGATCACGAAGCAACCGTCGAGCGTGATCGTGACGAAGGCCTTGAGCTTTTCCTCGCTGACCGGGAAGACGCGGACCTCGGTGATCTCCATGGCGTGACCCTCGGTCGCCGTCGCGCCGTCCGCGCGGCGATGACCTGCACCTTCGGCTCTACGCCCCCTCCCGTGGTCTCGAACGCGCGGGCCGCCTGCTGCGCCTCCTTCCGGCTCTGGAACACGCCGAACACCGTCGGCCCGCTGCCGGACATGATAGCAGCGTCGGCCCCGTGCCCCACAAGCCGTCCGAGCAGACGGCGCAGCGCCGGGTGGCGGGCGACGCACGGCCTCTCGAGGTCGTTCGCGACCGCGGACGGCCGGAACGGACCGCCCCGCCGGGGGAGCGGCGGCGCGGCCGCGCCCCGGTCCTCGTCGAGCCACCGGTAGGCATCGCCAGCGCGGATCGCGAACGACGCGTCCGACGGATAGACGAGGACGAGATCGAGCGGCGGCACCCCCACCGGGGAGAGGCGCTCGCCGCGCCCCCGGGCCCAGGCGGGCCCGTCGCCGAGGAAGAAGGGCACGTCCGACCCGACCGCGAGGCCGACCTCCTGGAGCGCGCGCCGGTCACGGACGCGGAAGGCGCGGGCGAGGATCCGGAGCACCGCTGCGGCGTCGGAGGAGCCGCCCCCGAGCCCGGCCGTCACCGGGATGCGCTTCGCGATCCGGACGTCGAGGCCACGGTCCACGCCGAAGCGTTCGCGGAATCCGCGGGCGGCGCGGGCGGCGAGGTTCCCGTCGCCGTCGAGCTCGGGCCAGCCCGGCACCATGCAGGTGACGGGCCCGGCGCGGCGCGCGATCCGCACCTCGACCCGGTCCGCGAGGTCGAGGGGGACCATCAGCGTGAGGAGGTCGTGGTAGCCGTCCGGCCGCGGCGGGCCGACGCGGAGGACGAGGTTCACCTTGGCGGGAGCGAGCGTCGCGAGCCGCACCGGAGGGTGGTATCACAAGGAGCTTTCGAGAACCCCATGTCTCGCATCGACGTGCTCATCTCCGAGGCGGACCTGCGCGAGCGGGTGCGCGCGCTCGGCCGCGAGATCGCCCTGGACTACGCGGGCCGGCCGCTCGTGGTGGTCGGCGTCCTCAAGGGCAGCTTCATCTTCCTCGCGGACCTCGTTCGCGCGATCGACCTGCCGCTCGTCGTGGACTTCGTCGGGATCTCGTCGTACCAGGGCACGACCTCGACCGGCGTCGTGCAGATCACGAGCGACCTGACGCGGCCGATCGAGGGGAAGGACGTCCTCCTCGTCGAGGACATCGTCGACACGGGTCTCACCATGCGCTACCTGCTCGACAACCTCGCGACCCGCGGCCCGGCGAGTCTCGAGGTCTGCGCGCTCCTCGAGAAGCCGTCGCGGGCGCGCGTGGACATTACCCTCGCCTACCGCGGGTTCGTCGTCGGCGACGAGTTCGTGGTCGGGTACGGGCTCGACTGGGATGGTCGGATGCGAAACCTCCCCTACGTCGGAGTCCCGCGGAGCTAGCCAAGCATGAGCGACACGACCGTCTCCTCCCCGCGCCGCGGCGGGGGCTTCCGCTGGGCCCTCGCCTGGCTCGCGATCCTGGGACTCGTCGGCCTCGTCACCTGGCTCGCCTCGGAGCGGAACGCGCGGACCTGGTACCTCGTCCCGGCCGACGGCCGGCTCGTGGTGATGAAGGGCTACCTCCTGCCCACCGGGCGCGGCGCCTTCGAGACCGCGGATCCCGCCGTGGCGCAGGCGTACGCGCCGCTCGTGCCGCCGCCGGGCAAGCCGCTCCCGCCGGAGCGGAGCTTCGAGGAGCGCGGCCTCGTGGACCAGGCGATCTACGAGCTCGTCTCCGGCTGGGCGCGGGACGAGATCGGGAGCGGCGATCCCGCCCGCCTCGAGCGCGGCCTCGGCTACCTCGCGCGCGCGGAGAAGCTGCCGGGCCTCTCCGGCGCGCAGCGCGACGACCTCGCGTCGCTCCGCGCCGAGTCCGGGTACCAGGAGGCGATCGGCCTCCTCGGGCGAGCGGTCGACGAGCTCCGCGAGGCCACGGACCGGCTGCGGCGCGCGTCCACGTCGCGGTCGCCCCACGCGGCCGAGGCGGGGCGCCTCCTGCGCGAGCTCGACCCCGCCGTCGAGGGCGCGTCGTCCGCGCTGCACCGCGTGGAGAGCACGAAGACTCCGCCGGCCGCGCCGCCGCCCGCCGCCGCGGATCCGGCGGCCCGGACGCCCGGGCCAGGCCGATAGCCACCGGTAGCGGGCGAGCGAGCGGTCGCGCGGTGGCCCGCGTTCTTCGGCGGCTCGTGTAACATCGCGCGGCCATGGCCCACTTCTACGCGCGGAACGGCGCAGGCGACCTCCTCGCGCGGTACAGCTTCATCGAGCCCCTGCTCGAAGGGAGGCGGGTCCTCGAGATCGGCGCCGCGAACGCGACGTCCGGCGGCAGCGCCCTCTTCCTCGCCGAGCGCGGCGCGGCCGCGGTCCTCTCGCTCGAGGAAGGCGGGGCCGACGTCGCGACGGCGCGCGAGTCGGGACACCACCCCTTCGTGCAGTTCCGCTCCGGCTCGCCCGACGATCTCCCGTCCGGCGCGTTCGACCTCGTGCTCGTCTCCGACGGCGCGGTGCTCGGGCGCGAGGCGGGGCGGATCGCGGCGCTGCGCAGGCTCCTCGCGGCGGGGGGGCGGCTCGTCACCGCCTTCCCCGCGGGCGGCAGCGGCCTCGCCGAGATCGCGGGCGAGCCCGCGCCCGACGAGCTCCCGTCGTACGAGGGGATCGTCGGCGCGCTCGCCGATCACTTCGCGCTCGTGGAGGTCGCGACCCAGTCCCCGACCGTCGGCTGGGTGATCGCCCTCGCCGCGGACGGGGAGGAGCCGGACGTCGCGATGGACGGGACGCTCGCCGGGACCCCCGAGACCGCGGCCTTCCTCGCGATCTGCGGCGAGGAGCCCTGCGGCCTCTCCGGCCTGCAGATCGTCGCGCTGCCCACCGGGCCGCTGCTCGAGTCCGGCGGCGCGGCCCGCGGCGCGCTCGAGGCCGCGGACGAGGCGCGCGCCGAGCGGAACGAGGTCCAGGCGCAGCTCGCCGCGCGGGCGGAGGCGCTCTACCAGGCGGTCGCGGAGCGCGACGAGGCGGCGGCGGCGCGGGACGAGGCGCGCGCCGAGCGCGAGGCCGCGCTGCAGGGGCGCGAGGCCGCGCGGTCCGAGCGAGACGAGGCGGTCGCGGCGCGCGACGCCGCCGTGGCGGAGGCCGCGGGCCTGCACGCGTCGGCAGAGGTCGCCGAGGCCCAGCTCGAGGAGTCGCGCACCGCGCTCGCCGCGGTGGAGCGCTCCACCGAGCGGCTTCGGAGCGAGGCCCCGCTCCTCGGCGAGCGGGTGAAGGAGCTCGAGGCGCTCCTCGAAGCGGAGCGCGAGGCGGGCTTCGACGCGCGCGCCGCGCTCGACCGCATCCAGGCGGCCGACGCGGACCGCGAGCGCGAGGTGGAGGGGCTCCGGTTCCAGCTCCGGTCGGCCACCGACGCCTCGACGCGGCTCCAGGCGGAGCTCGCCGACCGGCGCGGCGCGGCGGTGGAGGCGGAGGCGGCGCTCCGCGCGGCGCGGTCCGAGTCGCAGGCGGCGAAGTCTGCGGTCGAGACGGTGCTGGCGCGCGCGGTGACCGCGGAGGGCGAGCTCGCCGAGCGCGAGGAGGCGGACGAGGCGCGCGAGCGCGACGACGGGGAGCTTGCGACGCTCCGCGCCCGCGCGGTCGAGGCGGACGCCGCCCGGGAGCGCGACCACGCCGAGCTCGGCGCGGCGCACGAGGAGGTCGAGCGGCTCCGGCACGAGCTCGCGGCGGAGCGGGAGGAGGCCCGCCTCCACGCCGACGAGAAGGCGGCGCGCGCGGCGGAGGCCGCCGCGATCGCCGAGGAGCGCACCGCCGGGGCGGACGCGCTCGCGAAGGCGGGGGGCGAGCTCGAGGCGGCGCGCGCCGAGGCGGCGACGCTGCGCGAGGAGCTCGAGAAGGTCCGCGCGGACGCCGCCGCCAGGGCGGCGGCCGACGAGGATCCGGCCACCGGTCGTGAGGGCCTCGGGGCGCGGGTCGCGGAGCTCGAGGCGCGGCTCGAGAGCGAAGGCGAGAAGCTCGCCCAGGCGTCGGCCCGCGCGGATGCGGCCGAGGCGCGGGTCGCGCAGGCCGAGCAGGCGAAGCTCCAGGACCACGAGCGGACGCAGGCCGCGGCGGGCGACGCCGCCTCCCTCCGGAACGCGGCGGAGAGCGCGGAGGCGCAGGCGGCGGAGCTCGAGGCCGAGCTGCAGGCGGCCCGCTGGGAGAAGGACGAGCTCGAGCAGCGGCTCCAGGCGGCGGAGGGCGCGCCGGCGGGCGAGGTGGAGCGGCTCCGCGAGGAGGTCGCGACGCGCGTCGGCGAGATCACGCTGCTCCGCCACGAGCTCGCGGCGCGCGAGGAGGTGGTCGCGGAGCTCACCGCGCGCCCCGAGCCGCGCCCGGACGAGGCGGCCCAGGCCGGGTCGTCCGCGAAGGTGGAGGGGCTCGAGCAGCAGCTCGCCGAGTCCGTCCGGCGGGCGGCCGACCTGGAGGTGGCCCTCGAGTCTGCCCGGAAGCCGGACGGCGTGCCGCCCGCTCCCGACCAGGCGGAGGTGCTTCAGCGCGCGATCCAGGAGCGGGATTCGGTCGTCGGGCAGATCACCGAGCGCGACGTGCGGATCGCCCGGTTGCAGCGCGAGGTGGCGGACAAGACCGACCGGCTCGGCCGGCTCGCGAAGGAGATGGGCGAGCTCAAGGCCAAGGGGCTCGGAAAGATCTTCAGGTAGCGGCGGGCCCCTCGGCCGCGATCCGCTTCCCCGGGCCGCGGGGCCGGGCTATCGTGACGGGCCATGAGCGAGACGCGTCGCTACGAGCGAATCGAGATCCGCCTCCCGTGCCGGATCTTCATCCCGGGGAACGACGGGCTGCGGTTCGAGGCGTACGCCACCTCGACCAACCTCGGCCTGGGCGGGATCTTCATCGCGACGAGCTTCCTCCTGCGCGAGGGGCTCGAGGTGCACGTCGAGCTCGCGCTGCCCGACGGGCCGCTCGCGATCCGGTCGAAGGTCGCCCACTCCGTCGCCCACGACGACCCGGATCTCGTCACCGGGATGGGCATCGAGTTCCTCGACGTCGACGCCCACGGTCGCGAGACGCTGCTCCGCTACTTCACGCCGCACCGCTACCAGACGTTCTACGGCGCGTTCGTGGAGGAGTTCCCCCATCTGAAGAAGGTCCTCCCCCTGCGCGACGTCTCGCTCGTCCTGAACCTCTGGGAGGAGTGGAAGATCAAGAACGAGGGAGGGCCGGCGTCCACCGCCTCCGGCGCCCCGCCAGCGCCGGCGCGCGAGGGCCGCACGCCTCGGCGCGAGCTCGAGCCGCACGCGCCCGCGGCGTCGCGTCCGCGCGGCCGCCGCTAGCGCGGCGCGAAGGGGCTCCTCCCCGGGACTTGGGTTCGAGATGCGCAGGGTTCGGCTCGCGCTCCTGTGGCACATGCACCAGCCTCCCTACCAGGAGGCGGAGACGGGCGACTTCCTGCTCCCGTGGGTGCGGCTCCACGCGACCCGCGCGTACTTCGACATGGCCTGGATCCTGGAGCGGCACCCCGGGATCCACTGCACCGTGAACTTCACGCCGGTGCTGCTCGAGCAGCTCGAGGAGTACGTCGCCGGCCGCGCCCGCGACCGGTTCCTCGACCTCACGGAGCGCCCGGTCGCCGAGCTCGGGCCGGAGGAGCGGCAGGCGATCCTGCGCAGCTTCTTCATGGTGAACTGGGAGCGGCACGTCCGCCCGGTGCCGCGCTACTGGGACCTCCTCCAGAAGCGCGGGCGGGATCTGCGGTCCGTGGACGCCGCCCGCGCCGCGCAGTCGTTCACCGAGGCGGAGCTCACCGACCTGCAGCTCCACTTCAACCTCGCCTGGATGGGCTTCGCCGCCTTCGCCGAGGACGAGGGGCTGCGCGCCCTCGCCGCGAAGGGGCGCGACTACACCCGCGAGGACGTCGGGTACGTCCTCGACGCGCAGCGCCGGATCATGGCGCAGATCGTCCAGCGCTGGCGGCGGCTCGCGGAGAAGGGGCAGGTGGAGCTCTCCACCACGCCCTACTACCACCCGATCCTCCCGCTCCTCTGCGACACGGACGCCGCGAAGCGCGCGCTGCCCGCGGCGGAGCTCCCGCCGCGCTTCGCCCACCCCGAGGACGCGCGCTGGCACGTCCGCGAGGCGATCGCCTCGCACACGCGCCGCTTTGGCGCGCCGCCCGCGGGCATGTGGCCGGCCGAGGGCTCCGTCTCGCCGGAGGCGCTCGAGGTGCTCGGGAGCGAGGGCGTCCGCTGGGCCGCGAGCGACGAGGGGGTGCTGCTCCACTCGCTCCCGGCGAGCGCGCCGCGGCTCCGCTCGCTGTACCGGCCCTGGAAGGTCTCCGCCGGCGCGGGAGGCGAGGTCGCGATGCTCTTCCGCGACCGCTCCCTCTCGGACCTCATCGGCTTCACGTACGCGGGCGTGCCGGCGAAGCAGGCGGTGCCGGACTTCGTCGCCCACCTCGCCGCCATCGGGGACGCCTGGACGAAGGACGGCCAGGAGGGGCCCGCCACGGTGGGCGTCTTCCTCGACGGCGAGAACGCCTGGGAGCACTACCCGAACTCGGGCCTCGAGTTCCTGGATCACCTCTACGGCGAGCTCGAGGCGAACCACGCGATCGAGACGGTGACCCTCTCCGAGGCCGCGCTCCCCGCGGCCGGGCCGGCCATCGCGCGGATCCACTCGGGCTCCTGGATCGAGGCGTCGTACCGGATCTGGATGGGGCACGCCGAGGACCGGCAGGCCTGGGCCGCGCTCGGCCGCGCGCGCGACGCGGTCGCCGCGGCGGAGCGCGCCGGCGCCGACCCGGAGCGGATCGCGCGCGCGATGCGCCACGTCCACGCCGCGGAGGCGTCGGACTGGACCTGGTGGTACGGCGACGACTTCACCACCGAGCTCGCGGCCGAGTTCGACGCGCTCTTCCGCGGCCACGTCATCCGCGCCGCGACGCTCGTGGGCGCGAACCCGCCCACCGAGGCGCTCGAGCCGATCAAGCGCGCCCCGGACCTCGCCGCGAGCGGCGTCGAGGCGAAGCCGGTGCGCGAGCCGACCTTCCTCCTCACCCCGACCCTCGACGGCCACGAGACGAGCTACTTCGAGTGGCAGGGCTCGGGCCTCTACCGGCCCGGTCAGCACCGCGGCTCGATGTACGGCGGCGCGCAGGCGTTCTCGGTCCTCCACTACGGGTTCGACCTGAAGGCGCTGTATCTGAGGCTCGATCCGGCGGAGTCGCCCGCCCGCACCGCCGAGATCGCGACCCGCGTGCGGGTGGTGCTGCTCGCGGCCGAACGCCGGACCGCGATCGACTTCCCCCTCGTCCCGGACGGCGTGCGCCGCGCCGGCGATCCTCGGGGCGAGGCGGCGTTCGCGAAGGTGGTGGAGCTCGCGCTGCCGTTCGCGCCGCTCGGCCTCGCGCCCGGGATGAAGATCGCGCTCTCGGTGCACGCGCTCCGCGGCGACGTCGAGGTGGAGCGGCTGCCGCGCTACGGCTTCCTCGCGTTCACCGTCCCCGACGCCGACTTCGAGCACGTGAACTGGAGGGTGTGAGCGATGGTCCCCGGCGCGAGCGACGGCGGGGACGAGACCCGGAGCCGGCCCCCCGCCGGACCGCCGCGTCCCGGCGAGCCGTGCCTGGTCTTCGTCGAGGGCGACGCCGCGCTCGGGCTCCGCGTCCCGCTCGGCGACGAGGTGGTGCTCGGGCGCGAGCCGGGGTGCACCGTCCGGCTGCCGGCGGACGACGTGTCGCGGCGGCACGCGCGGATCGCGGCGGACGGCGACGGCCACCTCGTCGAGGACCTCCGCTCCCGCAACGGGACCTGGGTGAACGGGCGGGCGGTGACGCGGCACCGGCTCCGCGCCGGCGACCGGATCCGGGTCGGCGCGTTCGTCGCCCGGTACGTCGCGGCCGGGGACGCGGAGGGGAGCGAGCTCTCCTCCCTCGCTGCCGCGTCGCGCACGGACGCGCTCACCCTGCTCGCGAACCGGCGGGCCTTCGAGGAGGAGCTCGCGCGCGAGGTGGCGCGCGCGGTCCGCTCGGGCGCCCCGCTCTCGGTCGTGGCGTTCGACGTGGATCGGTTCAAGGCGGTGAACGACGGGCACGGCCACGCCGCCGGCGACGCGGTCCTGCGGGGGATCGCGGCGCGCGCCCGGGCCGCCGTCCGTGCCGGGGACCTCGCTGCGCGGATCGGCGGCGAGGAGTTCGCGCTGCTCCTGCCCGGGGCGGCGCTCCCGGGGGCGGTCGAGCTCGCCGAGCGGCTGCGGGCGGCGATCGCGGCCGCGCCGGTCCAGGCCGGCCCCGCGGCGATCGCCGTGACGGTCTCCCTCGGGTGCGCCGCGCTCGAGCCGGGCGAGCCGCCGGAGGCCCTCCTCGCCCGGGCGGACGCGCGGCTCTACGAGGCGAAGGGGGCCGGCCGGGACCGCGTGCGGGCGTGAGCCACTCCGCGCGGACGCCGGAAAATCGCCAGAATCCGCCTGCGAGCGCGCTCCCTCCGGGTTAAGCTCGCGCAACCGTGAAGAACCGGTCCGCGCTCGGCATCCTCTTCCTCGTCGTGTTCGTGGACCTCCTCGGGTTCGGCATGGTGATCCCCGTCATGCCGCTCTACGCCGAGCGGCTCGGGGCCTCCGCGGCCTGGACCGGCCTGCTCTCGACCGGCTACTCGGCGATGCAGTTCGTGTTCGCGCCGATCTGGGGGCGGCTCTCCGACCGGATCGGGCGCCGCCCGGTGCTCCTCGCGTCGATCGCAGCGACCGCGGTTGCGTTCCTCCTCTACGGCCTCGCGGGGAGCTTCCTCGTGCTGCTCGTCTCGCGGCTGTTCGCCGGCGCCGCGACCGCGAACATCGCGATCGCCCGCGCCTTCGTCGCGGACGTGACGCCGCCGGAGGGGCGCGCGAAGGGGATGGGGATCATCGGCGCCGCGTTTGGCCTCGGGTTCGTCCTCGGCCCCGCGATCGGCGGGGTCCTCTCGCACCAGTCGCTCGCGCTCCCCGGGCTCGCCGCCGCGGGGCTCGCGGCGCTGAACGGCGTCGCCGCGTACTTCATCCTCCCCGAGCCCGAGCAGCGGGTCGTCCGGGAAGAGGCGCGGCGCACCCGCTTCACCGACTTCTTCACCGAGATGGGCCGCCCCGGGATCCGGCGCGTCATCCTCGTCTACTTCCTCACGGTCCTCGCCTTCAGCGCGATGGAGTCGACCTACGCCTTCCTCTCCCGGCAGCGGTACGGGATCGACGAGGCGCACGTGTCGTGGCTCTTCGCCTACATCGGCGTCATCGTGGTGATCGTGCAGGGAGGGCTCATCGGGCGGCTCACGAAGCTCGTCGGCGAGAAGCGGCTGCTCGTGCTCGGCCTCGCCCTGCAGGCGCTCGCCCTCGCGGCGCTCCCCTTCGCGGGCAACGTCGCCGGCCTCATGATCGCGACCGCGCCGCTCGCGATCGGGAGCGGCCTCTCCCAGCCGGCGCTCTCCGCCCTGCTCTCCCGCCTCGCCCGGCGCGACGACCAAGGGGGCACGCTCGGGATCGGCGAGTCGGCCGCCGCGTTCGGGCGGATCATCGGCCCGGAGGCGGGCACGTTCACGTTCGGCCGCTGGTCGATGGCGGTCCCCTACCTCGGCGGCGCGGCGCTCATGGCGGTCGCGGCGCTCGTCGGTGCGACCGTGCGCGGCCGCAACGAGACCGTCTAAGGAGCGACGATGCCGGAGCTGCGCAGGGATCCGATCGTCGGCCGGTGGGTGATCATCGCCACCGAGCGCGCGCGGCGTCCCTCCGACCTTTCTTCCTCCCCGCCGCCGCCGCAGCCCGCGCTCTGCCCGTTCTGCCCCGGCAACGAGGACAAGACCCCGCGCGAGGTCTACGTCACTGGCCGGCCGCCCTCGTCGCCGCCGAACGGGCCCGGGTGGAAGGTGCGTGTCGTGCCGAACCGGTTCCCCGCGCTCAAGATCGAGGGCGACCTCGACCGGCAGGCGGAGGGGATCTACGACCGGATGAACGGGATCGGCGCGCACGAGGTGATCATCGAGACGCCCGATCACGGCCGGACGCTCAAGGACCTCACGCCCGCCGAGCTCACCGAGGTCCTCTTCGCCTTCAAGGCTCGGATCCTCGACCTCCGGAACGACATGCGGTTCCGGTACATCCTCGCGTTCAAGAACCACGGCCACCTCGCCGGCGCGTCGCTCGACCACGGCCACTCGCAGCTCATCGCGCTGCCGGTCGTCCCGCGGCAGGTGAGCGAGGAGATCGAGGGGTCGAGGCGCCACTACGAGCTGAAGGAGCGCTGCATCTTCTGCGACGTGGTGGGGCAGGAGCGGCGCGACCGGAGCCGGCTCATCCACGAGAACGACGAGTTCGTGGTGTTCGCGCCGTACGCGCCGCGGAGCCCGTTCGAGACCTGGATCGTGCCGAAGCGCCACGAGTCGAACTTCGAGGCGGAGCCGAAGGAGCGGCTCGGGCTGCTCGCCGAGGCGCTCGGCACGACGGTGCGCCGCCTCGCGCTCGCGCTCGGCGACCCGGCCTACAACTTCATCATCCACTCCAACCCGGTCCGCGACGCGTCGTCGCCGAGCTACCACTGGCACGTCGAGATCATGCCGGCGCTCAGCCAGGTGGCGGGGTTCGAGTGGGGCTCCGGGTTCCACATCAACCCGGTGCCGCCGGAGGAGGCGGCCGAGTTCCTCCGCAAGGTCGGGCACTGACCGTCGGCGGTCCCCGCCTCGCGATGGAGCTCCTGTTCGTCGCCTCCGAGGTAGCGCCCTGGTCCAAGACCGGCGGCCTCGGCGACGTGTCCGGTGCGCTGCCGCGGGCGCTCGCCGCGCGCGGCCACACGGTCGCGGTGGTGTCGCCGCGCTACGGCTCGATCGACGCGCTCGCGGCGGGGTTCACGCGGTCCGACTCGGCCGTGCGCGTCCGCGGCGAGGCGACCGCGCTCTGGGTGAAGAAGGGGCGCCCGACCCAGTACCTCCTCGAGCACGAGCGGCTCTTCGGCTCGCGGCGCGGGATCTACGGGGAGGGCGGGGCCGACTACGGCGACAACGCCGAGCGCTTCACGTGGTTCGCGCGCGCGGCGCTCGCCCTGCCCGGGGCGACGGGCCTCCGCCCGCGGGTGGTCCACGCGAACGACTGGCAGACCGGGCTCGTCCCGTTCCTCCTCCGGCACGAGCACGGACAGGATCCCACCCTCGCCCAGGCGCGGACGGTCTTCACGATCCACAACCTCGCCTACCAGGGGGTCTTCCCGAAGCAGGTGATCCCCCACCTCGGGCTCCCCTGGGACGTGTTCCGCCACGAGGCGATGGAGTTCTACGACCAGCTCTCGTTCATGAAGGCGGGGCTCGTCTTCGCCGACGTCCTCACCACCGTCTCGCCCACCTATGCGCGCGAGATCCTCACCCCGCACGGCGGGCATTCGCTCGACCCGCTCCTGCGCCAGCGGCGCGCGGCGCTCCACGGGATCCTGAACGGGATCGACGTCGCGGAGTGGGACCCGGCGACCGATCCCCACCTGCCCGTTCACTACTCGGCGCGCGCCCTCGCCGGGAAGGCGCGCTGCAAGACGGCGCTCCAGCGCGAGCTCGGCCTGCCGGCGCGCATCGACGTGCCGCTCGTCGCGATCGTCTCGCGGCTCGCCGACCAGAAGGGGATCGACCTCGTCGTCGCGGCGATCCCGGAGCTCGTCGCGCGCGACGTGCAGCTCGCGGTGCTCGGGAGCGGCCAGCGGGCCTACGAGGACGCCCTCCTGCGCGCCGCCCACGACCGGCGCGATCGCGTCGCGGTCCGGATCGGCTTCGACGAAGGGCTCGCCCATCGCATGGAGGCCGGCGCGGACCTCTTCCTCATGCCGAGCCGGTTCGAGCCCTGCGGCCTGAACCAGATGTACAGCCTGCGCTACGGGACGGTCCCGGTGGTCCGCGCGGTCGGCGGCCTCGAGGACACGGTCGAGGACTACGACGGCTGGAGACGCGGCACCGGCTTCAAGTTCAAGGAGTACGCGCCCCAGGCGCTGCTCCTCGCCGTGCGGCGCGCGGTCGAGACGTACCGCGACCGCCGCGCCTGGAAGGGCATCGTCTCGCGCGGCATGGCCGAGGACTTCAGCTGGGACCGGAGCGCGTCGAGCTACGAGGCGCTCTACGCGGCGTTGTAGCGGGGGGACACTCGCTCCGCCTTCGCGGAGCTCGCGCCGGCGCTACTCGAGCCCGCGGGCGCGGAGCTGGTCGTCGTCCTCGCCGTGCAGGTGTCCGAGCTCGTGCAGGAGGGTGACGCGCACCTGCCGCTCGAGCTCCTTCGCGTCCCGGGCGAAGCGGACGAGGTTCTTCCGGTAGAACACGATCGCGCGGCAGCGCGGGCCGTCCTCCCGGGTGCACGGCTCGGTGTCCGACGGGCCGCGGAAGAGCCCGAGGATCGAAGGCGAGAGCGGCGGCTCGACCGCGAGCAGGTCCTCGGCGTCCGGCAGCTCCGCGACCTCCACCGGGACCGCGCCGAGGGCGCGCCGCTCCTCGTCGGGGAGCGCGTCGATCGCGAGGCGGACCTCGCGGCGGAAGGCCTCCTCGTCCACGGCGACCTCGGGCGGGAAGTCCTGGGGCGCCGCCGTGTGCGCGCGGGAGAGGAGCCCCTCCGCGCGCTTGCGATCGCCGCGCCGCTCCGCGCAGAGCCCGAGCTGGTGGAGCGCCCAGGCGTCGCCCGGCGCGAGCGCGAGGGTCCGCTCGAAGGCGCGCTCGGCCTCCGCGAAGCGGGAGAGCTCGTAGAGCGCGACGCCGCGCTCGTAGGACGCGTCGGCGTCCTCCTTCAGCACCGCGACCGCGCGGTCGAGGTGCGGGAGGGCGAGGTGGCTGCGGCCGAGGTCGTTCTCCGCCATCCCGGCGACGAGCTCGAGCCGGGCGCCGAGGATCCGGTCGCGGCGGGCCGCCGGCGCGCGCGCGCCGCGGAGCGCGTACTCGAGCCCGGCCTCGAGCGCGTCGCGGGCGGGCCCGAGCCGGCGCACGTGCAGCTCCGCCGCGCCGAGGAGCGCCTCCGGATCGGACGGATCGACCGCGAGCGCCCGGCTCCAGGCGAGCCGGGCGTCGTCGAGCCGGTCGAGCGCGCCGAGGGCGTCGGCGCGGAGCGTGAGCGCGGGCACGAGCCGCGGTGAGAGCCGCACGCCCTCCTCCGCACAGAGCAGCGCACGCTCGAGCTCCCCCTCGCCGAGGGCGGCCCGGCCCTCCTGGACGAACGCGCGCGGTGCCGGCGAGCCCTCGAGGAGCAGGCACGTGGCAGGGCGCGTGGCGGTGAGCTCGGCGGCGTTCGCACCCGCGCGGAGGGCCGCGGACGGGGACGGGCCCGGGCCACGCGCGGAGGGCGCGGGCTGCGGCGAAAGCTCCTTCCTCGTGCATCCGGTCGCCGCGACGAGGAGGATCGCGGCCGCGCGGAAGAGCGGGCGGGACATCGTGCGCGAGCTTGCCACGGAAGGGGCCGGCGCGCCAAACGGGGGCCTCTGGGGCGGCCGAGCGGGCGAGCTTGGCCCCGTCTGGGAGCGGGCCTGTCGGGGCGCTGCGGAGGAGCATGTCCCGCATGCGAACCACGCCTGCCGTCGCCCTCGCCCTCTCCGTCACCCTCGCGGCGTCGCTCGGCGCGTGCGCCGCTCGCAAGGCACCGCTCTGGAAGGCGGTGGACGCCGCGCCCGGCGAGCGCCACCTCGCGAACCTCCGGCAGCTCACCTTCGGCGGCGAGAACGCGGAGGCGTACTGGAGCTTCGACGGGGGCGATCTCGTCTTCCAGTCGCGCGAGGGGGACCAGGACTGCGATCAGGAGTACGTCATGCACCGCGACGGGACGGGGCGGCGCCTCGTCTCGACCGGCGGCGGGGTGGTGACCTGTGGCTACTTCTTCCCGGGCGACGAGCGGGTCGTCTTCGCGTCCACGCACGAGAGCATGGGCCGCGCCTGCCCCCCGAAGCCGGACCGCTCGCAGGGCTACGTCTGGCCACTCTACGACTACCAGCTCTACACGGCGACCCGGTACGGCACCGATGTCCGGCCGCTCGCGCCCGCGCCGGGGTCCTACAACGCGGAGGCGACGATCTCGAAGGACGGCTGGATCGTCTTCACCTCGACGCGCGACGGCGACCTCGACCTGTACAAGATGCGGCTCGACGGGACGGGGCTCGTCCGGCTCACGAACACCGCCGGCTACGACGGCGGCGCGTTCTTCTCGGCGGACGGGAAGAAGATCGTCTACCGCGCGAGCCGACCCGAGCCGGGGCCGGAGCTCGACGAGTACAGGGCGCTCCTCGCGAAGAAGCTCGTCCGCCCGAAGCGGCTCGAGATCTGGGTGATGAACGCCGACGGGACGGACCAGCACCAGGTGACCCAGGTGGGCGCGGCGAACTTCGCGCCGTTCTTCCACCCGGACGGCAAGCGCATCCTCTTCGCGTCCAACGTGAAGGATCCGCGCGGCCCGAACTTCGATCTCTACCTCGTGAACGAGGACGGCAGCGGGCTCGAGCAGGTGACGACGTACGAGGGGTTCGACGGCTTCCCGATGTTCTCGCCGGACGGGAAGCAGCTCGTCTTCGCGTCGAACCGGTTCGGGAGCAAGCCGGGCGAGATCAACATCTTCGTGGCGGACTGGCGGGAGTAGGGGGGACGGACGCGCGAAGGAGCGAGACGCCCGCCGCGACGAGCAGGACTCCGGCCGCGCTCGTCCAGAGCCCCCACGCGACCTCGGGCGGATCGTAGGTCCGAGCGCGGTGAGGAGCGTGACCGGGTGGAGGACGGCGTGCTGCGCCTGCGCCAGGAGCGGGAGCCCGGTCCCCTCGTACGGGTCCACAGCGGGAGCCGCCCGGCGCGGAGCGCCTCCACGACGATTTCACGATTCATCCAAGTCCAGCGCCGTTCCGACGCGAGCGGCCGTCTTCTGCGGGCGGACGGCTCCGAAGCTGCTCGAAACGGGAGCGAGGCCGGACCGCGTCCGAGGACCGGAACCATCACCGCGCGATCGGCTCACGAGAAGCCCGAGGGCGAGACGCCGCATCGGTGCGCCCGCCCGAGGACCTCCCTTCATCCGAAGTCGAGCGCCGGCGCCGAGCCCATCGCGGTCCCGATCCCCGCCCGGCCGGCGGCGGCGCGGGGGTTCCTCGTGAACTGATCCATCCACGCGTCGCCGAACACCTCCCGCGCGGCGAGGAGGTTGTGGAACACGCATTATGCCGACTGCCTTCTTATGCCGCGTCGCTTCGTAGAAGCCTTCGCGCTCAAGCGTTTCAGCGGAGCGGACGCGGCATAATCAGGGCTCTCCCTCAACTTCAAATGGGTAGTTTGAGCTGAAGATCGTGGCGAGCAGGTCGAACCTCGCTCCCTTCGTGAAGCTCGGCCGCACGCTCCGTCAGTACCGCGAAGGCGTGCTCGCCGCGATCCGGCTCCGGCTCTCGAACGGCAGGATGGAGGGGCTGAAACAACAAGATCGGCGTCATCAGGTGCAGCAGAGGAAGACCATCGCGGCGAGGGCGGCGAAGGAGTGGAAGCCGTAGGCGCGGTGAGGAGCGAGCGACTCGTGGCGAAGTACGCGCTCCAGGCCTCTCGAGCTTGCCCGACCCTCGCCCGCAAGCGCGTGACGCCTCACGTCCTCCGCCACACGACCGCCGTGCAGCTCCTCGAAGCCGGCGTCGACCGCGCCGTCATCGCGCTCTGGCTCGGCCACGAGCAGGTCGAGACGACACAGATCTATCTCGACGCCGACCTCGCCATGAAGGAGCGCGCCCTCGCCCGTACTGCGCCGCCGGGCGCACGCAGCCACCGTTTCCGGCCGAAGGACTCCCTGCTCGCGTTCCTGGAAGGGCTCTGATTATGCCGCGTCGCGGGCGCTGAA
>DASWCJ010000230.1:0-6516 GCA_036390155.1 Anaeromyxobacter sp.
GGCGCGCTCGAGGGCGGCGCGCCCCTGCTCCAGGAGCCACGCGTCGAACTCGAGCTGCGCGGTCCGCGCGCGCGCGAACGCGGCGCGCCAGGTCGCCTCGCCCCCGGCGCCGACCGACGCCGCGAGCTTCCGGCAGGACTCGAGGAACACCGGCGCGTCGAGTTCGCCCGGGCCGACGTCGACCACCGGCGAGAGCATGCGCCGCTTCGCGTCCGGTCCGAGGTCCCAGGCGAGGACGTCCGGGCTCCCCTGCACCACCGGGCACAGCTGCGAGGCCCGCTCCGGCCCGACCCGCTGGATCTCGCGGATCATCGGGACGAAGAGGAAGTCCGCCGGGCGCTCGGCGAGCGCCGCGACCGCGCCGTGGTACTGCTGCATCGGCGCGCACCAGGGGACGTTCGCCCCCTCGATGCCGCGCCGGAGCGCGGCCCGGCCGCCGCCCGGGACGATGTCGAGGTCGAGCCCGAGGCCGTGGAGGAAGTTCGCCCAGAACGGGAAGGTGCCCTTCAGCTGGAAGTCGTCGGTGAAGGCGACGAGCTTGCCGCCTCGGCGGGCCGAGAGCGAGCGCCCGATCTCCTCGATCCGCTCCGCCCGCGCACGGAACGGATCGGGCGAGCCCTCGGGGAGCTTCCGCTTCCGCGAGCCCTGGTCGTACAGCGAGCAGCTGCCGCCCCAGGTGAACTTCTTCTTCTCGCCCTCGACGAGGGTCGAGAGCCGGTCGATGCGGCACTTGTTCCCGCTGCCGCCGCAGTTCACGGTCGACTTGCAGACGAACTGGTCCTTCGACTCGACCTTCGCGGCGAGGAAGCGGCTCCCGTCCACGACGGCGTCCGCGGAGCCCACCTTCTCGGCGGCGAGGAGCGCGATGCCGAGCGCACCCACCGTCCCCGGGCTGGGTGGCACGATCACCTCGGCCCCGGTCTGCCGCGCGACGGCGGCGGCGAGCGCGTCGGAGGCGAACGGCATGCCCTGGCAGAAGACGACGTCCCCGACCGACCGGCTGCCCTTCACGCGGTTCAGGTAGTTCTGGATCACCGACTCGTAGAGGCCGGCGATGATCTGGTCGCGCGGCACGCTCGCCGCGACGGCCTCGTCGATCACCTCCGCCATGAAGATGGAGCAGTGCTGGCCGAGCGCCGCGCTGGCCTCGGACCCGAGGGCGATCTCCCCGAGCTGGGCGACGTGGGTGACGCCCTCGAAACGGCCGCCCTGCTCCTCGATGAAGGAGCCCGTCCCGGCGCTGCACGCCTCGTTCATGGCGGCGTCGACGACGCGCCCGCTCTCGAGCCGGACGTACTTCGCGTCCTGCCCGCCGATCTCGAAGATCGTGTCGACCCGCTGGTCGTAGTGGTGGGCGCCCTTGGCGTGGGCGGCGATCTCGTTGAGGACGAAGACCTGGTCCGGCCCGTAGCAGGTCGCGAGGAGCGAGCCGACGATCTCGCGCCCGCTCCCGGTCGCGCCGAACGCGCGGATCGGGCACTTCCCCGCGGGGCCCTCTAGGAAGTCGCGCATCAGCGCCTGGGCGGCGCCGACGGGGTCGCCGCTGGTGCGGCCGTAGCCCTCCCAGATCGACTCGCGGCGCACGAGGTCGATCGCGACCGCCTTCGAGCCGGTCGAGCCGATGTCGAAGCCGAGCACGACGTCCACTGGCTCCGCGCCCTTGAGCGCGGGCGTCGGCGCCGTCATGCGGCGGACGCGCGGGAGCGCGCCCTTGAGCGAGGAGACGCTCGCGATCGTCGCCCCCTCCACCTCGCCGAGGAGGTCCCCGAGCGAGCGGACGCCGTGGCGCGTCTCGGCGGCGTGGACCGCGCAGCCGACCGCCTCGATGACGAGCCGCTCGTCGCCCTCGGCCTCGAGGAGGGTCATCCCGTTCCGCGCGAGGAAGGCGCGGAAGTGATCCCGCACGCGCTTCGAGCGGGTCACGCCGCCGGTGAGCAGCACGCGCGGGGGCGACCGCCGCGGCTTCACGAGCACCTCGGCGCTCTCCGCGATGGCGTCGAGCAGGCCCGCGAGGATCCGCTCGTGGCGCTCGCCCTTGTTCGCGAGGTGCGTCATGTCGGTCTTGAGGATGACCGGGCAGCGGCCGGAGAGCGGCGCGGGCTCGCCGATCGGCTCCGCGGCGAGGGCGGCCTCCTCGACGGTGAGGCCGAAGCGCCCGACGAGCTGCCGGAGGAAGTTGCCGGTCCCCTGCGCGCAGCGGGAGCTCTCGCGGTAGACGGCCTCGCCCGCCGCCGGAATCTCGAGGACGCAGATACCGCGGCTCCCGAGGGAGACCACGGTGGACGGCTCGTCGCCGTAGAGGAACTTGAACCCGCGATGCAGGGCGTTCCGCGTGGGGAGGCGCGGGAGCGAGAGCTGGCGCCCGAGCCGGCCGGTCGCCGCGGCGGACGTGACCGTCGACCAGTCCCAGGACCCGAGGAGCTCGAGGAGCCGCGGACCGGGCTCCTTCCCGTGCGGGACGGTCGCGGTCCGGACGAGCTTCAGTCCGTCGTCGTACCCCGCGAGCTCGGCGACCTTGATGGTCTCCGCGCCGACGTCGATCCCGATGTATCGCTGCAAGTTTGCACCCCCGACGAGCTCCGGCGGTGCGAGCGCCCGCCTGCGAGGGCGCACCCTAGCCGACCGGGCCCCGACTTGTCCAAGGTCAACGCGACTTCACGGCGAGACTCAGTCTCGCCTCGATCAGGAGAGGCGGGCTCCGCAGTTTGGGCAAAGTGACGCATCGGGACGGACCGACGTCCCACACGAGCACACTCGCAGGAGCGCGGCGGCGTCCGCAGTGGCGAGCGGAATCACTGGCAGTCGAACGCCGCAGCGGGCGCAGAGCCAGTCGCCCGGGGACGCCGGGGTCCTGCAGTACCGGCAGAGCACGACCTCGGGCAGGAGCGTGGGCCCGTCGTCCGGGAGGCCGGCCACGGCGGTCCGCTCGACGTCCGGCGTCTCCGGCGCGTCCACGTCCACCGGCTCCGTCCGCGTCGGCTCGAGGTCGGGCGTCCGGTCGTCGGCGAACACCGCGTCGCCCGCGCCGCGGAGCGTCGGCTCGAGGTCCGGGATCCGCTCCTCGACCGCATCCGCGGGGAGGTGCAGCGTCGGCTCGAGCCCGTCCACCGCGGCGATCGCGAGGTCCGCCGCCGAGACCCCGGCGACGAGCCGCTTCCCGCAGACGTCGCACTCGCTCCCCTGGGCCTGGGGATGCTCGCAGATGGGGCAGATGATCATCGCCCCGCGATTCTAGATCACAGGTGCGTCAGGGGCACGAAGCGAACCCCGAGAAGATCCGTCTCGACGACGACGCCGTCGTTCCCGCGGTCGATCTGCCGGAGCACCTGCGCGTCCGGCGCCGGGCCGACCGGGAGGATCATCCGCCCGCCCGGCGCGAGCTGGGAGAGCAGCGCCGGCGGGACCGCCTTCGCGGCGGCGGTGACCATCACGCGGTCGAACGGCGCTTCCTCCGCCCACCCGAGCGCGCCGTCGCCGGTGCGGAGCCGGACGTTCGCGATCCCGAGCCGGCCGAGCACCTCCCGCGCGCGCTCGGCGAGCTC
This sequence comes from Anaeromyxobacter sp., assembly GCA_036390155.1. Lineage (GTDB taxonomy): Bacteria > Myxococcota > Myxococcia > Myxococcales > Anaeromyxobacteraceae > Anaeromyxobacter. Next base: position 3,543 of record DASWCJ010000230.1, read on the forward strand.
GGGCAGGATCTCGATCGAGTACACCTCCGCGGCGAGCCGGGCGAGGAGCGCGGTCTGATAGCCGGACCCGGTCCCGACCTCGAGCACGCGCTCGTCGCCTGCGAGGTGCAGCCGCTCGGACATGAACGCGACCACGAACGGCTGCGAGATGGTCTGGCCGAGTCCGATCGGGAGCGGCCGGTCGTCGTCCGCCGCCGCGCGGAGCGGCTCGGGCACGAACGCCTCGCGCGGAAGCTGCGCGATCGCCGCGAGCACCCGCTCGTCGCGGATCCCCTCCCGCCGCAGCGCACCCGCGAGCGCCACGCTCATGGAGGGATCATAGCCCCTCGCGCGCCGGAGCGAGCGAGTGGCGACTACCCCACCTGGGCGAGCGAGAGCCGTTCCGCCCAGCGGACCCGGAGCGCCTCCGCGGCGGCGGCGTGCTCCGGGCGGCCGAGCTCCGGGTCCGCCTCCACGAGCGCAAACGCGTCCTCACGAGCCTCCTCCAGGATCACCCCGTCGCGGTAGAGGTCGGCGATGTCGAGGAGCGCAAGCCCGGACTGCCGGGTGCCGAGGAGCTCGCCCGGCCCCCGGATGCGGAGGTCCTCTCGCGCGATCTCGAAGCCGTCGTGCGTGCGCTCGATCGCCCGCAGCCGCTCGCGGGCGTCGTCGCCGGTCCTGCGGAAGTGGGCGAGGAGCAGGCAGTGGCTCTTCTCGGCGCCCCGCCCCACCCGCCCGCGGAGCTGGTGCAGCTGCGACAGGCCGAACCGCTCTGCGTGCTCGACGATCATCACGGTCGCGTTGGACACGTCCACGCCCACCTCGATCACCGTCGTCGAGACGAGCACCCGGAGCGCGCCGGACCGGAACCGGTCCATGACCTCCTTCTTCTCGTCGGCCTTCATCTGCCCGTGGAGCAGGCCGACCGCGTGACCCGCGAACACCTTCTGGAGCTGCGCCGCGCCGGTGGTCGCGTCAGCGAGGTCGGTCTTCGCGGACTCGGCGACGAGCGGGTAGACGACGTAGGCCTGCCGGCCCGCCTCGAGCTCGCGGCGGGCGAGGTCGTAGGCCGCCTTCCGCTGGGAGTCGCCGTAGAGGCGCGTCGCGACCGGCGCCCGCCCCGGGGGCAGCTCGCCGATCTTCGACTGGTCGAGGTCGCCGTAGAAGGCGAGCGCGAGCGTCCGCGGGATGGGCGTCGCGGTGAGCACGAGGACGTCCGGGCGCCGCCCCTTCGCGATGAGGGCGAGTCGCTGCATCACGCCGAACCGGTGCTGCTCGTCCACGACGACGAGGCCGAGCTTGTCGAACGCGACGTCCTCCTCGACGAGCGCGTGCGTCCCGACCGCGATGCGCGCGCGGCCGGAGGCGACCTCGGCCCGCGCGGCCCGCTGCGCCTTCCCGCGCGCCTGGGCGCCGACGAGCGCGACCTCGATCCCGGACCCCGCGAGCCAGCCCGAGAGCGTGGCCGCGTGCTGCTCGGAGAGGATCTCGGTCGGTGCCATCAGCGCGGCCTGCCAGCCGGAGCGGACCGCGAGCAGCATGGCCGCGAAGGCGACCGCGGTCTTGCCGCTGCCGACGTCGCCCTGCAGGAGCCGGTTCATCGGCTCGGGCCGCGCCATGTCGCGGGCGATCTCCTCGAGCGCCCGCTCCTGGGCCCCGGTGAGCGCGAACGGGAGCGGCGCGACCGCGGCCCGGAGCGCCTCGGGCGAGGCGTCGAACGAGATGCCCGCCTGGGCGCGCATCCCGCGCCGGCGCCGGGCGAGCGCGAGCTGCAGGAAGAAGAGCTCCTCGTAGACGAGCCGCCGGTACGCCGGCGTCGCGCGCGCCGCGGCCTCCTCGACGTCCGTCCCGGGCGGCGGGAAGTGGGCCTCGCGGAGCGCGCGGGCGCGCGTGAGGAGCCCGCGCCGATCGCGGAGCTCGATCGGAAGGTCCTCCGGCACGAGCGGCGCGGCCTCGTCCACGAGCCGCTTCATGAGCTTGCGGAGGGCGGCGTGCTGGTAGTCGGCGGGCCCCGGGTAGACGGGGACGATCCGGCCGAAGCTCGCCGAGTCCCCCGCGTGGACCTTCTCGACCTCGGGCTGCGTCATCTGCCGCCGCCGCCCGAAGCCCTCCGTCACCTTCCCCCAGGCGAGGAGCGAGTCGCCCTGCTGGAACTGCTTGAGCCGCCAGGGCGGCGCGTTGAAGAAGACGAGCTCGAGCGGGCCGGTCGCGTCCGACGCGCCGACCTTGAGCATGGGCTTCCCGCTCCGCATCCGCTGGACGCGCGCGTGACCGACCGTCGCGAGGACGATCCCCGCCTCGCCGATGGTGAGCTCCGAGACGCGCCGGACCGTGGTCCGGTCCTGGTAGGCGCGCGGCCAGAACTCGAGCGCCTGCTCGACGGTCGTGCGGCCGCGCTCCTCGAGCTGGGCGCGGGGCGCGGGGTGCGCGCGCGGGAGCGCGGCGAGCGGGGTCGCGAGCTTGTTGCGGCGCTCGGCGCGCTCGGCGGGGGAGCGCGGCGGAGGCGCCTCGCGCCACTCGGGCTCAGGGGTCGCGGTCGGGGTCGCGGTCGCGGACGCGGTCGGAGCGATCGCCCGCGCGCCCTTCCGCGGCGCGAGCATCTCGATCCGTGCGCTCCTCGCCACGTCACGAAGCTCGGGCGGGAGCGGGATCAGCGCGGAGAGGTGGGCCGCGATCCGGGCGAGCGCGGCGCGCCGGTCCCGCGCCGGGAGCGCGTCGAACGCGGCGGCCTCGGCCTCGAGGCGGGCGAGCGCGGGCGAGTCCGGGACGCCCGCGGCGCGCGCCCGCGCCGCCGCGCCGTGCGCGGTCGCCCCGAAGCCTGCGAGCCGTTCCGCGCGCGAGCGGCTCCCGAGCGCGAAGCGGAGCGGCGGCACGAGCGCCTCGAGCGCGCGAGCGCCTCCCTCCGCCGCACCGGGGCCACCCGTTCGTCGTTCGTCGCCGACCACCCGTGGAGGCTATCAACCCGGTCCGACAGGGGAAACCACCAGCACGTCCG
>DASWCJ010000231.1:0-3787 GCA_036390155.1 Anaeromyxobacter sp.
GGGCATGGCCCCCGGTCCTCCTGCGCCGCCGCCAGGGTCGCAACCGGCACCGGACGGTCGGACGGGTCCAGAAACGTGGACGCCGGCGCACGCCCGGGCGCGCCAGCTCCGCGCGAGAGCGTTCCCGTACGGTGGCGGGCATGGCGAGCACCATGGGCGCGCCCCCGAACGGTCACCGGAGCTGACGCGCGAAGCTGTCACGCCGCGTGCATGCCGGCTCGCGTACGGACCCCGTATCCGCACGCAGCGACGGCGGCGTGCTCGTCGGAGGGGGCCAGCCCGGGCCCGCGCGCGCCGCCGATGGGGCTACGGCCGAACCACGGGCGGCATGGTGCGGATGCTCCGCGGTGATCGGAGCTCGCCGCAGCCACTTCGGCAGCCGCCACCCAAGGGCTGGGGAGGCGTCTCCGACGAGCACGCCGCCGTCGCTGCGTTCGGACCGCTCCGATCGGCGGAGCCGGCGTGCACGCGGCGTGACAGCGGCCCACGCCAGCCCCGCTCGTCCTCGGCGGCGCCCTCAATGGCTTCGCCGCGCCGGTCGCAGTCCGGTTCCGGTGCCGTGTGCCGCTGGCGCGCCCGGGCGTGCGCCGGCGTCTGCGTTTCGGGGTCCTTCCGTCCGTCGGCGCCGGTCGCGACTCTGGCGGCGGCGCAGGAGGACGGCGCCTTCCCCGGCCCGCCTCGGCGGCGTTCGGTCCGGGCGACTCGAGAGGCCGGCACCGCTAAGTGACCGGCATTGCGGCTACCGGAGCAGCTTCGTGCGCGCGCCCGCCCTCACCGTGACGAGCTCGTCCACGGTGCGGTGGCCCATGCGCTCGATGCGGACGCGATGGCGTCCGGCGGGGAGCCGCATCTCCTGCGGCGTGTCGCCGACCGCGTGACCGTTCACGCTGACGGTGCCCCAGGGGATCGCGTTCACGCTCAGGATCCCGTCCCCGCTCGCGCGCGGCGGCACCGCGATCGCGTTCAGGCCGTGGACCGCGTGGACGGGGCGGCGCGTCGACGGCTCGCGGTCCCCGGTGTCCTCGTCGGTGACGCCGGGGAGCTCGTCGGGGAGCGGCCGGGCTGCCTGCGTCACCGGCGGGGCCGGGAGCTGGGGCGCGGCGGGCGCCGCCGCGACCGCAGGCCCGGGCGGCGCGACCCGGGGCGCAGGCGCCGGGACCGACGTGGCCTTCGTCACCGCGACCGCGAGGGCGCCGGCGACGGCGAGCGCCGCGGCCATCCCGGCGACGAGGGCGGCGGCGCGGCGCCTCCGCGGCGCGGGGGGCCCGAGGGCGGTCCGGGTCGGCGGCTCGGTCCCCTCCCCCGCCCACGACGCCTCGGGCTCGGCCGCGTGGGCGGCGGGGCGGACGCGGGTCGGCTCCGCGGCCGGCGAGTGGAGCACCGCGAGCTCCGGCTCGAACAGCCGGTGCATGAACGCGCGGAGGTCGTGATCGTCGGGGGAGGTCGCCACGTCGAGGAGGATCGTCGAGAGCGCGGCCCCGAGCTCGTGCGCAGAGGCGGTGCGCCGCGTGGCCTCGTGCTCGAGCGCGGCGAGGATGGCCCGGTCGAGCGCGGGCGGGACCTCCTCGTTCCACGACGACGGCGGCGTGACCGGCTCGCCCGCCTTCACCGCCTCGAGCGTCGCCTGGTCGCTGTCCCGGGCGAAGAGCCGCCGCCCGGTGCAGAGCTCCCACAGGATCACCCCGAGCGAGAAGACGTCGGCGCGCGCGTCGACGACGCCGTCGCCACGGGCCTGCTCCGGCGCCATGAAGGCCGCCTTCCCCTTGATGGTCCCGGGCGCGGAGAGACCGGCGCGGTCCATCGCCCGCGCGATCCCGAAGTCGGTGAGCTTCACCTCGCCCTCGAACGAGAGGAGGACGTTGTGGGGGGAGACGTCCCGGTGCACGACCCCGAGCGGCCGCCCGGCCTCCGAGAGCCGGTGCGCGTGGGCGAGCCCGCGCGCGACGTCCACGCCGACCTGGAGGACGCGAGGGACGCCGAAGCGGACCCCGATCTCCCGCGCACGATCCGCGACGTGACCGAGGTGCCGGCCGCGGACGAGCTCCATCGCGATGTAGTACCGGCCGTCGATCTGGTCGAACTCGAACACCTGGACGACGTTCGCGTGCCCGAGCCGCGACGCGAGGCGCGCCTCCTCCACGAACATGCGGACGAAGTCGCTCCGCTCCGCGTGCTCGCCGCGGACGAGCTTGAGCGCGACCTCCTTCACGACCCCCGCGGCGCCCGTCACCTCGGCGCGCCACACGTCGGCCATGCCGCCGGAGGCGATCGGCTCGAGGAGCCGGTACTTGCCGAAGCCGCGCACGCAGCGCCGATTCTACTCGCGGTTGCGCTCCGGAGTCCGCTTCGCGACCGGGGCCGGGGCCGGGCGGCGGCGGCCGAGGAGCGCGAGGGCGAGCAGGGCCGGGAGCGCGAGCAGGGCGCCTTCCAACAACGCGAGCGCGGTCATGGCTACCACCCCGGGGCCACGTTCAGGCCCCAGCCGCGGATGTTCCACTCGACGCTCGTGATGTACGGGACGAAGCCCTGCGCCGTGATCGCCGCGAAGAGGTCCTTCGCGCGCTGGCTCCACGGGTCCTCGTACTCCGCGCAGAATATCGGGATGCCGCGCGCGCGGAGCTGCTTCGCCTTCTCGTACTGCGGGCCCCAGTAGAACGGGTCGTTCCACGGCTGCAGCCACGCGGCCGGGTAGCTCGAGGCCGAGAAGAGCCCCTCGGTCTCGACGCCATCCACGTACTGCGGATACGCGAGCGCGAAGTCGAACCCCTGGTTGTAGATGAGCTTCATGTCGGGGTGCTGCTGCCGGACGCGCGCCATCACCGACGCCATCGCGCCGTGCACGTCCTCGCGCGTCTTCCCGGGCGGCACGTCCGGCTCCGCCACGTCCCACTTGATGCCGCGCGAGCCGCCCCGGTACGCCTCGTCGGCGCGCCGCACGAGCCAGTCCTGCCAGCTCGCGTCGGTGACGTCGACGAGCAGGGTCCCCCAGTCGCCGTTCTGGCGCAGGATCGGCCCGGTGTAGCCGGACTGATCCTTCATGTCCGGCACGAGCTCGCCGAGGTTCACGTACGCGAACGGCCGCACGCCCGCGTTGCGCAGGATCTCGTTCGTCTTCGTGTCGCCGGGGTACCCGGTCTCGAACCAGTCGAACCCGGCGTGCGCGATCGCGTCCGCGGGCACGCTGCCCCACGCCCAGCCGCCGAAGGACGGCGTCGGAGATCCGTCGCCGCGGAACGCGCCGGCGGACGCGCTGGAGGAGCTGCCTGGGGCAGCGGGGCCGACGGAGCACGACGCGGGATCGGTCGTGCAGGACGGCAGGTCTCCATTGCCGCCGCAGGCGGCGAGCAGGGGGACGAGCGACAGTGCGGTCGTGAGGAGGGCGGAACGAGCGGTCACGGGTCGGCTCCTTCGTTCGGGGTATCGCCACCTGAACGGGAGGCCTGCCGACCGCATTTCCTACGAGTATGCGTGGGAGGGGGTGAGGTGCGCCCAGGTAACCACTCTCACCCACGCATGGCTACACAGTGAGCGAGTACCTACATCGCGCTCGCCTGCTCGTTTTTTCTCAGCTCTGTCGGTGCGATCGGCGCACGCACGCCTGCGCCACGTCCGTGCGGACGCGCGTCAGGTGGGTCGCCTGGTGCACGGGCGCTGCCACGCCCGCGTCGAAATGGGGTCGTCTACGCGCGCGAGAAGCGCGCGGAGGCGCGCTCCGGCGCTACTCCGGCGTCGGAACCGCTTCCCACGGCAGCGGCGGCGGCCGCGCCGGCGCGCCGCGTGCGGGGAA
>DASWCJ010000232.1:0-4249 GCA_036390155.1 Anaeromyxobacter sp.
TGGTGCTTGAGGTCGCGGATGGCCGCGAGGGGCGCCGCCATCCGGTCCTCCCAGAGCTTCGGGGATCGCAGCTCGGCGGAGGGGAGCCGCTTCGCGAGCACGGCCCCGATCCGCTTCTTGTCCCACTGGTTCTCCTCGCCCTTGCACTGGCACTTCCCGAGGATCGCCCACTCGTCCTCGTACAGCGAGGCGAGCTCGAGCAGCGCGGGGACGTCCGCCTTCTCGGCGCGACGCAGGACGAGGGCGGCGGCGTCGCTCGAGACGTTCTCCGGGACGTCCATCCGGAGCGCGAGCTGGATCTGCTTGCGGAGCTCGAGGCGGCTCGCGTCCACCGTCGCCTCGTAGGAGGCGGGCGGCGCGCACGCGGCGAACTTGTCGCTGCAGCGCGGCTGCCGCTGCTCCGAGGCCGACAGGTGCCTCGGGTCGAGCGTGCTACAGGCCGCCGCGAGGGCGGCCGTGATCAGGAGGAACACCCGGAGGAGCGTGGAAGGAGACACACCCCGAGTCTACCACGCGCGCCCTTCGTCGCCCGCGCCCGCCGGCGCGACCACGCGCGGGCGCTCCCCGCTTCGCACCGCCACCCGCGCGCGCTACAGTGGACGCCCCTTGACCTCCGCCGCCCTCGCCGCCTTCGGCGCCGCCGCAGGCCTCCTCGGGGCGCTGCTCGGCATCGGCGGGGGAATCCTCATCGTCCCCGCGCTCTCGGAGCTCCTCGGCGTCCCGTTCCGACACGCGGTCGCCGCCTCCCTCGTCGTCATCATCGCGAGCTCCTCCGCCTCTTCCGCCGCCTACGTCGACCGGGGCGCCGCCAACATCCGGGTCGGGGTGGTGCTGGAGCTCGCCACCGTCGCGGGCTCGCTCCTCGGCAGCGCCGTCGCCGGCGTCGCGCCGGTGCGCGTCCTCAAGATCCTGTTCGCCGCCGTCGCCCTCTACGCCGCCACGATGCTCTGGGTGCGCCGCCACGCCGGCAGCGACTCGGCCGAGGCCGGCGCGGAGGCGGTGCACGGGTGGCTCCCGGGGCTCTCGGCGAGCGCCGTCGCGGGGGCGATCTCCGGGCTGCTCGGCGTCGGCGGCGGCCTCTTCAAGATGCCGGCGATGACGCTCGCGATGGGGATGCCCTTCAAGGTCGCGGCGGCGACCTCGAACTTCATGATCGGGGTGACCGCCGCGGCCGGCGCGTACGTGTACTTCGCGCGGGGCGAGCTCGATCCGCAGCTCGCCGCTCCCCTCGTGGTGGGCGTCTTCGCGGGGTCGCTCCTCGGGTCGACGCTCCTGCCGCGCCTCCCCGCACGGCGCCTGCAGGGCGCGTTCGCGGTGATCCTCGTGTTCCTCGGCGGCCGGATGGCGTGGCTCGCCGCGCTGGGGGGCTCGTGAACCGGCTCGTCTCTCGCGCGCTCTGGGCGGGGACCCTCACCGGGGTCGGCCTGTGCGCGGCGGCGACCCTCGCGCACCTGGCCGGGCAGGGCGAGGTGGCGGCCCGGCTCGCCCGTCTCGGGGTGCTCGCACTTTTCGTGACACCGCCGCTGCGGCTCGCGGTGACCGCCGGCGCCTTCTGGCGGGAGGGCTCGCGCCGGCACGCGACCGCCGCCTTCGTCGTGCTGCTGCTCCTCCTCGGCGCCGCCGCGACCGCCGCGTTCGGGACGCAAGCGAGCGAGCGGGCGCTCGCTCCGGCCGTGCGGGAGCGCACACCCTAGGTTCCCCGCGGGCGCCAGGCGCCCGCGGCATGACCTGTCCCTTCCTCGGACGCCAACGCCCCGACTGCCACGCCGTCGCGGACGAGCCCGCCGCGATACCGCGAGACACGGTCGCAGCGTACTGCCGCGCGGCACACGAGGCCTGCGCCGCGTTCCGGTTCGTCCGCGCGACGGGACACGGCGCGAACCCCGCGGACTTCCGCGCGTGGGTCCTCCGCGGAGTGCCACCCGGGCGGACCGAGCCCGAGCGCGACGGCTTCGCGATCGACGGATCGTGACAATGTCGCATCCCCAAAAAAGAAGTTCAGTCACTCCCCCATGACGGCTGACCAGTCGAGCGGAGGGCTGTAGTATGGGTCTGCCTCGGACCGGCGGTTCGTGGCAGGGGGTGGACGATGATGCGCGCAAACGTGCGCGTCCCGGCACCGCGCGGGGCCGCCGCTCATAGCGACGGCGATGGACTCCTGCGCTGCGATCGCCAGGCGGAGGAGATGCTGAAGGTCTTCTTCGTGGACGCCGCCGACGGAACGCCGGTGCCCGCGGAGCTGCGCGGGCTGACCCAGGGGGCCCAGGTCGGGGCGCCGGGCATTCGCCGCACCCTCGTGATGGAGGGGCTCGGCGAGCGGCTGCGGATCGAGGTCACCGCGGTCGGCAAGGGCCGCACGCAGCTGCACCTGTGGCGCGAGCCGCTCCCGGACACGGTCCAGCTCGGGCCCGAGCCGTTGGCGCAGGTGCCCCCGGCGGACGGGCTCACGCAGCGCGAGCGCGAGGTGGCGCTCCTCGTGGCCGACGGGCTCCGCTCCCGCGAGGTGGCCGAGCGGCTCGGGATCGCTTCGCAGACGGTGAAGAGTCACCTGAAGACGATCTTCGACAAGCTGGGCGTCCGGAACCGGGTGGAGCTGGCCCGGCGCCTCGTCCAGCACTGATCCGGCGCACCATACGCCTGCCTGCGGCGGGCGGGCGGGGTCGACCGGAGCTTTCGCCGCCGCGACCCCTTGCGCGGCGGCGGCCGCGGGGGCCGCGTGAACTTGCCCGCGACCCTCCGCGGCGGTATTCGGGTCGGATGGTCACCCTGGCTGACGTTCAAGCCGCGCTCGGGCGGATCCGCGACCGGATCTACCTGTCCCCGTGCGCGCGCAGCGAGACGCTCTCGCGCCTCACCGGCACCGACGCCTGGCTGAAGCTCGAGAACCTCCAGATGACGGGCGCCTACAAGGAGCGCGGCGCCCTGAACAAGCTCCTCCTCATGCCCGCTGCGGACCGCGACCGCGGCCTCATCGCCGCGAGCGCCGGCAATCACGCGCAGGCGGTCGCGTACCACGCCGGCCGGCTCGGGCTGCGGGCGACCATCGTGATGCCGGAGGCGACCGCGATCATGAAGGTCGCGAACACCCGCGCCCACGGCGCGCGGGTGGTGCTCCACGGCGCGAACTACGACGAGGCGTACGCGGAGGCGCGCCGGCTCGAGCAGGTGGAGCGGCTCACCTTCATCCACCCGTTCGACGACCCGGACGTCATGGCCGGGCAGGGGACGATCGCGGTCGAGGTGCTCGCCCAGGAGCCGGGGACGGACGCGATCGTGGTCCCGATCGGCGGGGGCGGCCTCATCGCCGGCATCGCCGCGGCGGCGAAGGCGCTGCGCCCCTCGGTGAAGGTGATCGGCGTCGAGACCGAGGTCCTCCCCTGCATGCTCCAGGCGGTCGAGGCGGGGCACCCCGTCACCCTCGACCCGTCGAACACCATCGCCGACGGCATCGCGGTGAAGCGCGCGGGCGACCTCACGCTCGAGCACGTGAAGAAGCTCGTGGACGAGATCGTGACCGTCTCGGAGGAGGAGATCGCGAGCGCGATCCTCTACCTCCTCGAGCGCGAGAAGACGGTGGTGGAGGGCGCCGGGGCGGTCGGCGTCGCCGCCCTCATGCAGAAGAAGATCCGCGGCCTCGAGGGCAAGCGGGTCGTGTGCATCGTCTCGGGCGGCAACATCGACGTGAACCTCGTCGCGCGCGTGATCGAGCGCGGGCTCGTGAAGGACGGCCGGCTCGCCCGGATCAGCGTCGCGCTCCAGGACAAGCCGGGCCAGCTCGCCAAGGTCTCCGCGATCGTGGCGAACGTGAAGGCGAACGTGATCGAGGTGCACCACACCCGCGCGTTCGCGTACCGCTTCGGCGACACCACCCTCCAGCTCACGCTCGAGACGCGCGGCCCGGAGCACGTCGAGGAGATCCTCCGCGCCCTCCGGGAGCGCGGCTACCAGGTCCAGCAGATGGGGCTCTAGTCCCAATGCCGGTCACTTAGCGGCGCCGGCCTCTCGAGGTCGCGCACATTGTGGTGCGGCTCCGGCTCGGCGATCTCGTCGCCCCGACCGAACGCCGCCGTGGCGGGCCGGGGAAGGCGCCGTCCTCCTGCGCCGCCGCCAGAGTCGCGACCGGCGCCGGACTGTCGGAAGTACCCGGAAACGCAGACGCCGGCGCACGCCCGGGCGCGCCAGCGGCCCACGGCACCGGAACCGGACTGCGACCGGCACGGCGAAACCACGGAGTGCGCCGCCGAGGGCG
>DASWCJ010000233.1:0-11199 GCA_036390155.1 Anaeromyxobacter sp.
CGAGCGCCTGCTCGAGATCGGCGATGAGGTCCGCCGCGTCCTCGATCCCGATCGCGAACCGGACGAGGGTGTCCTTGATGCCGACGGCGAGCCGCTCCTCCGTCGTCTTCTCGAAGTAGGACATCAGCGCGGGCTGCTCGATGAGGCTGTCCACGCCGCCGAGGCTCGGCGCGATGTACGGGATCTCCATCCGGTCGATGAAGCGGCTCGCGTCCTCGAGCTTCCCGCGGATCTCGAAGCTGACGACGCCGCCGAACCCGGTCATCTGCCGTGCCGCGATCTCGTGATCCGGGTGGGAGGGGAGGCCGGGGTACCAGACGCGCTCGATCCGCGGGTGGCGCTCGAGCCAGCGGGCCACCTCGAGCGCGGTCTCGTTCTGCTGGCGCACGCGGAGGCCGAGCGTCTTGAGGCCCCGCTCGAGCAGGTAGGCGTTCTGGGGATCGACGATCCCGCCGAGCACGCCCCGCGCGTCGCGCAGCGCGGCGACCCGCGCCTTGCTCCCCAGCACCACGCCCGCGAGGAGATCGTGGTGGCCGCCGAGGTATTTCGTCGCGCTGTGCACGACGTAGTCGATGCCGTGCTCGAGCGGCCGCTGGTTGAGCGGAGTCCCGAAGGTGCTGTCGATGACCGTCGCGACGCGGAGGCGGCGCCCGATCTCCGCGAGGCGGGGGAGATCGACGCAGCGCAGGTAGGGGTTCGTCGGGCTCTCCGAGACGAGGAAGCGGGTCTTCTTCGGGACGATCGCGGCCTCGAGCGCGGCGTAGTCACCCATCGGCACGACCGTGGTTTCGATCCCGAGCCGCTTCAGGAAGACGAGGCAGAACTGGCGCGTCCGCCGGTAGCAGTCGTCCGTCATGACGATGTGCGCGCCGGACGGCAGGCTCGCGAGGAGCAGCGTCGTGATCGCGGCCATGCCGGAGGAGAGGAGCACCGCGTCGTCCGCGCCCTCGAGCGCGGCGACCTTCCGCTCGACCGACTGGACGGTCGGGTTCCCGTAGCGTCCGTAGTCCTCGCGCCCTTCGAGGGGCACGCCCAGGCCGCGCTGCTCCATGAAGTTCACGAGGTCCGCCGTGTCGGCGAACGCGTAGGTGGCCGTCTGGATGATCGGCATCGGGATCGCCTGGTGGGCGCGGGCGCGGGTGTCGCCTCCGTGGACCGACACGGTGCTCGGGCCCGGGCGCGGGGCGCCGCCGGGCTTGGGGCTCTGCGGGTTCGTGGCCATGGTGGTCCTCCGTTAGACTGGATACACGTCCGTCGTCCGCTTGACAAGACGCTCGTCCGCCATCTAAGATTTTAGCTCATGCGCGCCAGCTACGCAGACCCTGCCGAGATCGACGCGTTCGTCGAGACGCTCGGCCGCTTCGAGCGGGGCGAGATCGACGCGGAGCGCTGGCGGGCCTACCGCGTGGTCCGGGGCGCCTACTCGCAGCGGCAGGACGGCGTCCACATGCTCCGCGTCAAGCTTCCGCAGGGGCGCGCGGACGCCGCCCAGCTGCGCGCGCTCGCGGACGTGGCGGAGCGCCACTCGCGCGGCTACGGCCACGTCACGACGCGCCAGAACCTCCAGCTCCACTTCCTGCGCCCCGCCGACCTCGAGCCCGCGATGCGGCGCCTCGCCGAGGTGGGGATTACGACGCACGGCGCGGGCGGCAACGCGGTGAGGAACGTCGTCGCGTGCGCGTTCGCCGGGGTCGCGGCGGACGAGGTCTTCGACGTCACGCCGTACGCGGACGCGGTGACGCGGCACTTCCTCCGCCATCCGCTCGCGTCGTCGCTCCCGCGCAAGTTCAAGATCGCCTTCGAGGGGTGCGCGGAGGACCACGTCGCAAGCGCGATCCACGACCTCGGCCTGCGCGCGCGACTCCGCACCGACGGGCGGCGGGAGGAGCGCGGGTTCGCGGTCACCGTGGCCGGCGGCACGTCGTCGCTCTGCACCTCCGGTGCGCCGTTTCTCCCCTTCGTGCCCGCGGCGGACCTCCTCGCGCTCGCCGAGGCGCTCGTGCGCGTCTTCCACGCGCGCGGCGACCGCGTGAACAAGCAGCGGAACCGGCTCAAGTTCCTCCTGCGGGACCTCGGGCTCGACGCCTTCCGCGCGCTCGTCGAGGAGGAGCTCGCCCGGGTCCGGTCGGAGGGCGCGCCGGCCCTGCCGTTCGACCCCGCGCGGCCGCCGGCGGAGCGCGCCCCCGACTCCGACCGCCCCGCCGCGCCGACGCCGGACGCGATCGCCGCGCGGGCGAGGGCCGCGGTCCTGCGCGGCCCGGGCGAGCCGCCCCGCCTCGCCGTCGATCCGGCCCCCTCCGCGGAGGCCCTCGCGCGCTTCGTGCGCTCGAACGTCCGCGCGCAGCGGCAGCCCGGCTTCTCGGTCGTCTCCGCCGCGCTCCCGCAGGGCGACGTGACCGCCACGCAGCTCGAGACGGCCGCGGAGCTCGCGCTCGCCTTCTGCGACGGGGCGGTCCGATTCACCCGCACCGGCAAGCTCGTCTTCCGCTGGATCCGGACGGAGGAGGTCCCCGCGCTGCACGCGCGCCTCTCCGCCGCGGGGCTCGGGCGCGACGGCGCCGGCTCGGCCGCGGACGCGGTCGCCTGCCCCGGCGCGGACGCCTGTCGGCTCGCGGTGACGCGCACGCGCGGGGTGGCCCGGCTCGTCGAGGACGCGGTGCGCGCGCTTGCCCCGGCGGCGCTCGCGGCCGAGGTCCCGGTGCACGTCTCCGGGTGCCCGAACGGCTGCAGCCAGCACCACGTCGCCGCGATCGGCCTGCAGGGGAGCGCGCGGAGGCTCGGCGCGCGCGCCGTCCCCCAGTACTTCGTCCTCGTCGGCGGCGGCGCCGGGTCCGGGACCGCCACGTTCGGCCGGCTCGCCGGCAAGGTGCCCGCCCGGCAGGTGGGAGAGGCGGTCCGGCTCCTCGTCGAGCTGTACCTCGCTGGCCGCGCCGCGGGCGAGGGCGCGGGCGCGTTCTTCGCGCGGTCGTTCGACCGGGTGAAGCAGGTCGTCGCGCCGCTCGAGGAGCTGGGGGTCGAGGACGCGCGGCCCGAGGACTACGTCGAGCCCGGGGCGACCGAACCCTTCCGGCCGGAGACGCTGGAAGGCGAGTGCGCCGCCTGAACGGTGCGGCGCCGGACATTAAGGAGAAGGCCATGGCGGTGAAGCTCAAGATCCCGACGGTCCTCGCGAAGGCCGCGGGCGGCCTGACGGTCCACGAGGGGCGCGGCGCGACGGTCGGCGCGGTCGTCGCGGACGTGGCGAGCCGGTTTCCCGAGCTCGGCACGCGGCTGCGGGACGCGAAGGGCGAGCCCTACCCGTACGTCATCTTCTACCTGGACGAGGAGGACATCCGGTTCCAGCAGGGGTTCGAGACGCCGGTGGCGGACGGCGCGGAGATCGTCGTCGTCCCGGCGATCGCGGGAGGGTAGGCGATGCCGATCGGTCGGCCCGCGGCGGAGCTCCCGCCCCTCTCGCAGCAGGAAATCCTCCGCTACAGCCGCCACCTCATCATCCCGGAGGTGGGCCTCGAGGGGCAGCGGCGGCTCAAGGACGCGCGCGTCCTGATGGTCGGCGCAGGCGGCCTCGGCTCGCCGATCGGCCTCTACCTCGCCGCGGCGGGCGTCGGCCGGCTCGGCATCGTCGAGTTCGACGTGGTGGACGAGACGAACCTGCAGCGCCAGCTCCTCCACGGGACGAAGGACGTCGGCCGCAAGAAGCTCGACTCGGCCCGCGACCGGCTCCACGACGCGAACCCGCACGTCGAGGTGGTGCCCCACGAGGCGCGGCTCACCTCCGAGAACGCGCTCGACATCATCTCGCAGTACGACGTGGTGGTGGACGGGACCGACAACTTCGCGACCCGGTACCTCACCAACGACGCGTGCGTCCTCCTCGGGAAGCCGAACGTCTACGGCTCGATCTTCCGGTTCGAGGGGCAGTCCACAATCTTCTGCACGAAGGACGGCCCCTGCTACCGCTGCCTCTACCCCGAGCCCCCGCCGCCGGGCCTCGTGCCCTCGTGCGCGGAGGGCGGGGTCCTCGGGATCCTCCCCGGGCTCGTCGGCACCGTGCAGGCGACCGAGACCGTGAAGCTCATCGCCGGGATCGGCGAGCCGCTCGTCGGCCGGCTCCTCCTCGTGGACGCCCTCGCGATGCAGTTCCGCACCGTGAAGCTCCGGAAGGATCCCCGCTGCCCCGCCTGCGGGACGCGGGAGCTGAAGGCGCTCGTCGACTACGAGCAGTTCTGCGGGATCCGCGGCCAGCCGGACGAGACCGAGGGCGTGCCGGCGATCACGCCGGCGGAGCTCGCCGCGCGCCTCGCGCGGAAGGACGCCTTCGACCTCGTGGACGTCCGCGAGCCGCACGAGTGGGACATCTGCCGGATCGAGGGCGCCCGTCTCGCGCCGCTCTCGTCCTTCGCGGCGGCGCTCGGCACGCTCGACAGCGCGCGCGACGTGGTCCTCTACTGCCGCACCGGCGTCCGGAGCGCGAAGGCGCTCCGGCAGCTCCAGGCGGCCGGGTTCAAGCGGGTCTGGAACCTCACCGGCGGGATCCACCGCTGGGCCGACGAGGTGGACCCCTCGATCCCCAAGTACTAGCGAGGCGCGAATGGACCACCCCGGCCGCGCCGCCGCTCCCGCGCCCGCCGCGGCGCGGCCCCGGGCGGCGCCCCCGCTCGAGTCGATCCTCGAGGCGATCGGCGGGACGCCCGTCGTCCGGCTCCGCCGGATGGTCCCTCAGGGCGCGGCCTCGATCCTGGCGAAGCTCGAGTCCTTCGAGCCGGGCGGCTCGGTGAAGGACCGGATCGCGCTCGCGATGGTGGAGGCGGCGGAGCGCGACGGGCGGCTCGCTCCCGGCGGCCGGCTCGTCGAGCCGACGAGCGGCAACACCGGGGTCGGCCTCGCCCTCGTCTGCGCGGTGAAGGGCTACCGGCTCACGCTCGTGATCCCGGACTCCACCGCGCTCGAGCACCGCCAGGCGCTCGAGGGGTACGGCGCCGAGGTCGTCCTCACCCGCGCCGAGGACGCGATGGAGCCGGCGGTCGCGCGGGCGCGGGAGATCGCGCAGGCGGAGGGCGCGCTCCTCCTCGATCAGTTCGCGAACCCCGCGAACCCGGTCGCCCACCGGCGCGGCACGGGCCCGGAGCTCGTCGCGTCGCTCCGCGCCGCGGGGCTCGCGCCGGACGCATTCGTCGCGGGCGTCGGCACGGGCGGGACCATCGCCGGCGTCGCGCCCGTGCTCCGGGACGCCTTCCCCGCGATCTCGGTCGTCGCGGTCGAGCCGGAGTCGTGTGCGGTCCTCTCGGGCCGTCCTGCCGGCCCGACCCGGATCCAGGGGCTCGGGGCGGGGTTCGTGCCCGCGGTCCTCGACCGCTCCGCCTACGACCGCGTCCTCACCGTCTCCGACGAGGCCGCGTGGGCGACGAAGCAGCGCCTCGCCCGCGAGGAGGGGCTCCTCGTCGGGATCTCGAGCGGCGCCGCGGTCGCGGCCGCGCTCCGCGTCGCGGCCGAGCTCGGCGCGGGCCGGACGGTCGTGACCCTCCTCGGCGACACCGGCGAGCGCTACTTCTCGATGGAGGCGTGGTTCGACGCGCCCGCGGAGGGGACGCGGTGACGCCGGCCCTCCCGCGCCACGGCCCCGCGCCGGTCGAGTCGGTCGCCCGCCTCGTCGGGGCGACGCCCCTCGTGCGCCTGCGGCGCATCGGCGCCGAGCTCCCCGGCATCCGGATCTACGGGAAGTGCGAGTTCGAAAACCCAGGCGGCTCGGTCAAGGACCGCCCCGCGCTGCGGATGATCGAGACCGCCCTCGCGGACGGCCGGCTCGGCGGGGGCCGGACGCTCGTGGACTCGACGAGCGGCAACACCGGCGTCGCCTACGCGTGGATCTGCGCGGCGCTCGGGATCCCCTGCGCGCTCGTGATGCCGGCGAACGTGTCGGCGGCCCGCAAGCGGATCGCGCGCGCCTTCGGCGCCGAGCTCGTCTTCTCCGATCCGCTCGAGGGCTCGGACGGCGCCATTCACAAGGTCCGCGCGCTCGTCGAGGCCGAACCGGATCGCTGGTTCTACCCGGACCAGTACGGGAACGAGGAGAACCCCCGGGCGCACGAGCATGGGACCGCCGTCGAGATCGCGGAGGCGCTCGACGGCGCGGTCGCCGCGTTCGCCGCCGGGATCGGCACCGGCGGGACGGTGATGGGCACGAGCCGCGGCCTGCGCCGGCTCGCCCCCGGCGTCCGCTGCCACGCGGTGGAGCCGGAGGAGCCGCTGCACGGGCTCGAGGGGCTGAAGCACATGGCGAGCTCGATCGTCCCGGCCATCTACCGGGAGGCGGAGCTCGACGGGAAGATCTCGATGCCCACCGCGGAGGGCTGGGCCATGGCGGAGCGGCTCGCCCGCGAGGAGGGGCTGCGGGTCGGCCACTCCGCCGGCGCGGCCGTCGCGGGGGCGCTCGCCCTCGCGCGCCGGATGGCGGAGGCGGGCGAGCGCGGGAACGTCGTGACGGTGCTCCCGGACCGCGCGGACCGCTACGTCGAGCCGCGCAGCTGGGAGCGGAGGACGCGATGGTGAGCCCGACCTACCCCCCCGAGATCGTCGCGCGCCTCGTCACGCTGTGCGAGGCCGACCCCGAGCGCGAGGTCTGCGGCTTCCTCCTGCGCCGCGACGGCGCGCTGCACGTCGTCCCCGTCGCGAACCTCGCCGACCGCTACCACGCCGTCGATCCGGCCCGCTTCCCGCGCACGAGCCGCGACGCCTACCTGATGGATCCGAAGGAGCAGCTGCGCGTCCACCGGGAGCTCGAGGAGGTGGGGGGCGAGATCGCCGCGGTCTGGCACTCGCACGTCGAGGTGGGGGCGTACTTCTCCGAGAAGGACCGCGCCGACGCCGTGATCGAGGGCCAGCCGGCGGTGCCCGGGGCGGAGTACCTCGTCCTCGGCGTGCGCCACGGGCGGGTGACGGACGTGAAGCGCTTTCGCTGGGACGGGCGGGACTACGTGGAGGCGCCGCTCGGCGCCCTGGAGCGAGGATGAGCATCGAGATCCGAGGCCTGTGGAAGTCGTTCGGCAAGAACACCGTGCTTCGCGACGTGTCGCTCGACGTCCCGGACGGCGAGCTCGTCGCGCTGCTCGGGCCGTCGGGGTGCGGGAAGACGACGCTCCTGCGGATCCTCGCCGGGCTCGAGGTCGCCGACGCGGGGGAGGTCCGCAACGGCGGCGAGGAGATCTCGGCGCGCTCCGCGCGCGAGCGGAACGTCGGGCTCGTGTTCCAGCACTACGCGCTCTTCCGCCACATGACGGTGGCGGAGAACGTCGGGTTCGCCCTCCGGATCCGCAAGCGCGAGAGGTCGGAGATCACCGAGCGCGTCGAGGAGCTGCTCTCGCTCGTCCAGCTCGCCCCGTACCGCGACCGGTACCCGCACCAGCTCTCTGGCGGCCAGCGCCAGCGCGTCGCGCTCGCCCGCGCCCTCGCCACCTCGCCCCGGATCCTGCTCCTCGACGAGCCGTTCGGCGCGCTCGACGCGCGCGTCCGGCAGGAGCTGCGGCGGTGGCTGCGGCGCCTGCACGACGAGCTCCACGTCACGAGCGTGTTCGTCACCCACGACCAGGAGGAGGCCTTCGAGGTCTCCGACCGGATCGTGCTCATGAACCAGGGCCGGATCGAGCAGGTCGGCACGCCGGCGCAGGTCTTCGAGGAGCCCGCGAGCCCGTTCGTGATGCGGTTCCTCGGAGCGGTGAACGTGTTCCAGGGCCACGTCGAGGGGGATCGGGCCTACGTCCACGACCTCGAGTTCGCGGCCCCCGGGCGGAGTCGGCGCGAGCGCGCCCACGTCTTCGTCCGGCCCCACGAGCTCGACGTCCACCGCGCCGCGGTGCCCGGGAGCTTCGCCGCGAAGGTGGACCGGCTCGTGCCGCTCGGCGCGGCGGTCCGGATCGAGCTCACCGCCCCCGGTCACGGCGGCGCGGTCGAGGTGGAGCTCGACCTCGCGCGGAGCACGGCCCTCGGGCTCGAGCCCGGGCAGGAGGTCCACCTCTCGCCGCGGCGGGTGCGCGTCTTCCCCGCCAACGCGGACGTGCCCGACAGCCTCACCTCGAGCGCACTCTAGATCCCGCTCCCGCCCGCCTCCGGGCGCCGCCGCTACCGCTCGTGCTTCCGGCGCCAGAGCGCGTCGAGCACCACCGTGAGGACGCCGACCGTGGTGAGGAGCGACGCCGCGGCGAACGCGGCGACCGTCTCGTACTCGGCGTAGGCGCGCTCGACGTGGAGCGTGAGGGTGTTGGTCTCGCCGATGAGCTTCCCGGAGACGACCGAGACCGCCCCGAACTCGCCCGCGGCGCGCGCGGCGCAGAGGACGACGCCGTACACGACCGACGGGCGGATCGCGGGGAGGACGACGTTCCGGAAGGTCTGCCAGCGGCTCGCGCCGAGCACGGTCGCGGCCTCCTCCTCCGCCCGCTCGAGCTGGTAGAGCGCGGGGAGCACCTCGCGGGCGACGTAGGGGAGGGTGACGAGGATCGTCGCGAGGACGAGCCCGGGCCAGGCGAAGAGGATCCGCGCGCCGCTCCCGCGGACGAGCCCGCCGAGCAGGCCGACGTTCGGGCTCCAGGCGAGGACCACGAGCAGTCCGACCACCGTAGGCGAGACCGAGAGCGGCAGGTCCACCGCGGTGCGCACGAGGCGCGCGGCGAGCGAGCGGTGCCGGGCGATGATCCAGGCCGCGGCGAGGCCGAACGCGGTGTTCGCGACGACGGCGATCCCGACGACGAGGAGCGTGAGTCGGGCGGCGTGGAGCGCCTCGGGGGACGACAGGCCCTCGACGAACGCGGAGATCCCGCGGGCGAAGGCCTGGGCGTAGACGTTCGCGAGCGGGAGGCCGACGAGGGCGAGCACGTACGCCGCCGCGAGGACGACGAGGAGGGCGCGCCCGGCGCGGGCGGCCGGCGAGGCGCGGCGATCACGCGGCACGGCGGGCGCTCCGGCGCTGGTAGGCGTGGGTGAGGGCGAGGACGCCGAGCGAGGCGGCGCACAGGACGGCGGCGACGCCGGTCGCCCTCGCGAAGTCGAACGCCTCGACCCGCTGGTAGACGTAGACCGGCGCGACGAGCGTCTCGAACGCGACGTTGCCCGAGACGAGGACGAACACCCCGTACTCGTTCACTGCGCGCGCGAAGGCGAGCCCGAAGGCGGCGGCGACCGCGGGGAGGAGCTGCGGGAGGACCACCCGCACGAAGCGCTGGCCGGGCGTGGCGCCGAGGACCTCCGCCGCCTCCTCCGCCTCGCGATCGAGGGTGAGCACCACCGGCTGCACCGTCCGGACCACGAAGGGCAGGGTGACGTAGAGGCCCGCGAGGACGAGCCCGGTCCGCGAGCCGACGAGCCGCGGCGCGCCCAGCCCGACGAGCGCGCGCCCGACCCGGCCCGCGGGGCCGAAGAGCGTCATGAACGAGATCCCCGCGACGACGCCGGGGATCGCGAGAGGCAGGTCCACGAGCGCGTCGAGGAGCCGCCGCCCGGGGAAGCGGTACCGTCCGAGGACCCACGCGACGAGGAGCCCGAGCGGCGCGTTGATCGCCGCCGACGCGAGGGCCACCTCGAGCGAGAGCCGGATCGCCGCGCCGGCCGCGGGGGCGGTCACGGCGCGCCAGGTGTCCGCGGGCGCGGTGTGCGCGAGCTGCGCCACCGCGGCCGCGAGCGGCACGGCGCCGGCGAGCGCGAGGTACGCGAGGACCGCGACCTCGAGGCGCGACGGGAGCCAGCGGCGGGCCCCGGTGCGGGCCCGCGGCTCACCGCCCGGCCGCGCCGGCGCGGGGCCGGGGAAGGAGGGCATCAGCGACCGCCGCGCGCCGCCTGCGCCCGGTCGTAGAGCGCGCCGTCCGCGAAGAGGGCCCGGTCGACCTTCGCCCAGCCGCCGACGTCGTCCACCGTGAAGAGCTTCGGCACCGGACGGAACCGGCCGGCGGCGGCCTTCGCCGCGGCGGGATCGGAGGGGCGGTACCCCGCCTCCGCGTAGATCGCCTGCGCCTTCGGCGACCAGAGGAACTTCGCGAACGCCTCGGCGACCGGGCGCGTGCCCTTCCGGTCGACGACGCGATCGACGACGACCACCGGGAAGTCGGTCCGGACGTTCGCGGCGGGGACGACGAAGTCGATGGGCTCCCCGGTCGCCTTCTGCGCGAAGAGCGCCTCGTTCTCGAAGGTGAGGAGCGCGTCGCCCACGCCGTTCTTCACGAAGGCGTCGGTCGCCTCGCGCCCGCCGCTCGCGAGCGTCTTCGTGTTCCGCACGAGCGCCTCCACCCAGCCGTCCGCCGCCTTCGCGTCCTGCTCGCGGAGCACCGCGCCCCAGCCGGCGAGCACGCCCCACCGCGCGTTGCCCGAGGTCTTCGGGTTGATCGCGACGACCTCGATTCCCCGGGCGGCGAGGTCCTGCCACGCCTGGACCTTCTTCGGGTTGCCGGCGCGGACGACGATCGCGATGACCGAAGAGGCCGGGGAGGCGCCGTTCGGCAGCCGGGTCGCCCAGTCGGCCTTCACGATCCCGGCGTCGACGAGCGGCGGCACGAGGGTCTGGAGATTGGACGCGAAGACGTCGGCCTCGAGGCCGCCGAGGATCGACCGGGCCTGCGCGCCGGAGGGGCCGTAGGACTCCTTGAACCGGACCTCCTGTCCCGTCTGCTCGCGCCACTGGCGCTGGAACTCGGGGAGGAGCTTCGCGAAGAGCGGCTTCGCGACGGCGTACGACACGAGCGTCAGCTCGACGGGGCCGGACGCGGGGGCGGCGCGCGCGGGCGCGGGCGCGGCGGCGAGCCCGGCGGCGGCGAGGGCGATGAGCAGGCGGGGTGCGGCCACGGGAGCCTCCTAGATAGCGGATTCGCATCTTCTATACCAGACGTGGCCTCGGATCAACGAGACGACCGGAGGGTGGACCGGGACGTCGCGTCCGTCATCGCAGACGCAGCCCGGGGCCGCGGCTCGGCACCCGGGCTCGGCGCCCGGGGCGCGCCGCCGCCCTCCCTGGTACCCTCCGGGCCCGGAGGACCTCATGACCGGAGCCGTTGCCGCCCTGCTCGCCGTCGCCCTGACGGCGCCCGCCGCCCCGCCGAAGAACGGGAGCACGACCACGACCACGATCGTCCCCGCGCACCCGGCCCCGCCCCCCGCCGCCGCGCCGCCCTGCTCGAAATACCGGGTGCTCGCCGAGAAGAGCGAGCTCGCCACGGACCA
>DASWCJ010000234.1:0-10415 GCA_036390155.1 Anaeromyxobacter sp.
CTAGTGCTCCCGCCCAGCCGAGTCGATCAGGCTTGCGGTGGGGCGAGTGATTTGATCTACAGCTATGGGTGAGTTCACGAGAGACAGCGCGCAGTCCGTTTCCAGGTCTCGAGCTTTCGGCCGAGGACCGGGTCGCGTTGAAGGCGTTGGGCCGGCAGCGAGTTTCCGCGCGAGTGTGGCGGCGAGCTCGCATTCTTCAACTGCTGGACGCTGGCTGGACCATGGCGGACGCGGGGAGCGCCGTGGGTACATACCCGCGGGAAGTACGGCGGGTCGGGTGGCGGTACCTGAAGGGCGGGCTTGCGGAAGCGCTGGGCGAGGACGCGAGGCCGAAGCAGGCGAAGCTGCTCGATGCCAAGCAGCAGGCAGCGATCGTAGCGATGGTCTGCGCACCGCCGCCGCCGGGTCGGTCGCGATGGACGCTGATGCTGGTCGCCGAGGAGGCAGTCCGAAGACGGATCGTCGCCAAGGTAGGCCGAGAGACGATCCGCAGAATGCTGACCCGCCACGAGCTGAAGCCGTGGCGGGAAAAAAATGTGGTGCGTTCCGAAGCTGGACGAGGAGTACGTGACGCGGATGGAGGACGTGCTCGAAACGCTCGCAAAACCGCTGAATGAGCGGGAGCCGGTCGTCGCGCTCGATGAGCGGCCGGTCCAACTTCTCGACTCCGCGAGGCCGGGCGTCCCGATGGTCCCGGGCCGCATCGCTCGCAACGACTACGAGTACGTTCGCCATGGAACGGCGAACATCTTCTGCATCGTGGAGCCGAAGGGCGGGCGCCACCTGACCCACGCTACGCGCAACCGCAAGGCTCCGCGCTTCGCGGACGCCGTGAAGAAGATCGCCGCCGCCCACCCCACGGCCAGGACCATCCACCTCGTGATGGACAACCTGAACACCCACTGCATGAAGTCGCTCACCGACGCCTTCGGAGCCCTGGAAGGTCGTAGGCTGTGGGGGCGCTTCACCGTGCACCACACGCCGAAGCACGCGAGCTGGCTCAACCCGGCCGAGATCGAGGTCGGGCTTTGGTCGCGCGAATGCCTCGGTCGTGACCGCGTCGCGACCTTCGGCGAACTCAGCCGCAGGACTCGCGCCTGGAATGCCCGCGCGAACAGCGGCAAGCGCCGCATCGATTGGCAGTTCACCACCGCCGATGCACGGCGCGTCTTTCGCTACGAGCGGAGCGCTATGCATGGGTCGCAGCACTAGTTCGACGCGCCGCCCGCGGCGGCCGTGGTCGCCGCCTGGCGGTTGAGGATGCGCGGGGTGATGAAGATGAGCAGCTCGGTGTGGTCGTCCTGCTCGGCGGCGTTGCGGAAGAACCACCCGATCACCGGGAGCTTGCCGAGGAACGGCACCTCCTTGCGGCTGCTCGAGGTCTGGCGGGTGTAGATGCCGCCGATCACCGTGGTCTCGCCGTCCTTCACGAGGACCTCGGTGTCCGCCTCGCGCTTCGAGATCGAGGGCTGGCCGTTCGCGCCGGTGAGCTGCGGGTTGGCCTGGTTGTTGGTCGCCTTGATCTTGAGGAGGATCGAGCCGTCGGCGGAGACGTGGGGCGTCACCTTCAGCTCTAGCTTCGCCTCGATGAAGGTCGTGTTCACGCCGGAGGCGGAGACCTGCGAGAAGGGGATGGAGATGCCCTGGCCGATCGTCGCCTCCCTGTTGTCGATGGTGGCGATCTTCGGCGCGGAGATCGTCTTCACGACGCCGCTGTTCTCGAGGGCGGAGAGGCGGAGGTTCAGGTTGAACGCGCCCCCCGCGGAGCCGAGGATGAGGCCGAGGGCGCCGCCGGAGCCGTCGCCGACGGGCGCCGGGAGGCTCACCGCGTAGTTCGGCGTCGCCGCCGTGCCGGTCGATGGGCCGCCGGCGATGCCGCCCGTCGCCGAACCGTTGTTCGGGAAGACGAGGCCGGTCGGGTTCCCGGTCGCCTGCGTGAAGGCGAGGTTGCCGCCCCACTGCACGCCGAGCGCCTTGTTGAAGTTGGACGAGGCCTCGACGATGCGGCTCTCGATGAGGACCTGCGGGATCTCGGTGTCGAGGTTCCGGACGAGCCCCTCGGCGCGGACGAGCGCCTCCTGGATGTCCTTCACGATGAGCACGTTGGTGCGGTCGTCGGTGGACACCGTGCCGCGCTCGGTGAGGACGTCCTTGATGCGGGCGGACATCTCGCCCGCGCGCGCGAAGTTCACCGGGATGATCCGGACCTTGAGCGGCAGCGTGGGGGCCCGCGCCTTCTCCGCGTCGGCCCGCGCCTTCTGCTCGGAGGCGATCACCTCGAACTTCGCGACGCGGATGACGTTCCCCATCTCCTCCTTGCCGAGCCCCTTCGACTTGAGGACGAGATCGAGGGCCTGATCCCAGGGCACGTTGCGGAGCGAGACCGTCACCTTCCCGGTCACGTCGTCGCCGACGATGATGTTCTTCTTCGAGACGTCGGCGATGAGCCGGAGGAGGTTGCGGATGTCGATGTCGTGGAAGTCGAGGGTGATGCGGCGGCCGGTGTAGCCGCGCGCCTGCGGGGCGCCGGAGAGCGCGTACCCCGGGGCCTCCTGCGACATGCCGGCGGCGGCCGCGTCGGTGATGACGACCGGGGCCTCGCTCCCCTTCCCCTCGGCGCCCTTCACTGCCTGGAACGTCCAGGCGAGGCCGCCCTTCGTCTCGTCGAGCCGGTCGGTCGCCGGACCGCGGAGCACCGCGACGATCTTCACGTCGCCCGTGGTCGGCTGGTTGAAGGACGAGACCGTCACGACCGGACCCTGGAAGGCGCTCGTGTCGAGCGACCGCTCGAGCTTCTTCGGGAGCTCGGCGCCGGAGAGGGTGAGGACCACCGTCCGGTCGTCCGGGCGCGAGATGGCGTACTTCGCCTTGCCGTTCACCTCGACGCGCGCGAAGCCGCCGCGCTGGTCGAACTTCACGTCGCCGATGCGGGCCTTCGGGCCCGACGCGGGCGCCGCGGCGACGGGCGCGGCGGCGGCCGCCTTCTCGGGCGCGGGCGCCGGCACCGCGGCCGCTGCGACGGCGGTCTTCGCGCGGGCGGCGGGCTCGCGCGCGGGCTTCGGGCTCGCGGTCGCCTTCTCCTGCACGGCGACGATCGCGACGCCGCGCGAGACGCGCTTCACCTCGTAGGCGGGGAGCACGCCCGCGGCGTCGAGCACGACGCGCACCTTGCCGTCGGACTTCCCGAACCGGACCTGCGAGAACGCGCCGTCGCCCTTCACCGGCCTCCCCGGCGCGCGGGTGAGGCCGTGCAGATCGAGCACGAGCCGGGCGGGATCGCGCAGCTCGAGGACGTCGATCCGGCCGACGTTCCCGTCGGAATGGAG
Source organism: Anaeromyxobacter sp. (assembly GCA_036390155.1). Taxonomy (GTDB): domain Bacteria; phylum Myxococcota; class Myxococcia; order Myxococcales; family Anaeromyxobacteraceae; genus Anaeromyxobacter. Next base: position 3,327 of record DASWCJ010000234.1, read on the forward strand.
GACGACCTTGCCCTTCGCAGCGGTCGCGCCGGTGAGGGCCTTCGCGGTCGCCTTCCCGGCGGGCTCGACCACCCGGCGCGAGACGACGTGGTCGTCGGGGGACGCGGGCGTCGCCTCGGCCGCGGCGTTCGCGTTCGCGGTGGCGGTCTCGTTCACGTTCACGTTCACGTTCTCGTTCTCGTTCTCGTTCACGTTCACGTTCGCGGTCGCGGTCGGGGTCGCAACCGGCGCGAGCGCCGTCCTCGCCTCGGAGCCCTCGGCAAGCACCTTCACGACGACGGCGTCGCCGCGCGGCGTGACCTCGTACTTGCGAGCGCCTTCGAGGGCGACGATCACGCGGCCGACCGAGCTCCGCTCGTCCTGGTACTGCGCCGTGGTCACCGCGATGACGCCGGCCTTGCCCACCTCGACCGGGGTCCCGACCTGCGAGACGTCGGCGCCGGCGAGGTCGACCACCAGCCGCGGCGGGTCCTGGAGCTTGAAGACCGTGTAGGACGGCGCGCGCGTGCCCCGAATGGAGAGCTCGACTGCGCCCTCCCGCTCCGCGACGTCGATCGCGCGGATGACGTTCGACTCCCCGAGCGCAGGCGAGGCCGCCGCGAGCACGCCCCACAGGACGATTCCGGACAGGGGCTTGAGGTGCGTTCTCATGGCGCTACTCCTCCAGGTTCATCGCCGCTTGCTTGGGAAGGCGGAGCACGGTCTGGGCCCGATCGCGGGTGCCGTCGGCGCGGACCGCCCACTCGGTGACGACGATCTCGCCCGAGCGGATCGACGCGACGACGCCCCCGTTCTTGCCGATGCAGGCACCGCGCCGGACGGAGTACCCGACGCCGCTCGGCGCCTCGACCATCGCGACCGGATCCTCGAGCCCGGTGACGACGGCCACGACCTTGAGCTGCTCGACCTCGTACCGGCCGAGGGGGGTCGCGCAGCGGGTGGTGAGGCCACCTTGCGCCTTCTCGAGGTCCGCGAGGTAGGTCCGGAACGGATCGCGCTTGCCGGCGGACGAGTAGGACCACTCGGGCTCGGCGGGCTTCTTCGCCTCGGCGGCGGCGGGAGCGGCGGCGGCCGGCGCCGTCGCGGCGGCCGTCGGGGCGGCGGACCGGGCCGGCGGCGGCTTCGGGCTGCCGCAGGCAGCGAGCGTCGCCCCCAGGGCGAGCGGGAGGAGGCTCCTCGTGATCATTTCGGGCTCCCCGGCGCGGCGGCCTTCGTCGGGTTCACGAACATGAACGCGGTCACGATGAACTTCCCGTTCAGGACCACCTTCCCGTTCACGTCCTTGGGCTCCCCGAGGGAGACCTCGCTCACGTTCACGATTCGTCGCATCCGGCCGAGCGAGTCGAAGAAGGTCGCGATCTCGTGGTAGTTGCCCGTCACCACCATCGGGATCGGGATCTTCGCGTAGAAACGCTCCGAGATCGGCGCCTTGGGCTCGATGCTGACGATCTTCAGGCCGGACTTGAGCGCCCGGTCCTCGAAGACCTGGAGGAGATCCTCGATCTTCTTGTCCTCGGGGAGCTCGGCGAGCGCCTCGGTGAGCTGCTGCTCGAGTAGCTCCTTCTCGCGCCGGAACTGGTTGAGGTTGTTCGCGATGGCGGTCTTCTCGATGTACTCCTTGTCGAGCTGCGCCTGGTCGCGCTTCGCCCTCGTGATCTTGTCCTCGCTGTCGGAGATCGACCCGCCGAAGTCCATCCCGACGACGAAGTAGTTGAGGACCGTGATCGCCGCGACGACGACGGCGAGGACCCCGACCTTCGCGCCGAGGGGGGCCTTCACGATCTGGTCGAGGAACTTGTTCATGGGCTCACCTCGACCCCTTGGGCGCGGGAGGCGGCGGCTTCGACCCGTAGAGGATCTGCAGCCCCAGGTTGAAGTCGACGAGATCGATCTTCCGCGCGCCCTGGGACGTCACGGCCGCCGTCTTCGAGAGCTCGACGTTCGCGAACTGCGGGTTCCCCTTCAGCGCGGTCATGAAGTTCGAGACGTCGTCGAAGGTGGTCGCCTGGCCGGTGAGGACGGCGTTCCCGCCCTTCTCGTCGAGCTTCATGATCCAGAGCCGCTTCGGCGTCAGCGTGGCGAGGGCGTCCATCACCTTCACGGGGCCCGACCGGTTCGCCTTGAGCTCGCCGAGGATGTCGAGCTTCTCGCGGAGGGCCGCCTGCTGGTCCTTGATGTTCTTCACCTCGCCGATGATCCGGTCCAGCTGGACGATCTCCTCCCGCGTCTTCTGGACCTTCTGCACGCGGGACTTGACCTCCGCGCCCCGCGACTGGGCCCAGAGGAAGTTCCCGATGTACCCGGCGACGATGAGCGCGACGAAGAGGACGATCTGCTGCTTGCCCGCCGTCGCCTTCTTCGAGACCCGTACCGGGAGGAGGTTGATGCGGATCATGGCTACTTGTCCCCGGGACGGCGGAGCGCGAGCCCGACGCCCACCGCGGCCGCGGGGGCCGCCTGGAGGAGGACCGCGGGGTCGAACCGCTTGTTGTCGATCTCGATGTTCTTGAACGGGTTCAGGATCTCCACCGGCACGCCCGCGCGCGCCTCGATGGTCTTGAAGAGCGCCGGCACCCGGGCCGTGCCGCCGGAGAGGAACGCCCGCGCGATCTTCCCCTCGGGCGAGGTCGACGCGTAGAAGTCGAGGGACCGCTGGATCTCGCCGCCGAGCTGCTCGGCGACGCCCTGGATCACCCGCTCGACCTCCTGCGGGACGACCGCGTCCGAGTCGCCCTGCCCGCCGACCTTGAGCGCCTCCGCCTCGTCGTAGGAGATGTTGAGCTGCTTCTGGATCTCCTCCGTGAAGGCGTTGCCGCCCATCGTGATGTCGCGGGTGAAGGTGGTCGTGCCGCGGGCGATCACGTTGAGGTTCGTCACCGCCGCGCCGACGTTCACGATCACGACCGTGTCGTTCGGGCTCCCGTCGTAGTTCGCCTCGTAGGCGTTCTGGACCGCGAAGGCGTCCACGTCGACGACGGTGGCGGTGAGCCCCGCCTCCGCGCAGACCGACGTGTAGTCGTTGATCATGTCCTTCTTGGCGGCGACGAGGAGCACGTCCATCTGCCCGGCGGCGTCGGCCTCGGGCGTCAGGATCTGCGTGTCGATGTTCACGTCCTTCACGTCGAAGGGGATGTACTGCTCCGCCTCCCACTGGATGGACTCGTCGAGCTCCTCCTGCGTCATCCGCGGGAGCGAGATCTTCTTGATGATCACGGAGTGGCCGCGGACCCCGATCGCGACGTCCTTCGCCTTCACCTTCTGCTGCGCGAAGACGTCCTGGATCGCCTGGACGATCGCCGCGGAGTTCATGAGGGCGCCGTCCACGATCGCCTCGGGCGGCAGGGGCGCGGTCCCGAACGCGAGGAGCTGGTAGCCTCCCCGCTTCTCCTTCAGCTGCACGAGCTTCACGCTGGAGGATCCGATGTCGAGGCCGACGGCGGTCTTGCTCTTCGCCATGCCGTCCCCCTTAGGTGCGCGCGCGGCCGCGGCTCGGTCCGAAGACCTTGCGGCGATCCGAGGGCGTGAGCCCGAGCGCGAGGATGATCTTGCGCTTGGTGTCGACGCGGCAGTCGAGGCCGCTCTCGATGCGGGAGATGGTCAGCGGGGAGATGCCGGCCATGCGAGCCAGCTCCGCCTTCGTGAGCAGCTGGTCCTCGCGGAGCCGCTGCACGTTGTTCTGGGCCGCCGAGCGGACGGGCGCGGACGCCGCTTCCTTGGCGCTGGTACGGGCAGGCATGCAACGACACGCTAAGCCATGGGCCCGGATCGGATCAAGAAAGCGCCCCGCACCGCTATCGGTCGATGTAGGCAAGCATCGACTAAACGATGCGTAATTATGCGTCCGTGATGCGTGATAGAGCACTCACGTCGCGTGACCGTGGGACGCGCCGCTCAGGAGCCGAGCCCGTAGTCGCGGATCTTATAGAGGAGCGCGCGATAGGAGAGGTCGAGCAGCTCGGCCGCGCGGGTGCGGTTCCCCCCCGTCCGCTCCAGCGCCGCCCGGATCAGCCGCTCCTCCAGCGCCCGGGTGCCGCGCTTCACGGAGAGGTCGTCCGGGGTCCCCGCGCCCTCCCGCGGCGGCGGCGCCGCGGGCGCGCGGACCGTGTCCGGGAGGTCGAGCTCGTGGATCAGGGGGCCGTCCGCCAGGACCACCGCGCGCTCGAGCGCGTGCTCGAGCTCGCGGACGTTGCCGGGCCAGCGGTGGGCGGCCAGCGCGTCCCGCGCGTCCTCCCCGAGGGCAATCCCGGGGAGGTCCGGCCGGAGCTCCGCGTGGCGCGCGAGGAAGTGGGCGACGAGCGCGGGCACGTCCTCCATCCGCTCGCGGAGCGGCGGCAGGCGGAGCCGGACCACGTCGAGCCGGTAGAGGAGGTCCTCGCGGAAGCGCCCCGCCGCGACGTCGCTCCCGAGGTCCCGGGAGGTCGCCGCGACCACGCGCGCATCCACCCGGCGCGACCGCACGTCGCCGACCGGGCGCACCTCCTGGTCCTGGAGGAACCGGAGCAGCTTCACCTGCACCGCAAGCGGCAGCTCCCCGACCTCGTCGAGGAAGAGCGTGCCCCCGTCCGCCTCAGCGGCGAGCCCCTTCTTCGCGCGGACCGCGTCGGTGAAGGCGCCGCGCACGTGGCCGAACAGCTCCGACTCGATGAGCTCCCCCGGGATGGCGCCGCAGTTCACGGCGACGAAGGGCATGCTCGCGCGGGGCGAGAGCTCGTGCAGGGCGCGGGCGAGGAGCTCCTTCCCGGTGCCGGACTCCCCCAGGAGGAGCACGGTCGCGCGCTGCGGCGCGAGCTTGCGCACCTGCCGCAGCAGCTCCTGCATCGCGGCCGACGCGCCCACGATCGTCTCGAGCCGGTACTCGCCCGAGAGCTCGGTCCGGAGCCGGCGGTTCTCGCGGGCGAGCCGCTCGCGCTCCTCGGCCTTCCGGAGCACGAGGACCACCTCGTCCGGCCGGAACGGCTTCGAGACGTAGTCGTAGGCCCCCGCCTTCATCGCCTCGAGCGCGGCCTCGTGGGAGCCGTACGCGCTCATCACGATCACGAGCTGGTGCGGGTCCTGCGCCTGGATCCGCCGCAGGAGCTCGAGCCCGCCCATCCCCGGCATCCGCACGTCGGTGAGGACGAGGTCGAACTCGCGGGCGGCGAGCTCCCGCAGCGCGTCCTCGCCCGACGCCACCGCGCGCGCGTCGTACCCATGGTCCGTGAGGATCACGGAGAGGACGTGGCGCATCGACGCGTCGTCGTCGACGACGAGCACCGTGTGGAGCGACACGGCCGGACTGTAGCACGCCGTCGCGGGTCACCCGCGCGGGCGGCCCGGGGACGAAGCCGGAACGGCCTCACTGGCGGCGGCGAGCTCGATCCGGAACACGGCGCCCCCGCCCGGCGCGTTCTCCGCGACGATCGTGCCGCCGAACGAGGCGATGATGCCATGGCACACGGCGAGGCCGAGCCCGGCCCCCTGCCCCGGCGCCTTGGTGGTGAAGAACGGCTCGAAGATCATGGGGAGGTGCTCGCGCGGGATCCCCGGGCCGGTGTCGGCGACTTCGAGCTCGACCCGGCTCGGCGCCGCGCCCGCCGCGGCGCGCCGCACCGAGATCCGCACTCGCCCCCGGCCGCCCATCGCGTCGGCGGCGTTGAGGAGCAGGTTCAGGAGCACCTGCGCGAGCCGCCGCTCGTCGGCGCGGATCCGCACGCCCGGCGCGGCGTCCACCTGGACCTCCACGTCTCGGAAGCGCGCCTGCACGCGGGCGAGCCGCACCGCCGCGTCGATCGCGGCGGAGAGGTCGACCGGCCCGAGCGCCGGGGGCGCCGGGCGCGCGAAGTCGAGGAGGTCGCGGACGATCGCGTCGATCCGGGCGGCCTCCGCGCCGATGCGGGCGAGGAAGTCCCGGCCCTCGGACGTCGGACCCGTCCCGTCGAGCCGCGCTCTCGCGAGCTCCACGTAGGCGGTGATCGCGCCGAGCGGGTTCCCCACCTCGTGCGCGATCCCGGAGGCGAGGCGGCCGAGCGTGGCGAGCTGCTCGGCGCGCAGGAGGGACTCGCGGGTCTGGACGAGCTCCGCGTTCGTGCGCTCGAGGTCCCGCACCTTCTCGGCGAGCCGCGCCCGCTCGACGGCGAGTGCCGCGCCCGCGCGCTCGAACGCGACCGATGCGCGGGAGAGCCCGGGCCGGGCGCCGTCCTCCGGGGGCGCGAGGATGGGCAGATCCCCGGACGCGTCCCCGCCGAGCGACTCCGCCGCCGCGAGGATCCGGCTCACCGGCTCGCCGACCCAGCGCCAGAGGAGGAGGCCTCCCACCGCGATCCCCGCGAGCGCGACCGCTGCCGCGAGGAGCGCGATCTCGCCTGGGCGCACCCGGCCACGCGCGGCGAGCGGCAGCCCGAGGGCGAGGAGGAGCGCCGCGCCGACCGCGCCGATCGCGGCGACGTCGAGGAGGATGAGGAGGCGGAGCCGGGAGCGCACGGTTCGCCTCCGCTACCGGAACACGTCGAGCCCCGGCAGCCACGCGACGAGGCGGCCAGAGAGGTAGAGCCACTCTAGCGCGCCCGCCACGAGGAACGGACCGAAGGGGACGGCGTGCTTCGGGGGGACCCAGTCGTCGTCCGCGGCGGCCGGGACGTCCTCGCCTTCGCCGACCCCCTCGGCCTCCTCGGGCAGGGGTTCCTCGGCCGAGGGCGTCCCTTCGTTCACGTTCACGTTCTCGTTCACGTTCTCGTTCTCGTTCTCGTTCTCGGACGTGGACGTGGACGTGGTCGTGGTCGGGGTCGGGGTCGCGGTCGGGGTCGCGGTCGGTCCCGGCTCGCCCTTCCCGAGCGCGACGAGCGCGAGGCCGTAGACGCTCCCCTGCACCGACGCGAGCAGCACGACCGGGAGCAGCGCGGTCGCACCGAGCCACGCCCCGATGCCGGCGAGGAGCCAGAGGTCGCCCGCGCCGAGCGCCTCCTTCTTCGTCGCGAGCCGCCCGATCCACGCCACCGCCGCGAATGCGGCGAAGCCCACGACCGCGCCGACGGCGGAAGCGCGCAGCGAGGGCGCCGGGGCGGCGCCGGCCGCTGCCGCGGCGAGCCCGGCTGCGATCACCGGGAGCGTGAT
>DASWCJ010000235.1:0-15337 GCA_036390155.1 Anaeromyxobacter sp.
GCGTCTGGTCCACGAGCTCCTCGACCAGGAACAGGCTCACGCCGCGCCCGGGCGCGTAGGAGCTCGCGAAGAGCTGGCTGAGCGGATCGCACGGACCGTCGTTCGTGATGTCCACGCTGCCGTTCGGATACCGCGCGTGCACCGCGGTGGGCAGGTCGTGGAAGGTGATCGTCCCGAGGCTCAAGCCGCCGTTGCCGAGGAAGTGAGCGACGCTCGAGGCCCAGCGCTGCAGTCGCGGGCTCGACACTGCCGCAGCCGCAGTGGAGATCGCGTTCGAGGGGTCCGTCAGGAGGTAGACCTCGAGATCGAGCGTGCCCGTCGCCGAAAGCGGAGCGGTCTTCGTCACTGCGTGCAGGTGGTAGCGGCCCGTGTTCCGCAACGCATCGCAGACCCCGAACTGCGCGCACTCGTTCGCCCAGTCGTTCGCGCGGAAGCTCCACGTCCCCGCTGGAAGCTGCCCGTTCGCCCGGAGCGCCGCGAGGGCGGGGCTCGTGTTGGGCACGGTGAACGTGCCGGAGACCGGGCTGAGACCCCAGTACACCGCGGTGGGGATCGCCGCGGGATCGTAGCCCTGGTTGTCGTCGTAGTAGAGGACGCTCGCGGGGGTCTTCACGAGGTCCGGGACGACGGTGTTCCAGATGGCGCCGTAACCGGTGACGCTCACGTAGTCGACCGCCGATCCATCCACCTCCTGCGACACGAGGCTGAAGCTGGTCGTACCCGTCGTCACCGTGAAGGTGACGAGCTCGTTCACCGAATGCTCGCCGAGGTCCTGGATGACGAGATCGCCCGCGCTCCCGAACTGCGCAGAGCGGACGTTCGAGACGCACACGCCGGCATCGGGCTTGGGCGGCAACGCCGCCGTCACGGGCGAGTCGCTCTTGCTTCCGCACCCGGCGAGCAGGGCGACCGCGGCGGCGGCGACGAGGCGGGAGCGCATGGCCGTCCACCATAACCGAGGCCGGCCCGGCGAGCAGCCCCACGGAGAGCCGGGGCGAGCTCAGCGGCCCGGTGAGCTCGCGGAGCCTGCCCGCTCGCACGTCCGAAGGGCGCGCCCGAAGCGGGACGGGTCCGGCTCGCGCCGGGCCCGCGCCTGCACGCGCGCGCAGCCCGTGGCCGGCGCGCGCTCGGCGAGCGCCTCGGCCGCGGCGGCGCGCACGCCGGGGTCGCGGTCCTGCTCGAGGAACGGCCCGAGCGCGCCGGGCGCCTCCCCGGGCGCGAGGACCCGGCCGAGGCCGCGGATCGCGCCGCGCCGGACCGGGCTCGGAGCGCCGCGATCCCCCGCGACCTCGCGGTGCACCGCCTCGGCGCGCGCCCCTCCGAGGCCGGCGAGCGCCTCGAGCGCGCGGATCCGGCGCGAGGGAAAGTCGTTCGCGCGGGCGAAGTCCGCGAGCGCCTCCTCCGCGCCCGGGCCGATGGCGCGGAAGTGCTCGGGGGGCACGGGACCGTGCATCGAGCCGAGCAGGGCCCGCACCCGAGCCCGAACCTCCGGCGTGGGCGCGGCGGCCGGCGGCGAGGTCGCGACGAGGGCGAGCGCCAGCACGGGGACGAGCGGTGTGAGCGGCATCCCAAGCCTCCTACTGGACCGCCGGGTTGAGCCGCATCACGGACCCCTGCTCGGGCGTGAGCTCGCCCGTCGAGAGGGTCTCGTCGAAGAGCCAGAACATGAGGTTCCGCCCGCCGCCGCAGTTCGCGCCGGAGAGGCAGAGGTCGTTCGTCACGTCGGTCGTGGCGGCGCTCCCCTTCGTCTCGGCGCAGCCGGCGAGGAGCGTCGGCGTGCTCGCGCACGCCTGGCACGCGCAGCGCGGCGTGTCGGCGAGCGGGTCGAAGAAGGTCCCCTGCTGCTCGGTCGTGTGGAACAGGCCGAGCCAGTGGCCGACCTCGTGGGCGGCGAAGTACGCGACCCAGTCCGTCCCGCAGCTCGCGAGGTCCGGCGGGCCGGTCCCCGCGCACGCCCGAGCGGACTTCTCGAATCCGAAGCTCTCGAGCCCGACGATCGCGCCGCTCGCGAGCGTCCCCGGGAAGCCGGACGGCCCCGGGATCGAGCCGTCGACGCCGGCGATCTGGAACGCGCCCGACGACGAGGGCTGCACGAGCACGTCCGCGACGAAGAGCTGCACCCCCGTGCCCGGGTAGGTCGAGCTCGTGAAGAGCTGCGCCAGCGTTCCGCACGGATCCGACGAGGCGACGCTCACCTGGCCACCGGGCGCGTAGCGGCTTCGCACGCCCGGGGGGAGGTCGTGGAACCGCACCTGCCCGAGCGCGATGCCCGCGTTCTGGAGGTAATGGCCGAGGCTCGAGATCCACCGCGCCGCCTGGACGCTCGTCGTCGCCGCGGCCGCGTCCGGGAGCGCGCTCGTCCCCGGATCGGTCGCGAGGTACACGTCCACGTCGAGCGAGCCGCCCGCGGGGATCGGCACCCCGCTCGAGCTCGGGCGCCGGACGACCTGCACGCGGTACTGGCCGCCGTGCGCCGAGCCAGTGCACCCCTGGAAGGGACACCGGTAGGCCCAGTCGTTGACGGTGAAGGACCACGTCCCCGGCTTCACCGCGCCGTCGGCCTGCAGGCGCTGCAGCCCCGCGTCGGTCGTCGGGAAGGGGAGCGCGCCGACGACCGGCTGGTACCCCTGGTCGACCGCGAGGAGCCCGGTCGCGTCCGCGTAGTGAAACTTCGAGGCCCCGATGGTCGTCGTCGGCAGCGCGGCGAAGTCGTCGTAGTAGAGCGCGCCGTCCGGGTCGCGCAGGTCGGTCGGGACGATCGCGTTCGGAACGAGCGTGTCGCCCGCGCGCACGGAAGCCGGCGCGGTCCGGCCCACCTCCTGCGAGAGGACGACGAAGCTCGCGGTGCCCGGCGGGACCTCGAAGCGCGCGCGGGCCCCGACCGCGAGGGTCCCGAGATCCTGCACCCACCCGTCCGGCAGGACCGGGGATCGCACGACGTCGTCGCAGGCGAGTGGCCCGGTCTGCGGGAGCGGTTCCTGCTTCTTCGGCCCGCACCCCGCGGCGAGCGCGAGGACGGCGACCGCGATCCCGGGGCGCATGGACGAGAAGCTACGGCGTGAACGCCCGGTCGAGCAGGTCCGCCAGGATGCGCGCGGTGAGGCCCCACACCACCCGGTCGGGATCCGCGTGGAAGGAGACGACGCGCCAGTGACCCGTCTCCGGGTCCACCTCCTCGAAGCGGATCCCGCCCGCGTCCCGCGCGGCGAGCACCGCGGGGGAGAGCTCCGGCGGGAGCTCCGGCGGGAGCCGAGCCGGGTCGAACAGCGACGCGCGGCGCTGCGCCGGGTCGCGGAGCGCCGCGAGGGGGAGCTCGAACGGCTCGTGGACCTCGAACTCGGCGCCGCGGAACGCGGGCGGGGGGCGCCGGATCGCGGCCACCACCGGCGTGACCACGAAGCGCGCGACGCTCGGCACGTCGTCGAGGAGCCCGAGCGGCTCCGCGGAGGCGGCGGGGAGCCCCACCTCCTCCTCCGCCTCGCGCAGCGCGGCGCGCACCGCGTCCTCGCCGGGCTCGAGGGCCCCACCGGGAAACGAGATCTCCCCCTTGTGCGACGGGACGTGCTCCGTGCGACGGGTGAAGAGGAGCGTCGGTCCGCCCGGCCGGTCGAGGAGCGGGACGAGCACGGCCGCGGGCCGGAACCCCTCGACCACGAGGCGCACCGGGGGTCCCGACGAGAGCGCGGCCCGCACGCGCGAGACCGCCTCGTCGAAGCTCACGGCGCGCATCCGTTGCCCATAACTCCCCGGCGCCGGGCGCGCGAGCAGCGGGAGGGTGCGGGGTCTCTCGCGAGGCCCTGCCCATTTGACTTCGCGGCGGGTTCCCGCGAGAAGAATCGGGTGCGAAGCGACCAGATCAAGAAGGGTTACGAGCGGGCCCCCCATCGCAGCCTCCTCCGCGCGACGGGCCTCACCGACGCGGACTTCGACAAGCCGTTCGTCGGCATCGCGAACAGCCACATCGACATCATCCCCGGCCACTTCTACCTCCAGGAGTACGGACGGATCGCGAAGGACGAGATCCGCAAGGCCGGGGGCGTGCCGTTCGAGTTCAACACGATCGGCGTCGACGACGGGATCGCGATGGGCCACGCGGGCATGCGCTACAGCCTGCCCTCGCGGGAGCTCATCGCAGACTCGATCGAGACGATGATGAACGCGCACTGCCTCGACGCGCTCCTCTGCATCCCGAACTGCGACAAGATCGTGCCGGGCATGGTGATGGGCGCGCTCCGGGTGGACGTGCCGACCGTGTTCGTGTCCGGCGGGCCGATGCGGGCGGGCCACAAGGCGGATGGGACCCCCATCGACCTCACCACGGTGTTCGAGGCGGTCGGCAAGCGCGCCCGGGACGAGATGGGCGACGCGGAGCTCCACGATCTCGAGTGCCGGGCCTGCCCCTCCGGCGGCTCCTGCTCCGGCATGTTCACCGCCAACTCCATGAACGTGCTCTGCGAGGCGATGGGGATCGCGCTCGCCGGCAACGGCACGATCCTGGCGCTCACCCCGGAGCGCGAGGCCCTCGTCCGCAAGGCGGCGCGCCGCGCGGTGGAGATCGCGGCGGACGACCGCTTCCGGCTGCGCCGGATCGTCACCGCGGACGCGATCCACAACGCCATGGTGGTCGACATGGCGATGGGCGGCTCGTCCAACACCGTCCTGCACATGCTCGCCATCGCCGGCGAGGCGGGCGTCGACTTCGACCTGCGCGCGATCGAGGAGGTCGCGAGGAAGGTCGCCCACATCGCCAAGATCGCGCCGTCGCTCTCGACCGTTCACATGGAGGACATCCACCGCGCCGGCGGGGTGCCCGCGGTGCTGAAGGAGGCGGCGCGGCGCGGCGGGATCGTGAAGGAGGGCGCGCTCACCGTGTCCGGGGAGACCGTGGGCGAGCGGATCGGCGGCGCGCGCATCGAGGACCCGAGCGTCATCCGCACCCTCGAGAACGCGTACTCGCCGGTGGGCGGCCTCGCGGTGCTGTTCGGGAACCTCGCCCCGGAGGGCGCGGTGGTGAAGACCGCCGGGATCGAGCCGTCGATGCGCAAGTTCACCGGGAACGCGATCTGCTTCGACTCGCAGGAGGACGCGACCGCCGGGATCATGGCGGGGAAGGTCCGGGCGGGGCACTTCGTGGTGATCCGCTACGAGGGGCCGAAGGGCGGGCCTGGCATGCAGGAGATGCTCGCGCCGACCGCGCTCATCATGGGGATGGGGCTCGGCGAGCGCGTCGGGCTCGTCACCGACGGGCGCTTCTCCGGCGCGACGCGCGGCGCGTGCGTTGGCCACGTCTCGCCGGAGGCGGCCGAGGGCGGCGTCATCGGGCTCGTCCAGGACGGCGACGCGATCACCATCGACATCGAGGCTCGCGCCATCCGCGTGGACGTCCCCGACGCGGAGCTCGCCCGCCGCCGGGAGGGGTTCCGGCCGCTGAAGAAGGAGGTCCGCTCCTCCTGGCTCCGCCGCTACGCCCACCTCGTCACGAACGCCGCGAAGGGCGCCGTGATGCGGAGCGATCTCTAGGCTGCCCCGGAGCTCACCACGCCCGCGCTCGCGACCTTCTGCGCCAGCATCCCGGCGACCAGGTCCCGCAGCTGCTCGGCGTCGAACGGCTTCTCGAGCCGCGGGTTCGGCACGTGGTCGAGGAAGTCGCGTGCGCTCGGGGTGAACGCGCCGCCGGTGAGGAAGATGGTCCGGTCGGCGAGCGCGGGATCGAGCTCGCGCAGCCGGGCGTGGAGCTCCATCCCGGTCATCTGCGGCATCATGAGATCGCAGAGGACGACGTCGTAGCCCTGCGGCGCGCGCGACAGCTCCTCGAGCGCCTCGCGCGCCGACGACCGCGTCACCACCTCGTGCCGCGACGCGAGCATCCGGCTGACGGCGCGCCCGACGAGCACGTCGTCGTCGATCACGAGGACGCGCGCGTTCCGCGCCGGCCCGGCGGGCGCGGGCCGGGGGGAGGCTCCGGGCGCTGCGGTCGGCGCGCGCTCGCCGGCCTCGGATGCCGCCGGCGACTCCCTGGCCGCGGGCGGGATCGCGCCGGGGAGGAGCACGCGGAACGCGGCGCCCTTGCCCGGCTCGGACTCGACCTGGATCTCGCCGCCGAACGAGGTCACGATCCCGTGGCAGATCGAGAGGCCGAGCCCGGTCCCGACGCCGACCGGCTTCGTCGTGAAGAACGGGTCGAAGATCCGCCCCCGGATGTCGGGCGCGATCCCGGCGCCCGTGTCGGAGATCTCGACGAAGGCGCGGCCGTCGCGCGCCGTCCCGACGCTCGCGCGCACCACGTTCTCCTCGGCGTGCCCCTCCGGGATCGCCTGCGCGGCGTTGAGGAGGAGGTTCACGAACACCTGGACGAGGCGACGCTCGGCGCCTGCGACCGGCGGCACCTCGCCGACGTCCACCTCGATCCGCGCGCGGTGGCGGATCTCGTTGTGGGCGAGCCCGATCGCGCGCTGGAGGACCGTGCGCACGTCGAGGACCTCGCCGCCGCCGCCGCCCTCGGCGTGCGAGAAGGCGCGGAGGTCGCGGACGATCTCGCGCACCCGGATCGAGCCGTCGCGCGCCTCGGAGAGCGCGCGGAGGATCTCGGGGTCGATCGGGCCCTTGCCGAGCTCCCCGAGCGTGCCGAGCTCGCCGAGCGCGAACTCGAGGTTGCCGAGGATGAAGGCGAGCGGGTTGTTGATCTCGTGCGCGACCCCCGCCGCGAGCGTGCCGACCGAGGCCATCCGATCGGCGAGCATGAGCTGCGCCTCGAGGCGCTTCCGCTCGGTCACGTCCTCGACGACCGCGAGCGCGAAGTGGAGCGGGCCGAGGCCGCCGTCGTCGCGCAGGGCGCGGGCCCGGACCAGTACCTGCGCGAGCGAGCCGTCCTTGCGCAGGAGCCGCCGCGGGAGCTCGACCGAGGCGACCCCGCCCTCGCGCAGCTGACGGACGATCGCGAGCGCGGAGGGCCGGTCGGCGGGCGGGTGCAGCCCCTCGAACGTGAGCTGCCGCAGCTCCTCCCCGGAGCGTCCCAGGATCCGCCGGAGCGCCTGGTTCGTCTCCGCGAGCGTGCCGTCCGGCGCGATGAGCGCGATGCCGAACGAGGCGAACTCGAAGGCGGCGCGAAAGCGGGCCTCGCTCGCCCGGAGCGCCTCCTCCGCCGCCTTCCGGTCGCTCACGTCCCGGGCCACCACGTGGTAGTAGCGGCGCCCCTCGACCTCCTCCGAGTGCGAGCTCACCTCCACCGGGAGCGTCGACCCGTCCTTGCGACGGAAACGGGTCTCGAAGAGCGCGGACGCCTCGCCGGCCCCGACCTCGTCGCCGGGCGCGGACGGATCGCGCAGCTCGGCGAGGAGGCGGCCGACGAGCTCGTCGCGCGACCACCCGAGGGAACCCACCGCGCGCTGGTTGGCCTCGACGATCCGGCGGTTCTCGTCGGCGAGGAACACGAGCTCGCGGGCCCGCTCGGTGAGGTGCTCGATCCGGCGCGCGAGGGCGACCCGCTCCGCGTCCGCGCCGACGCGCGCGAGCTCGAGCGCCGCCGCCTGCGCGCGGCGCCACGCCAGCGCCGCCGCGGCCGCGGCGAGGACGAGGGCGAGCGCGCCGGCGAGGAGCCACATGCGGATGCGGGGGAGCGGCGCGAGCGCCTCGTCGGCGTCGAGCTGCAGGACGAGGCGCCAAGAGGTGTCGGGGACCGCCGCCGCCAGCGCGAGGACGCGCGCGCCGCGCTCGTCGGTCCCGTCGAGGACGCCCTCCGCGCCGAGGACCGCCCGCACCGCGGGGTTCTCCTCGCGTGAGAGGGGGATCGGCTCCGGCGTGGGCGGACCCCACGGCCCGCGCTCGTTCAGGACGAGCGCGCGATCGCCGTCGCGCCGGACGAGGAGCGCCTCCGCCGTCGTGCTCGCGCTCGGCCACGTCCGCACCGTCCGGAAGAGCCACCGGCGCGGGTCGATCCGGAGCAGGACCACCGCCGCGACGGTGGGCCCGTTCAGCACGGGCGCGGCCGCGGCGAGGTGGAGCGGCGCCTCGGGCGCGTGGCGGTGGAGATCGGAGAGGACCGGCCGGCGCTCGGCGGCGGCGCGCTCGACGAGCGCGCGCACCTCCGGGACGCCCATCTCCATCCCGTTCTCGCCCGCGCAAAACCGGGTCCGCCCATCGACCTCCAGCACGGCGAGCCCGCCGTATTCGCCCATCCCGCGGAGCACCTCGAACCAGTTCTCGAGGTCGCGGTGCGCGGCCCGCGCCCGGGCCGGATCGCGGTCGAGCGCGGCGAGCACCATCGGGTCGGCGGCGAGCTCCGCGACGTCCGCCAGCCGCTCCTCCCGCCAGCGCACGATCTCCTCGACCTTGAGCGTCGCGACGGCGCGGAGCTCGCGCTCGCGCTCGGTGCGGAGCGCGCCCGCGATCGCCTGGAACGAGAGGACGCCGCCCGCGGCGACGACGGCGACGGAGGCGAGGAACAGCAGGAGCGGGGCGGCGCGACGCGCTCGCCCGCCGGCCGGCCGGGTCGGCTGTCCGTGCGAGCCTGTGGGCATCCGGACCGGAGCATACCGCGACACGCAAGAGGCGGGGTGGCGACGCCCCGGCTAGACTCACGCCGTGGATGCACGGCCGGCAGGACGAGCCCTGGGGACGTCGCGGCGGCTTGCCGCAGGCTTCGGCGCGCTCGTCGTGCTCATCGGCGCGGCCTCGGCCGTGGCCCTGGCGGGCTCCGCGCGGGTGCACGAGGGGCTCGCGGAGACGCGGCGGCGCGAGGAGGGAGTGCGCCTGTCCCTCGAGCTCGCGAGCGCGGTGCGCGACCAGTACGCCCACCAGGCGCACACGATCATCATCGGGGACGCCTCGCACCTGGCCTTCTACGGCGCGGCGCGCGAGACCGTGGGGCGGCTCACCCGTGCGCTGCGCCAGGCCGCCGAGGCGCCCGCGGAGCGCGCGCTCGTCGAGTCGATCGAGGAGGAGAGCGGGCGGCTCGACGCGATCTTCCGCGAGCGGATCGTCCCGGCGGTGCTGAAGGGCGATCGCGCGTCGGTCCAGCTCGAGCACGGCCGGGCGCAGCTCGTGGTGACCCGGATCCAGGACCTCACCGAGGCCCTCGTGCAGCGGTTCGAGGCCTCGATCCGCGCGGTCCGGCGCGACCTCGAGGAGGTGGATCGGCGCACCCGCACCTACCTCGTCGCCCTGCTCGTCGCCGCGCCCGTGGTCGCGATCGCCGTGAGCGTCCTCATCTCGAGGTCCATCGCGGCGCCGGTCGCGCGGCTCGAGGCAGGGGCGGCGCGGATCGCGGCGGGGGACCTCGACGCGCGCATCGAGGTGCACGGCGCGCCCGAGCTGGAGGAGCTCGCCGCGCGCTGGAACGACATGACCGCGGCGCTCCGCGAGCACCAGGGGCGGCTCGTGGAGTCGGAGAAGCTCGCCGGGATCGGCCGGCTCGCGGCGGGCGTCGCCCACGAGATCAACAACCCGCTCGGCGTGATCCTCGGGCACGCGAAGCTCCTGCGGAAGCGCTGCGACGGGCAGATGGCGCAGGACCTCGCGGTCGTAGAGGAGGAGGCGCTCCGTGCGAAGGAGATCGTGGACGGGCTGCTCGACCTCTCCCGCCCGCTCCCCGAGGGCGCGGTGAACGTGGACCTGCGCGCCCTCTCGGAGGAGGTCGTCTCGCGGCTCGGCGACGCGCGGCTCCTCGACGGCGTGGACGTCGCGGTGGAGGGGCGGGCGGCGGCGCCGGGCCACCCCGAGAAGCTCCGCCAGGTGCTCGTGAACCTCGTGCGGAACGCGGTCGAGGCGGCGGGCTCCGGCGGGCGGGTGCGGGTCGAGCTCTCGGAGGCACAGGGGCGCGCCGAGGTCGCGGTGGAGGACAGCGGGCCGGGGATCCCGGCGGAGCGTCGCGACCGGCTGTTCGAGCCGTTCTTCACGACCAAGGCCCGCGGGACCGGGCTCGGGCTCGCGGTGTCGCGGGCGATCGCGCGCGCGCACGGCGGCGAGCTCGACGAGGTCGCCGCGCCCGGGGTGGGCGCCCGCTTCGCGCTGCGCCTCCCCTGTCCCCGGACTTCCCTCGCCCCTTGTCCCCGAACTTCCGCCGCTCCGCGAAGCGGAGCTGGGGAGGGGGCGCGGAGCGGGGCTGGGGAAGGGGCGGGCGAGCGCACGCGGGAGGGGGGACGGTGATCCGGCAGCGCGTCCTCGTCGTGGACGACAAGGAGAACATGCGCCGCCTCGTCGTGCGCATCCTCGCCGACGCCTTCGAGGTCGAGGAGGCGGACGACGGCGCCCGCGCGCTCGCGCTCGTCGCGACCCGCGCGTACGACGTCGTGGTCACCGACATCCGCATGCCGGGCGCGGACGGGTTCGAGCTCCTCGCCGCAGTGAAGGCGCGCGCCCCGGCGACCGAGGTCGTGCTGATGACCGGGTACGCGACCGTGCAGGACGCGGTCCGGGCGATGAAGCAGGGCGCCTTCGACTACCTCGAGAAGCCCTTCGACCCCGACGCGGCGCTCGCGGTCGTCCAGCGCGCCGCCGCGCGCAAACGGCTCGGCGACGACGCCCGGCTCGCGGCGCCGCCGGGGGACGAGGACGCCTTCCACGCGCTCGTCGGCCGGAGCGCGGCGATGCGCGGGGTCTACCGGCTGCTCGAGAAGGCCGCCGCGGTGGACGCGACGGTGCTCCTCGTCGGCGAGACCGGGACCGGCAAGGAGCTCGCCGCCCGCGCGATCCACTACCACTCGCCGCGGAAGGAGCGGCGGTTCGTGCCGGTGAACTGCGGCGCGCTGCCGGCGGAGCTCGTCGAGAGCGAGCTCTTCGGCCACGCGCGCGGGGCGTTCACCGGCGCGGCCGCGGCGAAGCCCGGGCTCTTCCAGGAGGCGGAGGGCGGCACGATCTTCCTCGACGAGGTCGGTGAGCTGCCGCTCCCCGCGCAGGTGAAGCTGAACCGGGTCCTGCAGGAGAAGGAGATCCGCCGCGTGGGCGAGACGCAGGCGACCGCCGTGAACGTCCGGGTGGTCGCGGCGACGCACCGCGACCTCAAGGAGGAGGTGCGGGCCGGCCGCTTCCGCGAGGACCTCTTCTACCGGCTGAACGTGTTCTCGGTGACGCTCCCTCCCTTGCGCGAACGCTCCGAGGACGTTCCGCTCCTCGCCGCGCACTTCCTCGAGAAGCACGCCCGGGCGCTGCGCCGGACCTTGCGCGGGTTCTCTCCCGACGCGATGCGCCTCCTCGCGGGCCACGCCTGGCCGGGGAACGTGCGCGAGCTCGAGAACGTCGTCGAGCGGGCGGTGGCGATCGCGGGCGGCGAGCTCGTCGAGGCCGACGACCTCCCGCCCGACGTCGCGGCGGCCGCGGCGCCCGCGGCCGGGCCGGTCCTCGCGGCGCTTCCGTACAAGGACGCGGTGGCGGGGGCGCGCGAGCGGATCACCCGCGACTACCTCGTCGCACTCATGACCGAGCTCGAGGGCAACGTGACCCGCGCGGCGGAGCGCGCCGGCCTCGAGCGCGAGAGCCTCCACCGGCTGCTCCGGAAGCACGGGCTCCGGTCCGAGGACTTCAAGCCGGGCAGCTGACGAGCGCAACAATCAGCGCGCGGCGCGTGCGGCGGCGTCCTCCGCCGCGCGCCGCTCCGCCTTCGCGACGTCCTCGCGGCGGAGCCCGTCGGCGACGAGCGCGGCGCGCCGGTGCAGCTCGCCCGCCTCGGCGGCGGCGGAGGCATCGCCGTCGGCGAGCCGGGCCGTCGCCTGGAGCGCGGCGAGGAGTCCCGGGCGGTCGTCCGAGACCGAGAGGGGCGCGATGGCCGCGCGGTACCCAGCGCGCGCGTCCGCGGCCCGCCCCTCCCGCTCGTCGAGCCGCGCCCGGTTCAGGCGGAGCGGGCCCGCCACCTCGGGCGCGTCGCCGGCGAGCCGCTCCGCGGCCGCGTAGCGCTCGCGCGCCTCGGTCGGGGGCGAGACGGCGCCGAGCCCCACCTCGGCGAGCGCCTCGGCGGTCCGGTCGCCCGCCTCGCGCGCGAGCCCGCGTGCCTCGCGGAGTGGTCCCTGGACGTCCCCCTCGCCCTCCACCCGGCGCGCCCGGGCGACCCCGAGGAGCGAGCGCGCCACGAGCCCCTTGTCGCCGGCGTCGGCGGCGAGCGTCGCCGCCCGCAGGAACGACTCCTCGGCCCGGCGGGGCTCCCCCGCGGCGAGGAGCGCGATCCCTTCGCGGCAGCCCGCGTCCGCGGCGAGGCGCGGCCGGTCCACCGCCGCGGCGCTCCGCGAGGAGCGGCCGTAGAGCGACGCCGCGGTCCGCTGGTCGTCGTAGCGGCGCGCGGTCTCCGCGGCCTTCCGCTGCCGGAGCGCGAGCTCCTCCGCGGAGGGGCGCTTCTCGCGGGCCGAGCAGGCCGAGAGGAGCGCGGCCGCGAGCGCGGCGAGTCGGCGGCGGGTCATGGGTGGACCTCCGCGCGCGGCGCGTCGCCGGGGAGGTCGAGGACGCCCGGCGGCATCGGCGCGTCCGGCTCGGGGGCCGACCCGCGCAGGAGCCAGTGGTTCGTCACGAGGTCGAGCGCGTGGTTCGACTGGAGGACGAGGAGCTGCACCTGACCGACGAGCGTCTCGAACTCGCTCGCGTGCCCCCGCGCCTGCTCGGCGAGCTCCTCGGCGCGGTCGGCGATGCGCGTGCTCGCGGCGAGGAGGCCGTCGATCTTCCCCCAGCTCTTGTGCACGTCGTCGAGGAGCACGGCGGTCCTGTCGTAGAGCGCGGGATCGGTGAACAGCTTGCCCGCGGTCCCCTTGCCGTCGCGGAGCCCCCGGAGCAGCTCCTCCAGGCGCGCGAGCGAGGCGGAGGCGTTCGCGACCGCCTTCTCGCGCTCCACCGCCTCGACCAGCCGGTCGATGGACCGGACCAGCCGGTCCACGTTCTCGACGGTCCGCGTCCGCTCCACCTGGCCGAGGATCGCGTTCGACCGGTCGAGGATCGCCTGGGTGCGATCGAGGATGGCGGGGACCTGCTCGCGGACGCGGTCGATCGTCTCGCGCGCCTTCACCGCGGGATCGCCCTCCGCCTCGCCCTCCATCACCTTCCCCTCCGGCCAGGGCCCGGGCGCGCTCCCCGGGTCGAGGGCGATGGCGAGGTCGCCGACGAGGCCGGCGATCGGGACGCGGAGCTGGGCCTTCGCGTCGGCGCGGAGGGTCTCTCTCGCCGCCTCTCCGAGCACGAGCCGGGCGCGGATCCGGTCGCCCTCGCGCGTCGCACCCCCGACCTTGCCGACGAGGTCGCCGGCGAGGCGGACCGGGACGCCGACGCGCAGCGCCGCGGCGTGAGTCGCGGGGAACGTGACCGGCAGCTCCACCTGCTTCTCGAACCAGCGCCGGCCCCGGCCGAGGAGGAGGATGCCCGCGACGAGCAGCGCGAGGACGACGAGGTTGAACGCGCCGACGATGGTCCGGACGTGGCGAAGCGGGGCGGGGCGGCTCATGCGCGGGTCACCGGGAGCGGGATGGCCGGGGCGCGCAGCGAGGCCGCGAGCCGGGGCTGGTGGGTGGCGAGGAGGAGGCCGCGCGGGCGTTCGCGCGCCCAGGCGGCGATCGCAGAGACGATCTGGGCCGCGACGGCGTCCTCGAGGTCGTCGAGCGGGTCGTCGAGGACGAGCAGATCGGGGTCGAGCAGGATCGCGCGGGCGAGCGCCACGCGGCGGCGGACCGAAAGCGTGGCCGCCTCGGGTCGCACCTCCGGCGCCTCCTCGAGGCCGAAGCGGGCGAGCGCCGCGGAGGTGAGCCGCGCCGTCTCCTGCGCGTCGAGCCGGCGGTGGAACTGGAGCGGCAGGAGCAGGTTCTCGCGCAGGGTGAGGTTCGCGAGGAGCGCGCCGCTTCGCGGAACCCAGCCCACCCGCGAAAGGACCGCGGCCGCCGCGACGCGGTCGAGGGTGCCGGGCTGCTCCCCGAGGACCCGGACCTCCCCCGCCTCGGGCGGGTCGATGCCGAGCACGGCGCGCAGCACCGCCGAGCCCGCGTCCACCGGCCCGACGAGCACGAGCGACTCGCCCGGATGGAGACGGAATCCGAACCCCTCGACCCGCAGATCGCCCGACCGGGCGGAGACGGTGAGGCCCTCGGCCTCGGCGAGGGGGGCGGCGTCCACGGCGTTCACGCGAGGTAAAGAACGATCGTGACGAGGGTGTTCCAGACGAAGACGAGGGTGAACGACCGCACGCCGGCGGCGGTGACCGCGGGGGGAACCTGCGTCGTGCTCCGCGCCGCGCGGAACCCCTCCTGGCACGAGATCGCGGCGATCGCCATCCCCGGGACCACCGTCTTCGCGGCGAGCGCGATCCCGTCGGCGGGCCGGAGCGCGCCGGCGACGTGGTCGAGGAGCACGTGCGGGGCGGGCCCGCCGAGCAGCGGCGAGAAGAGCGCGCTCGCCCCGACCGAGCAGAGGAGGAACACGATGGTCAGGCTCGTCACCGCGGCTGCGACCCCGAGGATCCGGGGGACGACGAGGTACTCGAACGGATCGATCCCCATCCCGACGAGCGCGTCGATCTCGCCCTCGATCCGCATCGTGGCGAGCTCCGCCGCGATCGCGGTCCCGGACCGCACGATGACGATCCAGGCGGTGAGGAGCGGCGCGAGCTCCCGGACGAGCGTCGCGACGAGCACGCGGCCGACCACCTCGCCGCCGCCGGCCGCGGCGGAGTAGGGCGACTGCGCCGCCACGGCGAGCGCCACGAGCAGCGCGAGCAGGATCGTGAACGGCGCGGCCCGGACCGCGGTGAAGTAGACCTGGCGCCAGAGCACGTCCCGCACGACCGGCCGGATGCGTCCCGCCGCGCGGCCGACGGCGATCAGCGTCTCGCCCGAGATCGCGGCGATGTCGGCAAGGTAGACGGCGAGATCCACCGCGGGATCGCCGAAGGCGCGCAGGAACGACTCGGAGCGGCCAGCCATGGGCAGGACGACAGGAAAGCACGGGCCCGGCCTTGGGGGAAAGCGCCCGACCCACGGGACGCCGTCGCTTTCGTCACCACGAGGGGGTGCTCCCGCGAGTCCCCCGGGGACATCCTCCTCCCATGGCCCGCATCGCGATGATCGCCGACGACCTGTTCGAGGACGTAGAGCTGCGCCAGCCGTACGACCGGCTCCGGGAGGCAGGGCACGAGGTCGTCCTCGTCGGGCTCGCGGCCGGGAAGAGGATCACCGGGAAGCAGGGGCGCGAGCACGTCACGATCGAGCGGGCCGCCGGAGAAGTCAGGGCCGACGAGTTCGACGCCCTCGTCATCCCCGGCGGCTACTCGCCGGACAAGCTTCGCATGAGCCGCCCGATGGTCGCGTTCACGCGCGCGTTCTTCGATCAGGGGAAGCTCGTCGCGGCCGTGTGCCACGCTCCCTGGATGCTCGTCGAGGCC
>DASWCJ010000236.1:0-26614 GCA_036390155.1 Anaeromyxobacter sp.
CCGCGATCGCCTGCGCCCGCGTCATCGCGGGCTCCCGCGCGATGTTGCCGGTCCCGGGGCCCACGCGCAGCGCGCGCACGCCCAGGAGCTCGACCGGCTGCTTCACGCCGAGATCCGCGACGATCACCTCGGCGCCGGCCAGGCGCGCGAGCACGTTGATCCCTGCGCCGCCGCGGACGAAGTTGGCCACCATCTGCCAGGTGACCTCCTGCGGGAACGCGGAGACGCCCTCGGCGGTGACGCCGTGGTCACCGGCCATCACGACCACCGCCTTCACGGGGAGCTCCGGGACGGCGACGCCACGGGCCGCGGCGATCCGGCATGCGAGCTCCTCGAGCCGCCCGAGGCTCCCGCGCGGCTTCGTCTTCCCGTCGAGGAGGGCTTGGGTCTCGCGGGCCACGGCGGGGTCCGGCGGCACGATACGCGCGAGGGTCTGCTCGAAAGTCGTCATGGGGTTCCTCGGGGAGAGCGGGTTTCGATGGGGGTGGGCTTGAGACGGACGAGGAGCCCGAGCACTGCGAGGTGCACCTCGTCGGAGACAGCGGAGAGCCGCTGGTGAGCGCGGCCGGCGAGATCACGGAACGTCCGGCCGAGCGGCGTGTCGGGGTGGAGCCCCATTCCGACCTCGTTCGTGACGAGCACTACGTGGCAGCGCGCCCGCGCGAGCGCCTGGACGAGGTCGTCCACCCGGCGTTCCACGTCGTCGGCCCCGGCGCCGTCGAGGAGCAGGTTCGACAGCCAGAGCGTCAGGCAGTCGACGACCGCGACGTCGTACCCGTCCGCCCGGAGGAGGGCCTCTGGCACGGCGACCGGCTCCTCCAGCGTCGTGTACTCGACGCCGCGCTCGGCCCGGTGCCGGTCGATCCGCTCGGACAGGTCGGCGTCGTACCGCCGCGCGGTCGCGACGAAGAGCCGGCGCGCCCCCAGCTCCCGCGCCCGGACCAGCGCGAACGCGCTCTTTCCCGAGCGCGCGCCGCCGCCGACGAGCACAACGCGCCGGTCCGTCACGCAGCTGCCTCCTGCTCGAGCTCCGCCAGCACCGCGAGGGAGTCGTCGAGGTCCGCCTCGCGGAAGACCTCGAGCGTCAGCACCCCCGCCCACTCCGCCGCCCGCAGCGCGCGGACGAGCCGGACCGCCTCCGCCCTCGGGAAGTGCCGGAGCGAGCGGTGGTCGCGTCGGGACGCGTCCGTCCCGTGCCACTGGACGACCCGCGCCCGGCCGAGGTTGCGCGCGAGGACCGCGTCGATCGGCACCCCGTCGCGCGCGAGGTGGCCGACGTCGACGGCGACCGAGAGCCCGAGCTCCTCCACCACCGGCTCGGCGAGCGCGAAGTCGTACTCGAGGGTCTCGAGGCACAGCGTCGCCGGCGCGAGGCCGCTGGAGAGCACCTCGTGGAGCGAGTCGATGGCGCGCCGGCGGAAGGCCGCCGGATCGACGGGGAGCGGTCCGCCCTCCCGCTCCCCGGCCGCGAGGTGCACGATCAGCGCGTGCGGCGCGAGCGGCGCCGTGACCTCCACTGCCGCGCGGACCGCGTCGACGGCCGCGCGGCGGCGGCCACCGTCCTCGCTCCCGAGCGCGATCTCGAGCGGCGCGTGCACCGAGTACGTGAGGCCCGCCTCCTCGCCGAGGCGCGCGAGCGCGGCGATCTCTCCGGCGGACGGCGCGCTCGCCCCCACGGGCGGCTCGAAGAGCAGGATCTCCACGTCCGAGACACGCCCCGCGACGCGGCGGGCGTTCTCGAGCCAGCCGGCGGGGTGCACGAACGAGGTCGTCCCGATGCGGTAGCGCGCGCTCAAGAGGGCGCCATCCGAACCACAGGGCGACGGTCCATTGCAAGCGGTCGCTTGACAACCCGCTCTCCGAAGTCGTACCTCGGGCGTCGAAGCACCCGCTCGGAGGAACAGGGAAGCCGGTCGAAGTCCGGCGCGGTCCCGCCACTGTAGCCGGGGAGGAGCGTCCGCAACGCGGTGGCCACTCTCGCGAGAGCGAGGGGAAGGCCGCGGACGCGGGAGGGAGCGACGCTCCCTCCACCCCCGGGAGCCAGGAGACCTCCCTCCGAGCGGAGGCCGCGAATGGTTCGCGGCCGAGCATTCGCGCGTCCGAAGGAGACGCGACGAATCCATGGCGCGTTCCCTTTGCCTCCGCCGGATCCTGCCGCTCCTCGCGGCCGTCGCCTTCGCGCGCGGCGGGCGGGCCGCGGAGCCGGCGCCGCTCGACCCCGCGCAGGTCGCGTCCTCCGCGGCCGGCCGCGCGCCGGGTCTGTTCGGAGAGGAGATCGAGATCGTCGTGCGCGGCCCGCGCCGGCCGCAGGCCGCCGCCGCGGTCGCGCCGGGCGCCTCGGTGACCGTCGTCGACGCGGAGCGGTTCGCGGGGGAGGCGAAGGGCGCCGGCGCGATGCTCGCGACGTCCCCCGGCGTCGCGGTCACGGAACAGGGCGCCCCCGGCCAGGCGTCGACCGTCTCGATCCGCGGGGCGAGCGCCCAGCAGGTGAAGGTGCTCCTCGACGGCGTGCCGCTCAACTCGGCGGCGGGCGGCGGCGTCGACCTCTCCACGATCCCGCCGCAGTGGATCTCGAGGATCGAGGTCGTCCGGGGCACGGAGGGCGTGCACCACGGCACGGGCGCGCTCGGCGGCGTCGTCAACGTCGTGACCGCGCCGCCCCGCGCCGGCGCCTGGTCCGCGTCCGCGACCGCCGGGTCCTTCGGGACGTACCAGTCGGACGCGCAGGTCTCGGCGGGCGGCGAAGGCTGGGGGGTGCTCGGGTCCGTCGCGGGCACGACCACCACGGGCCGGTTCCCGTACCTGCTCCAGGACCCGCCGCCCCCGATCGGGCTCGAGCGCGAGCACGACGCGAGCGAGACCGCGGGGGCGCTGCTCAAGGGCTTCGCGGAGGTGGGCGGCGGCCGGCTCGATGCCGCAGCGCAGCTCTCGGGCGGGCGGCGGGAGCTGCCGGGGACGCCGTCCGCACCGACGCCGCTCGACTGGCAGGAGGACGCCCGCGGGCTCCTCTCGGCCCGCTTTCGTCGGCCCGCGGGCGCGTCGTTCCTCCTGTCGGCCTCGGGCTCGGCGCGCGTGGATCGCGTGACCGCACGGCTGGAAGATCTCGGCGGCAGCGTCGTGCGGCAGCGGGGGCTCGCGACCACCGCCGCCGCCTCCGCCGCC
This sequence comes from Anaeromyxobacter sp., assembly GCA_036390155.1. Taxonomy (GTDB): domain Bacteria; phylum Myxococcota; class Myxococcia; order Myxococcales; family Anaeromyxobacteraceae; genus Anaeromyxobacter. Next base: position 3,163 of record DASWCJ010000236.1, read on the forward strand.
TGGTGCAGGGCGCACGGCTCGGCGGAGGCGACCGTCGAGGCGGGCCAGGAGCGGCTGCAGGCCGACGGGATGGGCGACCACGAGCGCCCGATCCTCGCGCTCATCCTCGCCGGCGAGCTCACCGGCCTCGACGGGCGCGCCCGGCTCGGACCCGGGATCCGGCTCGAGCGGGTCGGCGACGCGCGCGGCGCGTCGGCGAAGCTGGGCGGGAGCCTCGGCCTGGCGGGCCCCCTCTCGCTGCGCGCGAGCGTCGGCCGCACGTACCGCGTCCCGAGCTTCGCGGAGCTCTACCTCCAGCAGGGCGCGATCGCGCCGAACCCCGCCCTCCGACCGGAGACCGGGATCGGGGGCGACGCGGCCCTGGTCGCCGAGGGGGCGCGCGGGACCGCCTCGATCGGCGCGTTCCAGACCCTCTACGACGACCTGATCGTCTACCAGGCGGTGTCGTTCCGCCGCCTCGCCCCCGTCAACGCGGACCGATCGCTCGTGCGCGGCCTCGAGGCGGAGCTCGCCTCGGCGCCGCTGCGGCAGGCGGCGGGGCTCACCGCGCTGCTCGCGTACACGCTCACCGACTCGCAGGCGCTGCGCGGCCGCGAGGACATCCTCGGCCTCGACCTGCCGCGGATGCCGCGCCACCGGCTGTACGCGCGACTCGGGGTGGGCGGCGCGGCCGCGGACGCGCACGGCGTCGTCCAGTACGTCTCGCGCCAGTTCCTCGCCTTCGGGCGCTACGCCGAGATCGGCCCCGCCCTCACCTGGGATGCGGGCGCCTCGGTGCGGCTGTGCCGGACCGCGGGCCTCCGCCTCCACGTCGAGATCCGGAACCTGCTCGACGTCCGCACCCTCGACGACTCGTACGGAAACCCCCTCCCCGGCCGCACCGTCCTCGTGACCCTGCGCGCCGGCCAGCCCCCCAAGGAGCCGATATGACCCGCGCCCTCACAGTCCTCCTCGCCTTCCTGGCCGCCGCGTCCGGCTGCGCCCGGAAGGAGCAGACCTGCTCGAGCGACCTCACCCTCTGCGACGCCGGGTGCACCGCTCTCGCGACGGACCGCGCGAGCTGCGGCGCCTGCGGCCACGCCTGCCTGGCCGGCGAGTCGTGCTACGCCGGCGCCTGCCTCTGCCCCCACCCGACCGCGTGCGGCGGGCTCTGCGTCGACCTCGAGAGCGATCCCGTGCACTGCGGCAGCTGCGACGTCGCGTGCGCAGGCGCCCTCGTCTGCACGACGAGCAGCGGCGCGACGAGCTGCGCGCCGTCGTGCGCGACCGGGCAGACCGCCTGCGAGCGCGCCTGCGTCGACCTCGGGACGAACGTGCAGAGCTGCGGCGCCTGCCAGCGCTCGTGCGGCACGAACGAGCGCTGCACCAGCGGTCGCTGCGTCTCGGACCTCTACCTCGCCTGCTGGAACTCCGACGAGGTCCGGGAGGCGACCGGCGCGCTTGCCGCGGCCGGGATCCCGCGACCCGTCGCGCCCGGGCCCATCGGGCTCGCCTGGTCCGGCGAGCTCCTCGCCGTCGCGAGCGCGAAGGCGGGCGGCGCCGAGACGCTCTCCGCGTTCCGGTTCGATCCGCCTGGCGTCCGCCGCTCGACGCTCCTCGAGACGTCCTTCGCGGCGCCGGACTTCGAGTACCTCGCTGCGCACGAGGCGCTGCTCTACGTCTCGCACGCGTCGCTCGGGACCCTGCTCATCGTGACCCCGAGCGGCTCGATCGTCGACGAGGTGCGCCTCGTGCCCGCCGGCTCCCCGAACCCGAACCCGCAGGGCATCGCGTTCGACTCCGGCGACCGCGCGTACGTCGCCCTCGCCGGCACCGGCGAGGTGGTCGTGCTCGACGTCTCGCAGGCGCTCGCGTGCGCGCTGGGCGCGCAGTCCCGCCCCTGCGCGACCGTGCTCGCGCGGCTCGACCTCGCGCCGCTCGCGAGCACGGGCGCCCTGCCGATGCCGGCGCGGATCGCGGCGACGGGCGGGCGCGCGTTCGTCGCGATGTGGAACCTCGACGCGTACTTCGGCGTGCCGGCAGGGAGCACCGGCCGGCTCGCGGCCATCTCGGGCTCGACCCTGGACTTCGACGCCACCTTCGCCGGGACCGCGAGCGGCGTGATCGACCTCGGACCCGACTGCCTCGATGCGTCCGACGTCGCGGCGTACGGCGGCAAGCTCTACGTGACCTGCGGGGCGTTCGACTACTCGAACTACCCGACCGTGACCATCCAGGGCGCGGGGATCGTGCCGGTGGACGTGTCCGGCGCGGTCGCGAAGGTGCTCCCTGCCGTCGCGACGCCCGTGGATGCCCAGCCCGTCGCCCCGGGAAAGCTCGCGTTCTGCGGCTCCACCGGCTACGTTGGCGATCGGAACTCCGGGCGCGTGTTCCTGTTCGACCCCGCGTCCGGCAGCACCACCCTCGGGACCGGCGTGGAGCTGTGCCCGCCGTCCAATGGGTTCGCCTTCGTCGCCGACATCGCATGCGGTCCCTGACCTTCGCCCTCGTCGTCCTCGCCGCCGCCGCCCCGGCGCTCGCGCAGCCCGCGAATGCGCCGTGGCCGGACGGCGGCCAGGGGGCCGCGGCGGGGGGCATCCGCTGGCTCGGCCCGCCGGCGACGGCGAGCCCGCGCCGGGTCGTGTCGCTCGCCCCGAGCGTCACCGACACGATCGTCGCGCTAGGCCACGTCTCGCAGCTCGTGGGGGTGACCCGGTTCGACTCCGCGCCGGAGGTCGCCCGGCTGCCGCGCATCGGCGGCTTCCTCGACCCGAGCGCCGAGGCGGTGGTCGCGCTCCGCCCGGATCTCGTCGTGTGGCTCACCGACGGGAGCGCCCTCGCGCCCGTGACGCGCATCGCCGAGATCGGGATCCCGGTGCTGGCCGTCCCGATCATCGGGGTCGCCGACGTGATCTTCGCCACCCGCGCGATCGCCCGCGCGCTCGGCGATCCCGCGGCGGGCGACCGCGTCGCGGCGCGCATCGAGGGGGCGCTCGCGCGCGCCCGTGCCCGCGCCTCGCCGCTCCCGAGGAGGCGCGTGCTGCTCCTCGTGGGCCACGAGCCGCTCGTCGTGGCGGGACCGGGGAGCTACCCGGACGAGCTCCTCGCGGTCGTGGGGGCGACGAACGTGGTGCGCGGCACGACCCCGTGGCCGGTGTTCCCGGTCGAGCGGGCCGCGGCCCTCGACCCCGAGATCGTCATCGACGCCGCGGTCCGCGAGCACGGGGGGGGCCAGGTCGGACTCGACGCCATCCCGGCGGTGCGCCGGGGCGCCATCCGCCGCCTCACCACCGACGACGCGCTCCGGCCCGGGCCGGCGATGATCCGCACGCTCGACGAGCTGTTCCTCGCGGTGCACCCGGAGGCGGTCGCGCGGTGAGCCCGCTCGGCCCGCGCCTGGGCTGGATCGTCCTCGCCGGCGCCCTCGCCGTGGCGCTCGCGTTCGCGGTGTCCTGCGCGCTCGGTGCGCAGCCCATCTCGCTCGCCGCCGCCCTCGGAGGGCTCGAGCCGGACCGCACCATCCTGCTCCGGCTCCGGGTGCCCCGCGCCGTGCTCGCGGCCATCGTCGGCGCGGCGCTCGCGGGGGCGGGCGTCGCGCTCCAGGCGCTCCTGCGAAACGCGCTCGCCGAGCCCTTCGTGCTCGGGGTCTCGGGCGGCGCCGCGCTCGGCGGGACGATCGTCATCGTCGCCGCGACGATCGCCACCCGGGTGACCGGCGGAGGCCACGAGACCCTCGGGGCGACCCCCATCGCCGCCGGCGCCATCGTCGGCGCCGCGGCCACGGCGCCCCTCGTGTTCGGGCTCGGCCGGATGGGCACGCGGGGCGGGCCCGAGACCGCGATCCTCGTCGGCGTGGTGTTCAACGCGTTCGCGGCGGGCGTCATCACGCTGCTCCGCCTCCTCGTGCCGCCGGACCGCGCCGCCCGGCTCCTGTACTGGCTGCTCGGGACGATCGGGTACGAGAGCGGCGCCACGCTCGCGGCGGGGGGCGCGGCGGTCGCCTGCGCGCTCGTGCTCCTCATGGTCCTGTCGGCGCGGCTGAACCTCCTCACGCTCGTGGAGGAGGAAGCGGCCTCGCTGGGCGTCAACGTCCGCCGCGAGCGCGCGGTGCTGTTCCTCGTCGCGAGCGCGGCGACCGGCGCTGCCGTCGCGCTCGCGGGCATGGTCGGGTTCGTGGGCCTCATCGTCCCCCACGTCGCGCGGCGGATCGTCGGCCCGGACCATCGGCTGCTCGTGCCGGCGTCCGCGCTGTTCGGGGCCGCGTTCCTCGTCCTCGCTGACGCGCTCGCGCGGCTCGCGTTCCTGCCGCTCGGAACCGAGCCGCCGGTGGGCGCCGTGACCGCGCTCCTCGGCGGTCCGTTCTTCCTGTGGCTGCTCGGCCGCCGCGCCCGCGAGGACGGCGCCCAGTGACCGGCGCCGCCGGGCCGATCGTGGACATCCGCGGCGCGTCGTTCTCATACGGCGCCGAGCCCGCCCTCCTCGAGGCGTCCCTCGCCGCCCGCGCCGGGGAGTTCGTCGGCCTCCTCGGCCCGAACGGCGCGGGGAAGTCGACCCTCGTCCGCCTCGTCGCGGGCCTCCTCGCCCCCACGGCGGGCGAGGTCCGCCTCGCGGGCCTCGATCCCTTCGTCGCGCCCCGCCGGATTGTCGCCCAGGTCTGCGCGCTCGTCCCGCAGGAGCCGAGGATCGCGTGGCCGTTCACGGTGCGCGAGGCGGTGATGATGGGGCGCGCGCCGCACCAGGGCCTCCTCGCGGTCCCGAGCCGGTTCGACCGCGGCGCGGTGCAGGGGGCGCTCGAGGCGTGCGACCTCGTCCACCTCGCGGAGCGTCGGCTCGACGCGCTCTCCGGGGGCGAGCGGCGCCGCGTCTTCTTCGCGCGTGCGCTCGCCCAGGAGCCCCGGGTGCTGCTCCTCGACGAGCCCACCGCGTTCCTCGATCTCGGCCATCAGGTCGCGGCGATGCACCTGGCGAGCGTCGCGGCTCGCGGCGGCCTCTGCGTCGTGGCGGTGCTCCACGACCTGAACCTCGCGGCGGCGGCGTGCGACCGGGTGGTCGTCCTCTCGCGCGGGCGGGTCGTCGCCGAGGGTGCGCCCGCGGCGGTGCTGACCGCGGAGCGGGTGCGCGAGGTGTGGGAGGTGCCGGTCTGGCGCGGCGAGAACGGCGCCACCGGCGCGGCGGTCGTCCTCCCCGTGCTCGAGCGCGCCGGGAAGCCTACTGGTTCACGAAGACCTTGAGCGTGGCGGCGACCTGGCGTGCGGACGCGTCGGTCGTGGACTGGCGGTAGCCGACGTCGAGCGCGGCGCTCTGGGTCACGACGCCGACTCCCGCCGACCACCAGTTCGTGCCGAGCGTCTCGTCGCGCATGAACCCGCCGCGGACCACGACCACGTCCCCGAGGAGCGCCTCCGCTCCGCCGGCCCACCGGTTCGTGGTCTTCCCGCCGTTGCGGTCGAAGTCGGCGCGCCAGTCCCCGGTCACCTGGATGTACCGGTCGCTGCCCACCGCGAAGCCGGCTCCCGCCGCCATCGGCGAGACGACGGAGTTCCCGCTGGAGAGGAGGTTGTAGCCGACGAAGCCCATCGAGACGAGCTCGGAGACCTGCCAGTACGCGCCGGCGTCCACGTTCCCGGCGCGGTACGAGGTCGGCCCCTCGAGGCTGAAGAGCTTGCCGGTGACGCCGACGTGGAACGCCTCGGCGAGATTCCCGGCGAGCGCGAGGTGGAGCACGTTCCCGGTGTAGAGGGCGCCCTGATCGTGCAGGTACGACAAGCCGGCGGTGATCGAGGAGGTCTGGGAATCGACCACGGAGCCGCCGTAGAACCGGTCCACGTTCTCCGCGCCGCGGCGGTCGAACAGGATCATGCCCTCGACGGAGTACCGTTTCCGCGCGGCGATCGCGCCCGGGTTCACGTAGATGCCCTCGTTCCCGGACGCGACGCCGATGGACGCCGCGAGCGAGAGCGTCCGCGCGGCCACGACGTCCGGGACGCCGCCGGGCGGGATCGGGTCGGCGGCGGCGGCCGCGGCGCCGGAGAGGGCCAGGAGCGGGACCGAGAGGATCGCGAGCGCGCGGGTTTGCACGCGCGGAGGATACGGAAGAGGGGCCTCCCCCGGCAAGGACGCCGACGCCCCTTCGCGCGCGGGGCGGATCGCGCTAGCGTGGAGGTGCGGGAAGGAGGTCTCCATGCGCAGGCGCGAGGTCGAGCGGTACCGCAGCGTCCTGGCGTCCCAGCTCGCCTCCCTGGTCGGGAACGGCGCGCAGGCGGTGCACGAGATGTCCGGCGAGGGCGGGGAGGAGATCCCCGATCCGAACGACCGGGCGACGGTCGAGGAGGAGCGCAACTGGTCGATCCGCCTCCGCGACCGTGATCGCAAGCTCATCGGCAAGATCCAGGGCGCGCTCGCGCGGCTCGAGTCCGGGACCTTCGGTACCTGCACCACCTGCGGCCGGCCGATCTCCGCCGCGCGCCTGCGCGCGCGGCCGGTCACCGACCTCTGCATCGACTGCAAGACCGAGGCGGAGCGCGGCGAGCGCCACTAGTGCCCCGACCCAGGCAGGGTGACGCGCCCTCCCCGGCCCGGGGACAGGTGCTACATTCGCACCCATGGCGACGCAGAAGATTCGCAAGGCCGTCATCCCCGCCGCGGGGCTCGGGACGCGCTTTCTCCCCGCCACCAAGGCCGTTCCGAAGGAGCTCCTCCCGATCGTGGACACCCCCACGATCCAGTACATCGTGGCCGAGGCGGTCGCTGCGGGCGTGCGCGACGTCATCCTCGTCTGCGCCCGCGGGAAGGACTCGATCGTCGATCACTTCGACATCGCGGGCGAGCTCGAGGCGTACCTCGAGCGGACCGGGAAGCACGAGCTCAAGAAGCAGATGCGCGAGATCGCGCAGCTGGCGAACGTGGTGACGGTGCGCCAGCAGGAGCCGCTCGGGCTCGGCCACGCGGTGCTCTGCGCGCGCGACGTCGTCGGGGACGAGCCGTTCGTGGTGATGCTCGGCGACGACATCATCGACGCCCGGGTACCCGGGACGAAGCAGCTCGCCGACTGCTGGGAGCGGCACGGGCTCGGCACCATCGCCCTCATGGACGTCCCGCGCGAGGAGACCCCCCTCTACGGCATCGCGTCGGGGACCGCGGTCGACGACCGGACGATCCGGATCGACCGGCTCGTCGAGAAGCCGAAGAAGGACCCGCCCTCGACGCTCGCCGTGATCGGGCGCTACGTGCTGCCGCCGCGCATCTTCGAGGTCCTCGAGGCGGTCCGGCCCGGGGTCGGCGGCGAGATCCAGCTCACCGACGCGCTCGCGGTGCTGGCGCGCGAGGACGGGCTGCTCGGGTACCGCTTCGAGGGCGACCGTTACGACGCGGGGGACAAGGTGGGCTACCTCAAGGCGAACGTCGCGTACGCGCTGAAGCGGCCGGACCTCGGTCCCCAGCTCCGCGACTGGCTGCGCGAGGTGGCGAAGTGATCGGGCGCCGCGCCGCCGCGGCCCTCGCGCTCGCGACGGCGCTGCCGGCGCTCGGGTACGTCCTCCCCGTGTCCGGGATCCTCCGGCGCATGGGGGAGCGGCGGGCCGCGCTGCAGGTGGACTCGCTCGAGGTCCAGGGGACGCTCGGGGCGCGCGGCGCCGGCGGCGAACGGGTCGCCGCGCTCACTGCGCAGCGGCCCGTCGCGGGCGAGGTGACCTCGCCGGCGCGCTTCCTCGCGAAGGTGCCCGGCCGGTGCCGGCTGGAGCTCGTCCGCGCGGAGGTCCCGGAGGCGGATCGGCCGTTCGTCGCGATCCGGGACGGCAAGCTCTCCGGCCCGCTCGCGGACGTGCCCGCCGCCGCCGCGTTCGTCCGGGCCGCGTGCGCGCTCCTCGCCGGCCCCACCGCCGGTGACGCGACCAGCGTCTACGCGAGCGCACTCACCCGGCGCGGCGTCGCGATCGGAGAGGCGGCGCTCGGCCGCTTCGACGGGCGGATCGCGTACGTGATCGGGGGACGGCAGAAGGAGCCGCACCCGCTCCTCTTCGTCGACAAGGACGGGTTCCAGCCGCTCCGGCTCGTCGCGGCGCAGGGGCCGGAGCTCCAGGACGTGCGCTTCCTGGGGTGGGGCTCTCCCACCGGTGGGGACTGGTTCCCTCGAGCGGTCGAGGTGCTCTCGCGCGACGCGCTCGCGCTCCGCTTCACCACCGAGCGCGCCGCGAGCAATGCGCGGCTCCCCGAGGCGCTGTTCCCGGGGGCCGCCCCGGCTACCCGGTGACCCGGTCCTCGCCCTCGTCGTCGGGCTCGACGTCGGAGCGGTACTTGCGGAGGACGCGCTTGAAGTTCGAGCGATCCATCCCCGCCTTGCGCGCCGCGGCGGAGATGTTGTTGTCGCAGGCCTTCATGATCGCGTCGACGTAGCCCTTCTCGAACCGCCGCAGCGCCTGCTCCTTCGCGGCCGCGTACGAGAGGGTCAGCCAGGCCGCCTCCTCGCCGTTCCCGCGCGCCTCGCGCACGAGCGGCGCGGTGCGACCGGTGACCGCCGGCGGCAGGTCCGCGGGCCCGACGACGTCGCCGCGGCAGAGCACGACCGCGCGCTCGATCGCGTTCTCGAGCTCGCGCACGTTCCCCGGCCAGCGGTAGCCGGAGAGCAGCTCGAGCGCCTCCGGCGCGACCGACCGGACCTTCTTCGAGAGCCGCTCGGCGTACCGGCGGAGGAAGTGGTGGGCGAGGAGCGGCACGTCGTCGACCCGCTCTCGGAGCGGCGGGAGCGGGATGTTGATGACGTTCAGCCGGTAGAAGAGGTCCTCGCGGAACTTCCCGCTCTTCACGAGCTTGGGGAGGTCGCGGTGCGTCGCCGCGATCACGCGGACGTCCACCCGCACCGACTCGGCGGAGCCGACCCGCTTGATCTCGCCCTCCTGGAGCACGCGGAGGAGCCGCACCTGCGTGGGCGGCGGGATGTCCCCGATCTCGTCGAGGAAGATCGTCCCGCCGTCCGCGGCGTCGAAGAGCCCCTTCTGGTCGCGCTGCGCGCCGGTGAAGGCCCCCTTCACGTGGCCGAACAGCTCCGACTCGAGCAGCGTCTCGGTGAGCGCACCGCAGTTGAGGGCGACGAACGGGTGGGCGCGGCGCGGGCTGCGCGCGTGCAGCGCGCGGGCGACGAGCTCCTTGCCGGTGCCGGACTCGCCCGTGACGAGCACGGTCGCCGCGCTGTAGGCGACCGCGTCGATCATTCGCGTGACCTCGCGGATGCCGCCGGAGCTCCCGACGAGCCCATCGGTCCCGGTCGGACCGCGCTCGGAGAGCTTCCGCTCGAGCTCGCGGTTCCGGTCGAAGAGCGCCTTCCGCTCGGCGGCCTTGCCGACCGACCGCGAGACGAGCTCCACGTCCTCGAACGGCTTCGTGAGGTAGTCGTAGGCCCCGGCCTTCACCGCGGCGAGCGCCGTCTCGACGGTGGCGTGGCCGGTCATCATGATGACCTCGACCTCCGGCCGCCGGTGCTTCACCGCCGCGAGCAGCTCGAGCCCGGACAGGTCGGGCATCTTGATGTCGAGGAGCGCGACGTCGAAGTCCTCCTGTGCGAGCTGCTGGGTCGCCGCGATGGGCGACTCGAGCGCGGTGACCTCGTAGCCCTTCTTGCGCAAGAGCGCCTCGAGCGCCCGGAGCAGCGACGGCTCGTCGTCCACCACGAGCACCCGCACGCGCCTCGTCTCCTGCCCTTCGGTCATGGCGATCCCTCCCATCGTCCGCTCAGGCGGACACCGGCAGCTCGAGCACGAAGCAGGCGCCGCGCGCCTCCGCCGGCTCGAGGCGAATGACGCCGCCGTGCTCCTCGGCGATCTGGTAGCAGATGGAGAGGCCGAGTCCCGTCCCCTGCCCCTCCGGCTTGGTCGTGAAGAATGGCTCGAAGATCCGCTTGGCGTGCTCGGGCCGGACGCCGGGGCCGGTGTCGGCCACCCACAGCTTCACCGCGCCCGGGCCGGCCGGGCCGCAGCCGACGGTGATCCGGCCGCGACCGGCCAGCGCCTGGATCGCGTTCACGAGGAGGTTGAGCGCGATCTGCTGCAGCTGGTTCGCGTTGCCGCGCGCAGTGGCCGGCGCGAACGCGCGGACCACCTCGACCTTCCCCTCCTTGAGCTGCGGCTGGACCAGGAAGAGCGCCTCCTCGAGCAGCGGGCCGAGCTCGACCGGGCCCTTCTCCTCGTCGCGCGGCCGCCGCGAGAACCGGAGCAGGCTCTCGACGATCCGCTTGGCGCGCATCGCCGCGTCCTGGATGAGCCGGAGGTTCTCGGTGTCCTCCGCGGTCCGCTCGTCCTGCCCCATGAGCTGCGCGAAGGCGAGGATCCCGCCGAGCGGGTTGTTGATCTCGTGCGCGACGCCGCCGGCGAGCTGGCCGATCGCGGACATCTTCTCTGCGTGGAAGAGGCGACGCGTCACCTCGCGCTCGTCGGTCACGTCCTTGAAGACGACGACCACGACGCCGCCCGGCTCCTCCTCGAACGGGAAGGAGCGGACGTGCCAGGTGCGATCGCCAAAGGCCATCTCGCGCTCGGCGCCCGCGGCGGGCATGAGGCATCGCGACGGGCACGGGACCCCGCCGTAGGCGTGCTCGGTGCAGCGCAGCCCGGAGAGCATCTGCGGCGTGACGCCCGCGGCGCGCGCGAAGGCGGTGTTGGCGCGCACCACCTCGCAGCCCCCGGCTCGCAGGATCGCGAGCGGGTCCCCGATCGCGTCGAAGCAGGCCCGCCACTCCTGCGCGGCGCGCACGAGCGCCTGCGACCGCGCGGCGAGCTTCCCGTCGAGGTCCCGGTTGAGCCGCTCGAGGTCGTCGTTCCGCTCCGCGAGCAGCCCCTGGAGCCGGGCGTTCTCCTCCAGGATCCGGAACTGGTCGATCGCGCTCTGGATGGTGATGAGGAGGTGGCCGTCGTCCCACGGCTTCCAGATGAACCGGAAGATCTCGGACCGGTTCACCGCCTCCTCGATCGCGGTCGAGTCGGCCTGCCCGGTGAGGAGCACGCGCTGGATGCGGGGCCACCGCTCCTTCACGACGCGCAGGAACTCGACCCCGGACATCCCGGGCATCCGGTAGTCCGAGACCACGACCTGCACCGGGTTCTGCTCGAGGAGCGCGAGCGCGGAGGCGGCGTCGGGCGCGTCGAGGAAGCGACACGAGGTGCGGCGGAGGACGCGCCGCAGCGCGCGCCGCACGTTGTCGTCGTCGTCGACGACGAGCAGCGTCGGCGCCGGAGCGCCGGCGCTCTTCCCGATCTCTTCGCTTGCCGGTTCCACCCCGCCCATGGGTCGACGGGGAGGGTGCACGCCGTGATCCACCCTCGGGTCGGCGAGGGCGCCCGGATTACGGGGTGATGACCACCTGCCGATCCGGGTCGACGTCACACCAGGGTATTTTCATACCCGCCTACCGGGTCACCTTGACCGGGGTCAGGGGCCCGTCGAATTAGCGACTGCCCGCCCGGCCCCCCTCAGGCGTTCTTCGCCTCGTACCGGTAGGATGCCGCCTGGTAGAGGCAGATGCTGTTGCGCCCCTGCCGCTTCGCCTCGTAGAGCGCCTGGTCGGCGAACCGGACGAGCAGGTCGCCCGAGACGATGTCCTTCGACGGGTAGAACGCGACGCCGATGGAGGCGGTCACGCGGACCGAGCGCAGCGGCGCCGTCCCGTCGGTGCCGACCGGGAACTCCTTCGCGCCCACCGCGCGCCAGATGCGCTCGGCCACCGCGAGGGCACCCGACATGTGGGTCTTCGGCAAGATGACCGCGAACTCCTCGCCGCCGTAGCGCGCGCAGATGTCGGGGTCGCGAAGCGAGCCGCGAATGAGCGCGGCGGACTCGCGGAGCACCGCGTCGCCGGCCTGGTGGCCGAAGCGGTCGTTCACGAGCTTGAAGTGGTCGAGGTCGACCATGATGAGCGAGAGGAAGTCGCCGTACCGCTGCGCGCGCAGGAACTCCTCGCGGAGCCGCTCGTCGAAGAATCGCCGGTTCTTGAGGCCGGTGAGCCCGTCGGTGATCGACTGCTCCTCGAGCTTGCTCTGCATCTCGCGGAGCCGCTCCTGCAGCCCCTTGATGCGGAGCATCACGCCGACCCGCGCGATGATCTCGGTCTCCTCGACCCCCTTCACGAGGAAGTCGTCCGCGCCGAGCCGCAGCCCCTCCACCTTCGTGTTCACGTCCCCCTTCACGGAGAGGATGATCACCGGGAGGAACTGATCGCTCGACGGCGGGGGCTTGATGAGGCGCAGCACCTCCCGCCCGTCCATGTCCGGGAGGATCATGTCGAGGAGGACGAGGTCCGGCGACGCCGACTTCGCGAGCTTGAGCGCCTCGCGTGCGTTCTCCGCCTCGACGACCTCGTAGCCCTCGGCGCGCAGGACCGTCGCGAGCCCCTGCCGCTGCGCGCGGGAGTCGTCCACCACGAGGATCTTCGACGGCCGGGCCATCGAGCGCCGACGATACCCCGGAACCGCCGCGGACCGAAGCGCGGCGCCCGTCCCGACGCTAGGCGAGCGCCTGGACGACGTCCTCGGGCACGACCGGCGCGAGCCCGCCGCCGCCGAGGATGTTCACGATGGGAGACTCCGCCGCCCGCACCACCGACCCGTCCGGCCGGGAAGGGCCGAGGCCGCAGTAGGTGGAGAGGTCGCGGATGAGCTCGCCCGTCCCGACGCCGTCCGGCGCGATCCGCGTCCCGGGCCGGCGCGCGGCGAAGATCCGCTCCTGCGCCACGAAGCCCCCGCCACGCGCGTCGGCGAGCGCCTCCTCCACCGCGCGCGCCCAGGCGGCGGGCTCGAGCTCCGCGCCGAGGAAGACGCTCTTTCCGCCGTAGTCCCAGCTCCGCTTCAGCACCCAGCGCTCGCGCTCCGCAACGACGCGCGGCGCGAGCGCGGCGTCGAGCCGGCGCGTACGGGGGAGGCGCGTCGCCGCCGCCCGCTCGGCGTCGTCGAGCCCCGCGCGCGCGGCGAGGGCGGCGTCCTCCGCGCACTCGGAGAGCCGGGCGAAGAGCGCCTTCGCCTCGAGCAGCCCGTTCACCGGGTTCACGAGGACGTGGCGGACGGGATCGCGGAGCGCCCGCGCGAACGGCGCGGAGGGGTCGACGCGGTGGGCCCAGACGTGCCGGTAGAGGACGTCCCAGCGCTCCGGCTCGCACTCGGCGGGGACGAGGTGGGAGGCCTCGTGCCCCATCTGCCGGAGGTGGGCGACGAGCCGGCGGAGCTCGCCCACCTGCGCGTCCGCGGGGCGCGAGACGACCGCGATCGACGGGCGCTCCCGCGTGCCGCCCCGGGCGCGGTGGACGGCGACGAGCGCCTCGCGCAGCCGCTCCATGTGGCTCCCGCAGCGCGCGACCAGCGCGCGCGCGGCGCGCGGCGCGAGACCGCGCTCGCGGGCGGCGGCGACGATCCACGCGTGCGCGGCGAGATCCGCGTACCCCGGCATCGCGGGGATGGTCGCGTTGAGCTCGAGCGCGCGCGGGGGACCGCCGTCCCGCGGCACGAGGAAGTCGACGCGCGCGACCATCACCGGGAGCGGGGCGTCGAAGAGGCGCGCCATCGCCTCGGCCTCGAGCCCGGCGAACGGCTCGATCAGCGCGGCGCGGTCGCGCGCGTCGCCGCCGGCGAGGAGCGCGCGGGCGAGCTTCACCGCGCCGGAGAGGATCGCCTGCGCCTCGCGGGCGGCGTCCGCGAGCGCGGCGCGAGAGAGGACCTCGGGCTCGGCGAGCAGCGGGATCGGGACGACCCGGCCGTCCGGCGCGAGCACGGTCATTCCCCCGGCCCACGCCCGCTCCGCCGCCTCGCGGCCGACGCGCACGAGCGCCTCTCCCTGGAACGGCGTCTGCACGGCTCGTCTCCCCGCGGGCGTTGTGCGGCCCCGATCCGTCCGATAGTGTCCGGACGTGAAGATCTACACGAAGACGGGCGACGCCGGAGAGACGGGCCTCTTCGGGGGCCCGCGCGTCCGCAAGAGCGCCGCGCGCGTCGAGGCGTACGGGGACGTGGACGAGCTGAACGCCGCGGTCGGCGCCGCGCGGGCGGTGGCCGAGGACCCCGAGATCGACGCCGAGCTCGCCCGGGTCCAGGCGGAGCTGTTCTGCGTCGGCGCCGACCTCGCCACGCCCCGGGACGCCAAGGCCCGCGCCGTCGTCCCGCCGGTCGAGCCGGCCTGGACGGAGCGGCTCGAGCGCGCCATCGACACCTGGGAGGCGGAGCTTCCCCCGCTCACCCGCTTCGTCCTGCCGGGCGGCTCCCGCTGCGCCGCGGCCCTCCACCTCGCGCGGACCGTCTGCCGGCGCGCCGAGCGTCGCGCGGTCGCGCTCGCCGCCGAGTCGGAGGTCTCCCCGGCGGTGCTCGCCTACCTCAACCGGCTCTCGGACGCCCTCTTCGTCGCGGCGCGGATCGCGAACCGCCGCGCGCGGCGCGACGAGCCGCTGTGGGATCCCTCGCGCGGGAGCGCGGGCTGATGCCGCGCGTCGCGCTCGTGACCGGCGCGGGGATTCGCGTCGGCAACGCGATCGCCCGTGATCTCGCGCGCCGCGGCTGGAAGGTCGCCGCGCACTACCGGACGCACCGGCCGCGCGGCTTCGCGGCCGCGCTCGAGGCCGACCTCGCCCTCGCCGACGGCCCCGCGCGCCTCGCCGCCGCGTTCCGCGAGCGCTTCTCGCGCCTCGACCTGCTCGTGAACTCCGCCGCCGCGTTCGAGCCGCTCGGGGTCGAGGCGACCGACGCCGCGTCGTTCGACGCCCAGATGGATCTCAACGCGCGCGCCCCGCTCCTCCTCGTGAAGGCGCTCCTCCCGCTGCTCCGCCGGTCGCGAGGCGCCGTCGTGAACGTCGCCGACGTCGGCGGGGGGCTCGTCGCGTGGCACGGCCACGCCGCCTACGCCGCGTCCAAGGCGGCGCTCGTCCGCCTGACCGAGTGCCTCGCGCTCGACCTCGCCCCCGCCGTGCGGGTGAACGCCATCGCGCCCGGCACGGTCCTGTGGCCCGAGCGCTACCCTGCGGCGCTGCGCCGCACGCTCGTGCGAAGGATTCCGCTCGCACGGACCGGCGAGCCGTCCGACGTCGCGGCGGCGGTGCGATATCTGGCGGAGGCCCCCTTCGTCACCGGGGCGGTGCTCCCGGTGGACGGCGGGCGGCATCTGTCCGGAAGGGCTTAGGATTTCGCGACCCCCGAACGAGGGTGGGCAGCGCGTCGCGTTGAACCCGGGCACCCCGGCTGTTATGCTTCTTGCGTTTAGTCAATCGCGGGGAATCCCCGCACGGAGCGCCAGACAAGCCATGGATGCGATGACCCAGGTACCGTCCCCGACGCAGCCCGCCGATCTCGGCCTCGACACGCCGCCCGTCGTCCTCACGCCGAAGGCGGTGGAGATGGTGAAAGACGCGATGCAGCGCGAGGGGCTCGGCGGCCACGGCATCCGTGTCGGCGTCATGGGCGGCGGCTGCTCGGGCTTCCAGTACTCGATGGACTTCGAGAAGGACGCGAAGGACGGCGACCTGTCGTTCGAGCAGGACGGCGTGCGCGTGTACGTCGACCCGATGAGCTCGATGTACCTGCAGGGCGTCAGCATCGACTACGTCGTCGGCCTCCAGGGCGCCGGGTTCAAGTTCGTCAATCCGAACGCCCGCACGACCTGCGGCTGCGGCTCGTCGTTCTCGCCCTAGCCGGACCACGCCAGCTTCCTCGGGCTCGACCCCGCCGCGGGCGAGGCGCGCGGGGGATGCCGTAGCAGCCGTCCCGTCGGGCCCTACGCCGGGGGCTCCGCGCGCGACGGGGCCTTCGGAAGCCGCACGGTGAACGTCGATCCCGAACCGGGCGTGCTCGCGACCGAGATCGCGCCGCCGTGCCCCTCGACGAGTTGCCGGGTGATGTACAGCCCGAGCCCGAGCCCTCCGAAGTGCCGCGACGACACGGCTCGCTCGAACTGGTCGAAGATCCGCTCGACGTCCCCGGGCGCGATCCCGATCCCCTGATCCTCGACCTCGAGCACCGCCTGCTCCCCCTCGGATCGGACCCGGATGGCGACGGGCCTCTGCGCGCCGAACTTGAGCGCGTTCGAGAGGAGGTTCCCGAGGACGCGCTCGAGCGCGAGCCGGTCCCAGTTGCCGCGGACCGGATCCGGGCAGTGGAGCGCGACCTCCGAGCGGCTCCGGGTCGCGAGCTCGGCGAGCCGGGCGGTCACCTCGCGCGCCACGTCGCCCAGATCGAGCTCCTCGCGCTCGATCTGGACCCGGTCGCCGACGATGCGGGACATGTCCAGGAGCTCCTCGATGAGGTGCCCGAGGCGCGCGATCTGGCGGGCGGCGCCGGCGTAGTCGGCGGGGACGGCGAGGTGGCACGTGCCGCAGACCGAGGTCCGCTGCTTCAGCTCGACCTGCTGCAACTTGAGCTGGAGCACCGCGACCGGCGTGCGGAGCTCGTGCGCGGCGACCGACAGGAACTCCTCCCGGGCGGCGACCGCGAGGCGCGCTTCCCGGTACAGGCGGCAGTTCGCGACGGCGACGCCGGCCCGGCGCCCGATCTCCTCCGCGACGGCAAGGTCGTCCGGCCCGAACCGGCGACCGGACGCGGCGAAGACCATCACCCCGAGCACCTCGTCGGTCAGGCGCACCGGAACGACCATGCACGACTCAGCCCCGAGCTCTTCGAGCGCCGTCCTCCAGGGCGACGTCGCCGGGTGGGAGGACACGTCCTCGCGAAGCTCGCCGCGCCCGCTCGCCGCGACGGCGGCAGGACCGCACGGCGCGTCGGGTGCGGTGGCGAGGCCCTCGAGCCGAGCGGAGACCGCGCCCGCCGCGGCCGCGTCGCGGTGGGCGGTGATCCAGTCCGGCGTGCTCGCGTCCGCGCCGGTCGTCCTGATCGCGCACCAGTCCGCGAACCGCGGGACCACGGCCGAGACGAGCGAGCTGAGCGCGTGCCGGTCCTCGAGGGAATGGGACACCGCCGTGCCCGCCGCGGCGAGCACCGCCATGCGCTCCCGCGCGGCCTCGGCTGCGGCGCGTGCAGCCCGCTCGCCCACCAGCAGCAAGGCGCGCGCCGCCTGGTCGTGCCGGTCGACCGCGTAGCGCAGCGCGCGCGGGAGAAGCACCCGGCTCTCGTCTCCCTTGACGAGGTAGTCCTGCGCGCCGGCCTGGATCGCGGCCGCGCCGAGCGCCCGGTCCTCGCTGCCGGTGAGGACGACCACCGGCAGCTCCGGCGCCGCCTCCGCCAGGCGCCGGAGGCCCTCGAGCCGGGACGCGTCCGGCAGCGTGAGATCGAGCAGGACCACGTCCGGTGCCGGCGCCGACCCGAGGCGCGCGAGCGCGTCGGCGAGGGTCCCGGCGTGCTCCAGCGCGAACGCGCCCGCCTCGTCGCAGGCGAGGCGCACGAGCTCGGCGTCGCCGGGATTGTCCTCGACGAGGAGGACGCGCATTACGCTGTCGCTCTCCGTCCGCGTATCACCACCTCGCCGCGGAGGTCGGGAGCTTCACCACGCCGAGCCAGAACTGCGCCACCGCGCCCACGGAGGCCAGGAACTCGTTCAGGTCCACCGGCTTCGTGACGAAGCAGTTCGCGTGCAGGCGGTAGGAGTCGAGGAGGTCGCGCTCCGCGTGCGACGAGCTGAAGATCACGACGGGGATGTGCTTCAGCCCGGGATCCTCCTTCACCCGGGCGAGCACCTCGCGACCGCTCAGCTTGGGCAGGTTCAGGTCGAGCAGGACCAGGTCCGCGTCCCCCGCGCCGGCGTGGCGCCCCTCCTTGCGGAGGAACTCGATCGCCTCGACGCCGTCGGTCGCCACCGAGACGTCACACGGGAACCCGCGGATCGCGTCGATGACGAGATCGGCGTCACCGGGGTTGTCCTCCACGAGGAGGAGGTGCAGCCGCCGGGCGGTGTTCGCTAGGTTGGTTTGCATGCGTCACTCGCGCGGGAGGGTGAACTGGAAGGTCGAGCCCGCGCCGATGTGCGACTCGACCCAGATGCGCCCGCCGTGGCGCTCGATGACCTTCTTGCAGATGGAGAGGCCGATGCCGGTGCCCGGGTACTCGGCGCGGGTGTGCAGCCGCTGGAAGATGACGAAGATCCGATCCAGGAACTGCGGGTCGATACCGATCCCGTTGTCCTTCACCTCGAACAGCCAGTCGTGGCGCCGCGGAAGGGCGGAGACGTGGATCGCGGGGGCCTCGCCGGGCCGGCGGAACTTGATCGCGTTCCCGATGAGGTTCTGGAACACCTGCGCCAGCCGAGCAGGGTTCCCGGTGACGGTCGGGAGCGGGCCGCGCGTCACGGCGGCGTGGCTCTCCTCGATCGCGGATCGCAGGTTGAGGAGCGCCTGGTCGAGCGCCGACCCGGTGTCGACCGGTCCGAACGGCTCGTCGATCCGGCCGACGCGCGAGAACTCCAGCAGGCCGCCGATCAGCGCCTGCATGCGCTTCGCGCCCTCGACCGAGTAGTCGATGTACTTCTTCGCCTGCGCGTCCACCTGCCCCGCGTAACGCTTCTCGAAGAGCTGCACGTAGCTCGAGACCATCCGGAGCGGCTCCTGGAGGTCGTGCGAGGCGACGTAGGCGAACTGCTCCAGCTCGGCGTTCGACAGCGCGAGCGCGTCCGTCTTCTCCCGGAGGGCGCGCTCCGCGGCAGCGCGGTCGGCCACCTCCCGCCGCAGCTCGGCGTTGACCGCCTCGACCTTGCTCTTCTCGTCCTCGAAGTCGTCGAGGATGTTCAGGATCGCGCGCTGGGTCGCCTCGAG
The DNA here is from genome assembly GCA_036390155.1 of Anaeromyxobacter sp. Lineage (GTDB taxonomy): Bacteria > Myxococcota > Myxococcia > Myxococcales > Anaeromyxobacteraceae > Anaeromyxobacter. Next base: position 21,854 of record DASWCJ010000236.1, read on the forward strand.
CCGATCCTTCTCGCCGCCGAAGTCCTCGAGGATGTTGAGGAGGGCGCGCTGCATCTCGCCCTGCCGCGAACGCTCCTCGCCGCTGTCGTCGAGGATGTTGAGGATCGCGCGCTGCGTGTCCTCGAGCCGCTGCTTCTCGTCGGTGAAGTCGTCGAGGATGTTGAGGATCGCCCGCTGCGTCTCGTCCTGCCGGGCGCGCTCCCCGCCGAAGTCCTCGAGGATGTTGAGGATGGCGCGGCTCGTGTCCGGCAGCGAGAGCTGGAGCTCTGCCAGGTCGGGGCGCGACGGAGGCATCAGCGCGCGGGCCTCTCCGGCGGCGACTGCCTGCGCAGCTCCTCGATCTCCTTCTTCAGCTCGATCATCTTGAGCTCTCGTCCGACCGTGAGCCGCTGGAAGCGCTCCAGCTCGCCGAGGCGCTCGAGCTCCCGGGTGCGCTGGTCGGCGACCTCCTGCTCCGCCTTCTTCTGCGCCGTGACGTCGCGGGCGGCGGCGAACACGCCGAGCACGTTCCCCCGGAAGTCCTTGTACACCGACGCGTTGTAGAGGACGTTCGTGAGGCTCCCGTTCCGGTGCCGGATGGTGAGCGGGTAGTCGGTGACGAACCCCTTCGAGAACACCTGCTGGTACCCCTCGCGCGCCTTCTCCGGCTCGGTGAAGTAGTCGGAGAAGTCCGTCCCGATGAGCCGCTCGCGGGGGACGCCGGTGGCCTTGATGGTCGCCTCGTTCACGTCGGTGATCTTGCCTTCCGAGCTGATGGTGACGAGCGGGTCGAGCGAGGCCTCGACCAGGCTTCGTGCGTACTGGGAGGCCTGCTTCTGGGCGGTGACGTCGCGCGCGGCGGCGAACACGCCGAGCACGTTGCCTCGCGCGTCCTTGTACACCGAGGCGTTGTAGAGCACGTCCGTCAGCTTGGTGTTCTTGTGACGGATGGTGAGCGGGTAGTCGGTGACCGCTCCCTTCTCGAACACCTCCTTGTAGCCCTCGCGCGCCTTCTCCTGCTCGGTGAAGTAATCGGAGAAGTCCGTCCCGATGAGCCGCTCTCGGACCGCGCCGGTGACCTGCGCGGTCGCCTCGTTCACGTCCGTGATCTTGCCTTCCGGGCTGATGGTGACGAGCGGGTCGAGGGAGGCCTCGATGAGGGACCGGGCGTACTGCGACGCCTGCTTCTGCTCGGTCACGTCGCGGGCGGCGGCGAACACGCCGAGCACCTTCCCGGTCACGTCCTTGTACACGGACGCGTTGTAGAGCACGTCCGTCAGCTTCCCGCCGCGGTGACGGATGGTGAGCGGGTAGTCGGTGACGAACCCCTTCGCGAACACCTGCTGGTACCCCTCGCGCGCCTTCTCCGGCTCGGTGAAGTAGTCGGAGAAGTCGGTCGCGATGAGCCGCTCCCGCGCGATGCCGGTGACCTTGATGGTCGCCTCGTTCACGTCGGTGATCTTGCCGGCGGGGCTGATCGTGACGAGCGGGTCGAGCGACGCCTCGATGAGGCTGCGCGCGTACTGCGACGCCGCCTTCTGCTCGGTCACGTCGCGGGCCGCCGCGAAGACGCCGAGCACCTTGCCGCGGACGTCCTTGTACACGGACGCGTTGTAGAGGACGTCCGTGACCGCACCGTCGCGGTGACGGATGGTGAGCGGGTAGTCGGTCACGGAGCCGACCGAGAACACCTGCTGGTAGCCCTCGCGCGCCTTCTCCGGCTCGGTGAAGTAGTCGGAGAAGTCCGTCCCGATGAGCTTCTCGCGCAGGATGCCGGTCACCTTGATGGTGGCCTCGTTCACGTCGGTGATCTTGCCTTCCGGGCTGATCGTGACGAGCGGGTCGAGCGAGGCCTCGATGAGGGAACGGGCGTACTGGGACGCTGCCCGGAGCTGCTCGTCGGCGCGCTTGCGCTCGGTGATGTCGCGCGAGATGGACGAGACGCCGACGATCTTGCCGCCGTCGTCGAGGATCGGCGACACCGTCAGGGAGATGGAGATGGTGCGGTCGTCCTTGCGGACGCGGACGGTCTCGTAGTGCTCGACGCGGCCGCCGTTTCGGATCTTGTCGAGGATCTCGACCATCTCCTCCGGCCGATCCGGATGGCTCAGGATGGAGATGTTCCGCCCCAGGATCTCGTCGGCGGAGTAGCCGTACATGTGCTCCGCGGCGGGGTTCCAGGAGGTGATGATCCCGTCGAGCGTCTTCGAGTCGATGGCGTCGTCGGACGAGTTCACGATCGACGCGAGCAGGGTCTTCGTGGCCCCGGCGCGCTCGGTGATGTCTCGGGCGATCGACGAGACGCCCACGACGTTCCCCGACCTGTCGAGGATGGGCGACACCGTGAGCGAGATGGAGATGCGGCGGCCGTTCTTTCGGACCCGGACCGTCTCGTAGTGCTCCACCCGCTCGCCGCTGCGGATCTTCTCGAGGATCTCCGCCATCTCCTCGGGGCGATCCGGGTGGCTCAGCATCGAGATGTTCTTCCCGATGATCTCGTCGGCCGAGTACCCGTAGAGCCGCTCCGCGGCGGGGTTCCAGGAGGTGATGATCCCGTCGAGCGTCTTCGAGTCGATGGCGTCGTCCGACGAGTAGACGATCGACGCGAGGAGGGTGGACCCGCGGCGCTCGGTGATGTCGCGCGCGATCGACGAGACGCCCACCATCTTCCCGCCGTCGTCGAGGATGGGCGAGACCGTGAGCGAGATGGAGATGCGGCGGCCGTCCTTGCGGACCCGCACCGTCTCGTAGTGCTCGACCCGCTCGCCGTTGCGGATCTTCTCGAGGATCTCGTCCATCTCCTCGGGGCGATCCGGATGGCTCAGCATCGAGATGTTCTTCCCGATGATCTCCTCGGAGGCGTACCCGTACATCTCCTCCGCGGCGGGGTTCCAGCTCGTGATGACGCCGTCGAGCGTCTTCGAGTCGATCGCGTCGTCCGAGGAGTTGACGATCGAGGCGAGGAGGGTGGTGGACGCGCCGGCGGTGACGCGGGCTCTCGCGGCCTTCCCGTCGCGCGTTTCGGGTTTACGCATGTGGGGTCGATTCTCCTGGAAAAGGCGGGCATTGTGCCGCGCCAGATCGAGGCAAACAACAGTCGTGCCTCCGCCCGACCCTCATGGGAACAAGAGGGCGTTCCTCACGGGCCGAGCGTCCCAGCTCGAGATGTCCCATTTGGGGGGGGCCTGAGGAGGGGGACCGTGGGGGTTCGCGAATAGTAGAATGCCGTCTCCGTGTTCACCGGCACCTACATGATCTCCGTTGCCGGCACCGAGAGGTTTCCGACCCCTCGTCGTCCGCGGCGCCGCGGCGCGGTGGACCTCGCGCGAGTGCACCGAGCCGGTGCGCCCGACGCCGTTCCAGTCGACGCGGCGGGCGAGCCGCGTGAGCGCAGCCGCGAGGCGGACCGGCTGCGGATCCTGCTCGTCGAGGACAACCCGGGCGACGTCGAGCTCGTTCGCGTCGCGCTGGCCGGGGAGCGCGCGGACGCGACCCTCGTCCACGTCGAGCGGATCTCGGAGGCGATCGAGCGCGCTCGCGCCGGCGCCTGCGACGTCGTCCTGCTCGATCTCTCGCTGCCGGACTCGGGCGGGCTCGACGGGATGCGCCGGCTCGGCGCCGAGCATCCGGAGCTTCCCGTCGTCGTCCTCACGTCGCTCGAGGACGACCGCCTCGCGTCGAAGGCGGTCGCGGAGGGCGCGCAGGATTACCTCGTCAAGGGCCTGATCGACGGCGCGCTCCTCGTGAAGTCGATCCGGTACGCCATCGAGCGGCATCACTACGCGGAGAGCGCGCGCCAGCTCGCGGAGGAGCGCTCGGCGCGGCTCGCCGCCGAGGCGGCGATCACGGCGCTGAACGCGAGCGAGAGCCGGTTCCGCGCGGTCCTCGACCAGGTCCACGACTCCATCGTCGTCCTCGACCCGGAGGGCCGCGTCGCGAGCTGGTCCAAGAGCGCGCAACTTCAGATGGGGTGGTCGGCGGACGAGATCCTGGGGAAGCGCTTCGATCGCTTCTTCCCGCCCGAGGACGTGGCCCGCGGAAAGCCCGGCGCGGAGCTGCTCACGGCCGAGCGGGACGGGCACGCCGAGGACGAGAGCTGGCGGCTTCGCAAGGACGGCTCCCGGTTCCTCGCGGACGTGGGCATCACCGCCCTCCGCGACGAGCAGGGCCGGCTGGTCGGGTTCGTGAAGGTGACGCGCGACGTCACCGGGCGGCGACGGGCGGAGCAGAACGTCGAGTTCCTCGGGAGGGCGACGCACGAGCTCGCGCAGTCGCTCGACTCGCGGGCGGCGCTCGAGCGTGTCGTCCAGATGGTCGTCCCGTTCCTCGCCGATTCGTGCTGCGCGTTCGTGCTTGCCGAGGAGGGCGCGAGCTGCGAGCTCGTGGCGAGCGCCTGCGCCGATCCGGCGAAGGAGCGGCCGGCGCTCGAGGACGACCGCCGGTCCCCGGTGGGCCCCTGGCCGACCCCGGAGGTGATCGAGCAGCTGCGGCATGGCGAACCCATTTTCCTTCCGGAGCTCGGCGAGCCGGAGCTGCGCGCGATGGCGCGCTCCGAGGATCACCTGGAGCTGCTGCGCTCGCTCGGGCTGCGGTCCTCGATCGTGGTGCCGCTCCGTTCGCGTGACGGGGTCTACGGCGCCCTGACGTTCGGCATGACGCAGCCGGAGCGGCGCTTCGACCACGTCGATCTCGAGCTCGCGGTCGACCTCGGGCGCCGGGCCGAGCTGGCGGTCGAGAACGCGCGGCTCTTCGAGGAGGTTCAGCGCGCGGTCCAGGTGCGCG
>DASWCJ010000237.1:0-1939 GCA_036390155.1 Anaeromyxobacter sp.
CGCTGGCGCGCCCGGGCGTGCGCCGGCGTCTGCGTTTCCGGGCCCTCTCGTCAGGCCGGCGCCGGTCGCGACTCTGGCGGCGGCGCAGGAGGACGGCGCCTTCCCCGGCCCGCCTCGGCGGCGTTCGGTCCGGGCGCCGAGCTCGTCGAGATGGAGCCGCACCACAATGTGCGCGACCTTGAGAGGCCGGCACCGCTAAGTGACCGGCATTGCCCTCAGACCTAGGGCATCACTGAGCCGCCGCTCGCGGGCACGTACAGCCCGGTGAGGAATCGGGCGGAGTCGGCGCACACCGCGAGCACCGCGCCGGCGACGTCGATCGGCTGGCCGATGCGGCCGAGCGGGGTCCCGCGGACGGCCGCCTCCCTGACCGCTGCCGGCAGCCCCGCGGTCGCGTCGGTCTCGGTCAGGCCGGGGGCGACGACGTTCACCCGGATGCCCTGCGGGCCGAGCTCCTGCGCGAGCGCCCGGGCAAAGCCGTCGAGCCCGGACTTCGCCGCGGAGTGCGCGCAGAAGCCCATGCCGGGGCGGCGCGAGAGCGTGCTCGAGATCGCGACGATGCAGCCGGTCTTGCGCTCGATCATGCCGGGGACGACCGCCTTGCAGCAGTGGAAGGCCGCGCCGAGCTCGCCGTCGAGCTTCGCCTGGAAGTCCGCCCACGCGTACTCGACGAACGGCCGGATCGGGAAGGAGATCGCCGCGTTCACGACGAGGGTGTCGACGGGGCCGAGCGCGCGCGTCGCCTCCGCGACCATCCCTTCGACCTGGGCCGGGTCGCGCACGTCGGCGCGGACCGCCACCGCGCGGCGGTCCATCGCGCGCAGCTCGTCCACGAGCGCTCGGGCCGCCGGCTCGCTCCGGTGATAATTCACGGCGACCGCCGCGCCGTGCTGCGCGAGGAGCTTCGCGGTCGCGGCGCCGATCCCGCGGCTCGCGCCCGTCACGAGGACCACCCGGTTCTTCATCATGGTCCGGATCGTGCCCCCGCCCCGACCCCGCGGCCCTGACGCCGGTCAGGGAGCGCCCCAGGGGGGTGCGCCCGCCCGGTGCACCCGGGCGGCGCGGCGCGCAACGTGAGGGCACCGGCGCCGCCGGGGGCCCGCTCCTGCGGGCCGGCGGGAGGTGGGCGATGACGGCAGGGGATCTCGGGCTCGTTCCGGCGCGGATGTCGCTCGCCGCGACCATGCTGAAGCACGGCCTCCCCAAGCTCCGCGGCGAGGGGCGCGCGCAGGCCGCGGGCTTCATGGAGCAGCTCGGGTTCAAGCCCGGCGCACGCTTCGCGGTGCTCGTCGGCGCGGCGGAGGTGTTCGCCGGGGTCTCGCTCGCGCTCGGCGTCGCGACGCGCGTCGGCGCGCTCGCCGTGCTCGCGACGCAGGGGGTCGCGGTCGCGAAGGTGCACGCCCCGAAGGGCTTTGACAACATGGCGGGCGGTTGGGAGTTCAACGCCCTCCTCATGGCGACCGCGCTCGGCGTGCTGCTCGCCGGGCCGGGAGAGGTCTCGGTGCACGGCCTCCTCCGGCGCGGGGTCGAGTCGGGACCGCGGCGGCTGGAGCGCGGCGCGCGCTGGCTCCTCGACGGATCCCGGCGGCTCGGGGCCCGGCGGTTCGGGGCCCCGCGGCCCGGGCTCGCGGCGAGCGTGACGCGGCTCCTCGCCTGAGCGTCCGGCAGCAACCCATGGTCGCTGGGGCGGACCTCCCCGGGGGAGGTCCCGTCCGCCCGCGTCCCGCGTCCTCGCGACAGACACCCCGCCGCACGAGGGTGTTACACTCCCGGCGTCTTCTCCATCCGGACCCGGGGACCCTCTCATGCGCGTCTCGATCGTCGCCGCCATGGCTGCACTCCTCGTGCTCCCGCTCTCCGCAGTCGGGAAGGAGTCCAAGGAGGAGAAGGCGAAGAAGCCGCGCATGGCGATCCTCGACTTCCCGCCCGCGTCCGGCGG
>DASWCJ010000238.1:0-13936 GCA_036390155.1 Anaeromyxobacter sp.
AACGAGGCGCAGGGGTGGCTCGGCACCACCGAGTACTTCCCGGACGCGGAGCCCGGCGAGCGCTGCCGTCGCGTGAAGTGAGGGGCCGACGCCGCCGCGAATCCTCTTCACGCGGGCGGGCTCCCAGCACGGGAGGCCTCCCGATGACCAGCTCGACCCTCCCCTCCGTCCACGTCTCCGACCGCGCGAGCGACCGGATCCGCGAAGCGCTCGCCGCCGAGGCGACCGCGCGCTTCGTCCGCATCGACGTCGGCGTCGGTTGAGGGGGCTACGCCTACCACCTGTCTCTGGAAGAGACGGCAGAAGACGGCGACCTGCAGATCGAGGTGAAGGGGATCCCCTTCGTCGTGGAGCCGCGGTTCGTGCGCGCGATCTCCGGCCTCACGGTGGACGTGCAGGACCTCTACGGGCGCGAGGCGCTCGTCGCGTATCACGCCTCGCTCTCCGGTACCTGTGAGCCGGAAGAGAGGCGCCGCTGACCTAGCCACGCCCGTGGCCGTGGCCACGGCCATAGCCGCCGCCCCGGCCGCCGGACCCGCCGCCCGAGTGCCCGCCGCCGCGCGCCGCGAACCCCCTCGCGCCCCCGCGCGCCGCGTAGCCGCCGTTGCCGCGGTACGCGCCGCCATTCCCGCTGCGGTACGCGCCTGCGCCCCAGGCGCCCGCGTGCGGGGCGACCGGCCCGCGGTACGCGCCGCGTGGTGTGTACGGCGCGACCGGCGCGCGCGGCGCAAAACCCCGAGAACCCGCGTAGCCGGACCCAGGGTGACCCGCGTACGCGGGCGCGTAGTGCCAGCGCGACGGGGTGCGCCACCAGCCGCGCCCGTACCACGCGAAGCGCGCAGGGCCCCACGACCCGAAGAACGGCCACGGCCCGACGCCCCAGACCCACGGCGCCGCGAGCCACGTCCAGCAGGCGTATGCCGGGGAGTAGACGTACGCGTACGGCACGCCGGTGTCGCTCGCGGGCACCTGCGTGTAGCCGTCCGCGTACGGCATCCAGATCCAGCCGTACTGCTGCGTGAAGACCCACTGCCCGGGCGGCACGGAGGCCTGCGGCTGCGCCTCCGCCTGGGGTGCGGGCGGGAGCTCCTGTGGTGGCTGCGCCTCCGGCGGCTGCTGCTGCGGCGTGGCCTCCGCCTGCCAGCCGGGCTCCTGCCAGCCGGACTCCTGCGCGGCTGCGGCGAGCGGCCCCGCGATCAGCGTGGCGGCGAGCATCCCTGCGAGCGTCTTCGTCATGGCGGTCACCCGGATGCGGGTTGAGCATCGGGCGTGCCGAGGGGATTCCCCCAATGTCTCGGCGGTTTTCCGCGCCGGTCTGTGCGCAGGGACCACGCCCGCGTGCGCGCACGGCACTCGGGACGCCCGATGACCTCCCTCTCCCTCCAGGGCCCCTCCAGGGAGAGGAGGGGGCACCGCGCCCGCTACTTCCGCTCCGCCGCGGTCATCGGCGGCGGCGGCGCGTCGGCGCCCCCTACCGGCAGCGCGCCCTCCGAGCCAGGCGGGTTCGCGAGCGGGAAGCGGGTCGCGTTGTCGAGCAGCACGAGGCCGACGAGCAGCGCGACGAAGGCGAGCGAGGTCACGAACACGAGCCGGTTCGCACCGCGCTGGTCCCACAGGTGCATGAAGAAGAGCGCGACGAGCGCCCCCTTCGCGGACGCGATCCCGAGCGCGACCGCCACCCCCCAGCCGCCCGGGATGTGGAGCCTCGAGAGGCCGTAGGTGAGGAAGGTGAAGAAGAGCAGCGCGATCCACACGACCGCGTAGCGGCCGACGTGGGAGTGGCCGTGCGCGCCGGAGGTGGCTTCGGGGGTGGTCGCGTGCGGATCCGCCATGGCGCTCCGGTCAGATGAGATAGATGAGCGGGAAGACGAAGATCCAGATGAGGTCGACGAGGTGCCAGTAGAGCCCCGCGAGCTCCACCGGCACGTTGTACTCGGCGCTGAACGCGCCGAGCGCGGACCGGATCCCGATCACCGTGAGCACGGTCATCCCGATGACCACGTGGATCCCGTGCAGCCCGGTGATGAGGAAGTACAGGGCGAAGAAGAGCGACGCGCCGGGCCCGGTCACCTCGCCGTACGTGTAGTAGCGGCCCGGGAGCTGCCCCTCCTGGAAGTGGTGCGAGTACTCGACCGCCTTGAATCCGAGGAACACGAGCGCGAGGAGGACCGTGAGGCCGAAGAAGAGCGCCGTCCCCTTCCCGTCTCCCCGGGTCGCGCGATGCACGCCGAGCGCCACCGTGAACGAGCTCGTGACGAGCACGATCGTGTTGACGAGGCCGATCCAGGTCTCGATGTGGCGGCTCGCGTCGGCGAAGGTCTGGTGAAAGAGGTAGCGGTAGACCGCGTACGCCGCGAACAGCGCCGTGAAGAGCAGCACCTCCGTCGCGAGGAACAGCCACATCCCGAGGCGGGCCGCGTGGGCCTGCTTCTCGAGGCTCTCGAAGTGGTGCGCGAGCGCGGGGTGGGCGTCAGGGGACATGGCTCGGCTCGCCGGTCGGTGTGGGCGGCGCCTCCGCGGAGTCGTCGTACTCGTGCGGGCCGCGCGTGAACACCGGGGTCTCCTCGAAGTTCTCGGGCGGCGGCGGCGTCGCCGACATCCACTCGTAGCCGCGCGAGCGCCACGGGTTCTGCCCCGCCACCGGCCCCCAGCGCAGCGAGATGAGGATGTAGACGAGGATGAGGACGAGGCCGGCCGCGAGCACCGACGCGCCCGCGGTGGACGCCACGTTCAGCGGCCAGAACCGCTCCGGGTACGAGTAGTAGCGCCGCGGCATCCCCTCGTTCCCGAGCAGGAACTGCGGGATGAACGTGAAGTTGAAGCCGAGGACGACGAGGACCGCGCCGACGAGCCCCCAGCCCTCCGGGTACATGCGCCCGGTGATCTTCGGGAACCAGTAGTGGAGCGCGGCGAGGAACGCCATCATCACGCCGCCCACCATGATGAAGTGGAAGTGGGCGACGACGAAGTAGGTGTCCTGCCAGTGGATGTCGAGCGACACCGTCGCGAGGGCGACGCCGGTCATGCCACCGAAGACGAGGAAGAAGAGGAAGCCGACGAAGTACGCGAAGGGCGTCGTGAACGAGATCGATCCCTTGTACATCGTCGCCACCCAGTTGAAGACCTTGACGGCCGTGAAGATGCCCACGAACATCGAGAGCACGCCGAAGATCCCGGCGTCCCAGGGCGACTGCCCCGACGTGAAGAGGTGGTGGCCCCAGGTGAAGAAGCCGACGAAGGCGATGCCGAGCGAGGAGTACGCGACCGCCTTGTAGCCGAAGATGTTCTTGTGGCTCGAGGCGCAGACCACCTCGGAGATCACCGCCATCGCCGGCAGCACCATGATGTAGACGGCAGGGTGCGAGTAGAACCAGAAGAAGTGCTGGAAGAGCACCGGGTCGCCGCCGCGCGCCGGATCGAAGATCCCCCAGCCGAACGCGTGCTCGATCGCGACGAGCATGAGCGTCATCCCGAGCACGGGCGTCGCGAGGATCTGGATCACGCTCGTCGCGTAGATCGACCAGACGAAGAGCGGCAGCCGCGTCCAGGTGATCCCGGGCGCCCGCATCGTGTGGGTCGTGACGATGAAGTTGAGCCCGGTGAGGATCGACGAGAAGCCGAGGACGAAGGCGCCGAGCAGGATCGGCGTGACCTTCGTGACGGTGGTGGTGGAGTACGGCGTGTAGAAGGTCCAGCCGGTGTCCGCGCCGCCGTGGACCATCCCGTAGAGCGCGATCGCGGCGCCGATCAGGTACAGGTAGAAGCTGAGGAGGTTCAGCCTCGGGAACGCCACGTCCTTCGCCCCGAGCATGATCGGCAGGAGGAAGTTGCCGAAGCCGCTCGGGATGGCGGGAATCATGAAGAGGAAGATCATGACCACGCCGTGGAGCGTGAACATCCGGTTGTAGGTCATCGCGTCCATGATCGTCGGGCCGGGCGTGAGCAGCTCGATCCGGATGAGGAGCGCGAAGAGGCCACCCAGGAACAGCGCGACGGTCGTGGCGACGAGGAACATCACCCCGATGCGCTTGTGGTCCTTCGTGAGCAGCCAGGACCTGAGCCCGGTGGCCGGGGCGTTCAGGTAGGTCCGCTGCGGCACGAGCGCCTCACTTGCGGGGGATGGACTCATAGGCCGGGCCCTCCGAAGGCCCGGAGCGTATCGCCTGCGTGCTGAGGGACTTGATGTACTCGACGATGGCGGCGATCTCCGGCGGCGAGAGGCGCCCCTGGTACGTCGGCATCACGTTCTGGTAGCCCGCGACCACGTCCGCGCCGGGGTCCATGATCGACTTCGTGAGGTAGCCCTCGTCGGCGACGATGGTCTTGCCCGTGACGAGCTTCTCGCTGCGGCCGTACAGCAGGGTCCAGGTCGGCCCGATGTGGCGCGTCCCGTCCACGCTGTGGCACTTCATGCACCCCTGCTCGCCCGCGAGCCGGCGGCCCTCGGCCACGAGGCTCGAGCCGGGCCGCAGCCCCTCTCCCGGGGTCGGCGCCGCGTCGGCCGCCTGGGCGAGCCCGCGCCGCTGGTTCGCGATCCAGTCGTCGAACTCGGCCGCCGGCATGACCACGAGCTCGCCGAGCATCGAAGAATGGCCCATCCCACAGTACTCGGCGCAGAAGATCTCGTAGCGGCCGGGCTTGGTCGCGTTGAACCAGGTCTGCGTGTACCGGCCCGGGAGCGCGTCCTGCTTCACCCGGAGCTGCGGAACGAAGAACGAGTGGATGACGTCGCGCGAGGTGATGAGGAGGCGCACCGGCCGCCCCGCCGGCACGCGCAGCGCGTCGAGGGAGCTCGGGCCGCCCGGGTACGCGAACTTCCACATCCACTTCTTCCCCTGCACGTACACGTCCATCGCGCCCTGCGGCGGACGGGAGAGCTCGACGAACTGCGGGAAGCCGATCGCGAACCAGAGGAGGAAGAAGGCGAGCGGCACGCTCACGAAGATCACCTCGTGGATCGTCCGCGGTGTGATGTGGGGCGTCCGGTCGTCGTCGCTGCGGCGCTTGAACTTGACGTAGAAGACGAGCGAGGTGAGGAAGACGCCCGCCGCCGCGATCATCGTCGTGGTGATGACGAAGTAGTGGAGGTGGTCGACCCGGCGGGCGTAGTCGCTCGCCTGCTCCGGCAGGAAGAGGAGCCGTCGGAAGAGCTCGTTCATGACGCCTGCCTCGCCGCCGCCCGAGCGCGCCGCTCGCGCCAGACGAGCCGCACGATGACGCCGCCCAGCACGAGGAGGGTGAGGAGCCCGCCGGCGCGGACGAACCCCATCGCGTAGGGCTCGTACTTGCGGGACGCGGGGTCGTACCGGTAGCAGGTGAGGAGCAGCCGGTCGAAGCTCGTGCCGACCTTGCCGTCCGCCGCCTCCACCAGCGCGAGCCGGAGGTCCTTGGGCGGATAGTCGATCCCGTAAAGGTAGCGGGAGACCTTGCCCTCCGGGGTGAGCACGAAGATCGCCGCCTGGTGCGCCCACTCGCCGGAGACGGGATCGCGCTTGTAGTAGAAGCCAGCTGCCTCCGCGACCCGCCGGGTGACGTCGCCCTGGCCGACGAGGAACGGCCAGTCCGCGCCCGCGTCCGGCTTGCCCATCGACTGGAGGTACCCGCGACGACGCTCCGCGGCCTGGATCGGCTTCTCGTCCGGGTCGAAGGAGACGGTGACGGCCTGGTAGTCCTTCCCGAGCTCGAGGCCGTTCTCGCGCATCGACCTCGCCATCCCGGAGAGGATGAGCCCGCAGAGCATCGGGCACTCGTAGTAGACGAGCGCGAGGAGCACGGGGCGCTTCCCGTCGAACGCGCCGCGCAGGGTGAACGGCCTCCCGGCGCCGTCGAGGAGCGCCTCGTCGAGCGGCAGCTGCGCGCCGAGCTTCTCCTCGATCCGGACCTCCTCGAGCGCGAGGGGCTTCACGTCGGTCGGGAGCGCGCCTCCGCCGCGGTCCTTGGCCCGCCAGAACTGGGCGTGCGCCGGGGCGGCCCAGCCGAGGGCGGCGGCCCAGCCGAAGGCGGAGGCAGCGACGAGCGCGGCGGCCCGGCGGCGGCGGAGCGAGGTCAAGGCTGGGCCTCCGGGACGGCCCCGCCCGGCGCGGATGCCCGCGGGCGGGCGCCCTGTGCGCTGAGCTCCATGGCACGGTCGATGGGGATCCGGACCACCCCGGCCTTCCGGTCCACCCAGCCGTACGAGCCGAGCTGGCTCCTGCGCGCCTCCCGGTCCCGTGCGCCGCGGGTCGCGGACTCGAAGAGCTGCTGCTCCACGAGGCCGATCTTGGACTGCCCGATCTCCTGCGGGACGGGGAGCGGCGGACGGTCCCCCTCCTTCACGCGGAGGAAGGAGATCGTCACGAAGGACGCGAGGAAGAAGAGGACGAGCGCGCCGACGCCGACGGCGAGGATCGGGATCGCGGGGACCCGGTCTTCCTCGGACCGGACCCGTCCGTGCCCGGGCTCGTGCGCCGCCTCGTGGCTCTCTGTGCGGGGATCGGTCATGGCGGCAGGTATCTCAGCGAGTCGTCGAGGTAGGGATCGCGGAGCGGCACGGCGGCGACCCCGTGCATCCGCCAGAGCACGAACGCGACCGCGAGCCCGCCCACGCCCGCGACGGCGGTGAGGTCCCAGGGCGACGGCCGCGGCCCGGCCTCGTGGAGCACCGGCATGATCAGCCAGTACAGGTCCACCCAGTGGACGAACAGGAGCCAGACCCCGAGGGCGGCGAGCCGGCGCGGGTCCCGCTTCAGCGGACGGGAGAGGAGCAGGAAGAACGGGACGACGAAGTGGAAGACGGCGAGGAACGCGAACACCGGGAGCCAACCGCCCCGGATGCGGACGAGGTACCAGGGCACCTCCTCCGGCACGTTCGCGATCCAGATGAGCATGAACTGGGAGAAGGCGACGTAGGCCCAGAACGCGACGAACGCGAGCATGAACTTCCCGACCGAGTGGAAGTGGTCCTGGTTCATGTGTGCGCCGAACTGGGTGGGATCGGCGCGGGTGGCGGCGCCCGCGATCGCGAGCACCGCGAAGGTGCAGACGAACGAGCCCGCGAACCAGTACACGCCGAAGATGGTCGAGTAGAAGCGCGGGTCGAGCGACATCATCCAGTCGAACGCCGCGAAGGTCATGGTGAGCGCGACGAAGGGCAGCGACCCCGCGCCGAGCCGCCGCTGCCGCCGGGTGAGCTCGTGGCCGCCGTCCGCGTCCTGCCGGATCGACCACGACCGGAGGAGCCAGGACACGCCGATCCAGACCGCGAAGTAGATCGCGGCGCGGACCACGAAAAACGTCGGGCTGAGCCAGCGCCCGCGGTGCTCGACCGCGCGCCTCGCCTCCGCCGCGAGCGCCGACGGGTCCATCCAGGAGAAGAGGTGCCGCAGCCCGAGCAGGATCGGGACGAGGAGGACCACGAAGAGCGGGAGCGACGACGGGACGAACTCGAGGAAGCGCCGCAGCACCACCGGCCACTTCGCGCTCGACGCGTGGAAGGCGCCGAGGAGGATGAGCGCACCGAGCGCGATGCCGAGCCAGTAGACGTACGCGAGGAGGTACGCGAAGAGCGCGCGGCGCGGGTCGCCGACGAGCCCGCCGACGAGCGTGAGCGCGAGGCCGGCCGCCCCGATCGCGCCGGCGAGGTTCCGGGTGCGCACTCCGCCCTGCCAGGGACCGAGCTTCATCGCCGCTCCTCCTCGAGCTTCCGCCGCTCCTCGGGCGGGACCTCGTCGAGCGTGGCGTACTGGCTGAGCTGGAGCGCGCGCACGTAGGCGACGATCGCCCAGCGATCCTCCGGCGGAAGCTCGATCGCATACGAGGGCATGAGCCCGAACCCCTCCGAGATGACGCGGTAGAGGTGGCCGTCCGGCACGTCCCGGTACGCGTGGAGCGAGGGCGGGCGCCGGAGCGACATGTTGAGGGCGACCTGGCTCTCGCCGTCGCCGAGCACGCCGTGGCACACCGCGCAGCTCACGTCGAACCGGGCGCGGCCTCGCGCGAGGAGCCGCGCGTCCACCGGCAGCGGCGAGATCCCGACCGGCTTGCCGTCGGGCCCGAGCCCGGTCGCGACCTCGGCCGGGAGCAGCGGCGCGTGCGGCACGGTCCCCAGCGGCGGCGCGCGCATCCCGAGGCCGTCGGCGTAGTACGGGCTCGCCTGGTAGGCCTTCACCTTCTGCTGCCGCTGCATCGGGTCGAGCCGGGGGCAGCCCGCGAGCGCGAGCGCGGCGAGCGGCAGGGCGAGGAGCCGGAGGCCCGTCACGGCGCCTCCTCCGTCGGCACGATCGAGATCTGCCGCGCCCCGAGCCGCCGGAGATCCGCGGCGACGCCGTCCGCCTCGGTCCGCCCCACCGCCGCCGAGAGCCAGAGCCCGTCGATGGTGGCGGAGCGGAACGCCTCCACCTCGAACACCGGGTGGTGCACGCGCGGGAAGCCGAAGTACGCGAAGAGCAGGCCCACGAAGATCGAGAGGGAGGCGAACAGGACGCCGAGCTCGAAGGTCACCGGGATGAACGCGGGCGGGCTGTGCGGCGGCCGGTTGCCGACGTTGAGCGGCCAGTCCACGCCGACGGTCCACCACTGCAGGAGGTACCCGGAGACCGCGCCGGTGACGCCCGCGACGAGCGCCACGAGCGGCACCGTCGAGCGCCGGAGGCCGAGGGCCTCCTCGGCCCCGTGCAGCGGATACGGCGAGTGGAGGTCGACCCCGTCGATGCCCTTCGCCCGGAGGACCCGCGCGGCCTCGAGGAGCGCCGCCTCCTCACCGAACTCGCCGAGGACGAGGCTCGTCATGCGCCCTCCCCCGCGGCCCGGGTGGCCGCGCGGTGGTGGTCCTCGTGCTCGAGCTCCTTGCGGAGCTCCTTCACCTCGGAGATCGGGATCGCCGGTATGAAGCGCAGGAAGAGGAGGAACAGCACGCCGAAGGTGGCCATCGACCCGAAGAGCAGGGTCCAGTCCACCCAGGTCGGCGAGTAGTTCGCCCACGAGGACGGGATGAAGTCGCGCGTGAGCGAGACCGCGATGATGACGAACCGCTCCGCCCACATCCCGACGTTCACGAGGATCGCGACGCAGAAGAGGACGAGCACGTTCGTGCGCGCCGCGCGGACCCAGAGGATCTGCGGGGCGACCACGTTGCAGAAGATCTGGACCGCGTAGACGAGCTGGTACGGCCCGGCCACCCGGTTCCAGAACGCGAACCACTCGTTCGCGTTGCCCGAGTACCACGCGATGAACCACTCCATCACGTAGCCGTAGGCCACCATGAGCCCCGTCGCGAGGATCACCTTCGCCATGTTGTCGAGGTGACGCAGCGTGACGACCTGCTCGAACCCGAAGGCCTTCCGCGCCGGGATCATCAGCGTCAGCACCATCGCGAAGCCGCTGAAGATCGCGCCCGCCACGAAGTAGGGCGGGAAGATCGTCGTGTGCCAGCCGGGCAGCTGGGAGATCGCGAAGTCGAAGGAGACGATGGTGTGGACGGAGACGACGAGCGGCGTCGAGAGGCCGGCGAGGAGGAGGTAGCCGACGCGCCAGTGCTGCCAGTGCCGGGCCGACCCGCGCCAGCCGAACGAGAGGATCCCGTAGACGATCCGCCGCGTCCGGTCCTTCGCCGCGTCGCGGAGGGTCGCGAGGTCGGGCACGAGCCCGATGTACCAGAAGAGGACCGAGACGGTGCCGTAGGTCGAGATCGCGAACACGTCCCAGGGGAGCGCGCTCTTGAAGTTCGGCCAGAGGTAGTTCGTGGACGGGTACGGGATGAGCCACCAGAAGAGCCACGGCCGCCCGAGGTGGATGATCGGGTACATGCCGGCCATCGCGACCGCGAAGAGCGTCATCGCCTCCGCGAACCGGTTGATGGACGTGCGCCACCGCTGCTGGAACAGGAGGAGGATCGCGCTGATGAGCGTCCCGGCGTGGCCGATGCCGATCCACCAGACGAAGTTGGTGATGTCGAAGGCCCACGCGACCGGGATGTTGTTCCCCCACACCCCGATGCCGACGAAGAGCGTCTTGTAGAGGGCGAGCAGCCAGAACCCCATCCCGCCCAGGAGCAGGAGGAGGAGCGCCGCCCAGCCCTTGCGCGTCGGCTCCAGCACCGGGCGGAGGAGGCTCTCGGTGAGGGCGCGGTCGTCCGGGCGACCGACCAGGACGGGCGCGCTCTCGAGGGGGTCGCCGGGCGGCGCCGGGACGTGTGCGGTCGTGCTCATGCGAGCTCGGGGTTCGGGTTCCGCAGCTTGACGAGGTAGGCCGTGCGCGGGCGCGTGCCGAGCTCGTGGAGGAGCTCGTACGCGCGCGCGTCGTGGTGCTTCCGCGAGACCGCCGACGCGGGGTCGTTCAGGTTCCCGAAGACGATCGCCTGCGACGGGCACGCCTGCGCGCACGCGGGGACGACCTCGTCCGGCCCGATCTTGCGGCCGGCGGTCCGGGCGCCGATGCGCGCCCGCTCGATCCGCTGCGTGCAGTAGGTGCACTTCTCCATGACGCCGCGCGCCCGGACCGTGACGTCCGGGTTCATGAGCATCTGGAGGGTCGGGGCCATCTCCCCGCGGTAGTCGAACCAGTTGAAGCGGCGGACCTTGTACGGGCAGTTGTTCGAGCAGTACCGGGTCCCGACGCACCGGTTGTAGACCATCTCGTTCAGCCCTTCCTCGGAGTGAACGGTGGCGTTGACCGGGCAGACGTACTCGCAGGGAGCGGCCTCGCAGTGCACGCAGGCGAGCGGCTGCGAGACCGACTGCGGGTCCTCGGCCGTCCCGGTGAAGTAGCGGTCCACGCGCAGCCAGTGCATCTCGCGGCTGCGGAGCACCCCTTCCTTCCCGACCACGGGGATGTTGTTCTCGGCCTGGCACGCGAGGGTGCAGGCGCCGCAGCCGATGCAGCGGCTGAGGTCGATCGCCATGCCCCAGCGGTACTCCTGCTGCGAGTAGTCCACCGGCGTCAGGATCGACGCCTGGGCACCGCGGTGCTCGTCGAGCTCCGCCTTCGCGTGGTCGAGCTCGCCGAGGTCGAGCCCGAGGGCGATGGCGCGCCCCTCCATGTCGAAGTGACCCTGCGTGATCGCGAGGTCCACGCGGCGGCCGGTCGGCCTCACCTCGAGCCCCGCGGCGATCCACGGCGCGGCGGCGGAGCGGAGGAGGTAGGCGTCGAACTGCACGCCGACCTTCCCGACCGCGCCCGGGCCGGCCTGGCCGTAGCCGAGCGGCAGCGTCACCGCGTCGTCGGCGTGGCCGGGGACGACGAGCACCGGCACGTCGAGCCGGCGCTCCCCGAGCTTCAGCTCCGCGACCTCGCCCGACGCGAGGCCGAGCTTCTTCGCGGTCGCGGGCGAGAGCATCGCCGCCGCGTCCCAGGTGAGCTTCGTGACCGGGTGCGGGAGCTCCTGCAGCCAGGCGTTCTCGAGGCCGCGGCCGTCGTGCACCTTGGCGTCGAGGGCGAACCCCACCTCGAGCCCGGCGCCCGGCGCGGGGAGCGTCCGGAGCGCCTGCGCCACCCTGGCGAGGTCGGCCTTCGGCGCCTCGGCGGCCGCCGCGCTCTTCGCGACGACCCCGGCGGCGAGCCAGCCCTCCCAGGCGCGGTCGAACGGATCGGCCCGCAGCGTCCGGTTCGTGTCGGGCGGGCTGGTCGAGCCGGTCGGGCCGACCGCCGTCGGCGGCGCGGGAGGGAAGCCGCCGCGCGTCCGCCAGCCGTCGCGGACGATGCGCCACGGCCCGCGGACCGCGTCGTCGACGAACGCGGCGAGGAGCTCGACCTCGGTGATCGTCTCGTGCAGCGGCGCGATGAGCGGCTGCACCACCGCGACCGTGCCGTCGCGGGAGCGGAGGTCGCCCCAGGACTCGAGCGGATGGGTCGCGGCGAGCCGGATCGTCGCGGCGCGCGCGGTCTCGTCGTCTCGGAGCGCCAGCACGATCGACCGGGGTGCCTTGCGGAACGCGCGGCGCAGGTCCACGTCCGCCGGGGCGGTGTGGAGCGGGTTCCAGGCGGTGACGACGAGCGTGTCCACCTGCCCCGCCTCGAGCTCCTTCGCGAGCCGCGCGATCGTCGCAGTCCCGGCGTCTGGATCGAGGACCGGGCTCGCGTGCCAGCGCACGGTCTTCCCCGAGTTCCCGAGCGCGTCGTTCATCGCCGCGGCGAGGGCGTGGACCGCCGGCGGCTGGCGCACGCCCGCGAGGACGAGCGACCGGCCACGCGCGCCCGCGAGATCCTTCGCGATCGCCGCCGCGGCCTTCGCGCGCTCGCCCTGGGCGGGCGCGCCGAGCGGCGCGAGCTGCGCGAGGCCGTGACGCGCGGCGAGCTCCGCCGCGACGGCCCGCCCGAACGCCCCCACCTCCGACGACCGCATGCGGAGCCGGTGGTCGGCGGCGCCGCCGGTCACGGTGTAGGGCGCCTCCGCGACGTAGAGCCGGTTCATCCGGGGCGGCTCGCGGCGCGCGCCGAACTCCGCCGCCTGCCGGAGCGGCTCGCCCTCGAGCGCGAGGAAGTCGGCCTCGAGCGAGAGGATCACGTCCGCGTCCGCGAGGTGCCAGGTCGCCTCGAGGGGCCGGCCGAACGCGAGCGCCGCGCCGGCGCGCCCCGCGTCCTCGCCCGCCGCCGACCAGGCGTCGAAGCGGGAGCGCGGGAACCGCGCCAGGATCCGCTTGCGGAGCTCGGCGAGCGTCGGCGAGGTGGTCGGCTCGACGAGGAAGCGGAGCCGCGCGCCGCCGTCGGCCGCGTGCTCGCGCGCGATCGCGGAGAGTTCGGTGAACAGGCCAGTGAGCCCCCACGAGCGCCCCTTCCCCGCGAAGCCGGAGAGCCGCGCCGGGTCGTAGAGGTCGAGCGGGACCGCCTGGAGGATCGCGTCCGTGCCGCCGCCCGTGGCGGGGTGATCGCGGTTCCCCTCCACCTTCGTCGGCCGCCCCTCCCAGCTCGTCACGAGGACGCCGATCGCGTAGCCGTCCCGCGAGAGGGCGGTCGCGTAGGTGGACGGGATGGACGGGGTCACCGACGGCGGCTGGCGGACGTAGGAGACGACGTTCTCGCGCGGCGGCTTGCAGGCCTCGAGGCCGGCGAGCGCGACCGACGCACCGAGGACCTGGAGGAACCCGCGCCGGGAGACGCCCTCCGGCGGCTCGGTCGCGGCGCCGTCGGGGAACTCGCTGGACGCGCCGGCGGCTTGGCCGGCGTGCTCCTCGAGCGTGCGCCACCGTCGGGCGTCGAGGCCCGACGGCTGTCCGTAGATGGGGAGGCCTAGCGATGGCATGTGTAGCAGCTCGTTCGTGGTTTCACGTCGTTCTTCCTCGCAAGCTCCTTGCCGAGCGCGACCGGATCGCCGTCCGGCCTCCAGGTCATGTTCGTGACCTCCTCCGGCGGGCGGAGGCGCGCGTAGGGATCTCGGTGGCAGTCGAGACACCAGCCCATCGTGAGCGGCTGCGCCTGCTCGATGACGGGCATCTGGTCGACGCGACCGTGGCACTCGATGCAGCCGACGCCCTTGGTCACGTGGATGGCGTGGTTGAAGTAGACGAAGTCGGGGAGCTTGTGGACCCGCACCCACGGGATGGGCTCGCCCGAGAACCAGCTCGCGCGGACGACGTCGAGCAGCCGGGACTTGTTCCAGACCTGCGAGTGGCAGTTGAGGCAGAGCCCGGTCGGCGGGATCCCCGCGCTCGGGCCCCGGTCCACCGTCTGGTGGCAGTACTTGCAGTCGATGAGGTCGTCCACGACGTGGTGGCGGTGATCGAACTGGACCGGCTGCGTGACCTGGTCCTGCATCGAGGTGCCGTACGGCGTGCGCGGGTAGAGCATCAGCGCCCCGACCGTCCCGCCCGCCCCTGCGACGAGGAGGACGAGGGTCGCCTTGAAGACCGCGTTCGCCTTCGGCGTGAAGAGCGCGCTCATCGGCCTCGCCGCCCCCCTCTGCACGAGAGTCCGTCCGGCTGATCCACGGGGTCTCCTCCGGGCGGCCGCTCGCCGCGCTGGGGGC
>DASWCJ010000239.1:0-2535 GCA_036390155.1 Anaeromyxobacter sp.
CGAGGTGGCGTACTGCGCCTCGACCCACTCAACCCGGTTCGGCGCCCAGATCCCGACGCGGTCGCCCTTCTTCACGCCGCGGACCATGAGGCCGCGGGCCACCTGGGAGGTCGCCTCCCAGAACTGCCGGTAGGTCGCGCGATGCTGCTGGTGGACCACGACGAGCGCGTCTCGGTCGGGGAACCTCTCGACGGTGCGCCGGAGGTTCTCGCCGATGGTCTCGCCGATCAGCGGCTGCGTGGAAGGGCCGCTCACGTAGGAAGGGGTGCTCAAGGCCGTCGCTCCCGTGCGGGTGGAGGGCGAGCATCCTACCGCGGGCCCGCTCGGCGGCAAGACGCGCGGCGTCGGCGGGCGCCCCCTTCAGCCACCTCGTTACGGGGACGCGGCGGATCACCGCACGGCAGGAGGCAGCCGCTCGGGCGGCGCTTCTCGGACGGCCAGGGAGAGCTTCGCGCGGACCATCGCGGCCTCCGCGGCGTACGTGGTGCCCGCCGCCGCGAGGAACCGCTCGTAGGCCTGGCGGGCCTCCCCCTTCTCCCCGTGCGACTCCGCCACGAGCGCGATGGTGTACCACGCGCTCGCCATCGCCGGATCCAGTGATACCGCCGCGCGCGCGCGCCCCTCGGCGGCGTCCAGCTCGCCCCGGAGCAGGTGCCACGCGGCGAGATCGGCGCTCGCTGCCGCGTGCGGAGGCTTCGCGTCCGCGGCGACCCGGAACCACCTCGCCGCCTCGTCGAGGCGGCCGGTGTCGCGCGCGACGCGCCCCACGCCATACGCGGCGGCGCCGTACCCGGGCGCGAGCTCGAGCGCGCGCCGGAACGCACGCTCCTCCTCCGCCGCCTGGCCGAGCAGGCGGAGGATCTCGCCGTGCACCGCATGCGCCTGCGGATCCTTGTCGTAGATCGCGAGCGACTGTCGGATCTCCGCGAGCGCCTCGGCGGGCGCGGCGTCCGCCCGGCGCGTCGCGATCTCCCGGTGCGCCTTGGCCGAGCGCGGCTCGACGCGGACGGCCTCGCGCCAGAGCGCGGCGTCGCTCGCCCAGCAACGCGAGTACCGGACCGCGAGGCCGGCGTATACCGCCAGGACGATCCCGCCGGCCGCGATCGCGACGCGGCGAGGCGCCGCGCGCGCCACCGCGGCCGCCCCGATCCCGGCGAGCACGCAGAGCGCGACGCCGGGGAGGTAGAGGAGCCGATCGCCGTAGATCGTGCCGATCGGGAAGAGGAGGTTCGACGCCGGGAGCAGCGCGATGCCGTACCAGCCCGCGGACCAGAGCACGACCGGGGCGCGGCGGCGCGCGGCGAGCCCCACCCCGATCCAGGCGACGAGGACGCCGAGGCCCGCGAGGAAGCGCGGGTCCAGGGCCGAGACGGCGGGGAGGATCGCCGCGTAGGAGTGGTCCGGGGACTGTCCGAGCGGGAAGAGCTGGAGCCCGATCCCCTGCCCGAAGACCGCCAGCGCCGTCATCACCCGGATCGCGGCCGACGCCCCGATGACCGGGTTCTCGGACCACTCGTCGATGGGCGTCGCCGGGATCGACGAGAGCACCGCGCGCCGGAGGAGGAGGAAGGCGACCAGCGCCGCCGCGTGGCCGGCGTACAGCGCGGCAGTCCGCAGCCGGGTGCTCCGCGCGCCGTCGGTGGGGACGAGGAGGAGGTCCTGTGCCGCGGCGAGCGCGATCGCCACCACTGCAGCCTCCTTTGCGAGCATCGCGCCGGCGTAGGCGACCACCGCGAGGACCGCGTACCACCCGGGCCCGCGCCGGGCCCGGAGGTGGGCGAGCAGCATGGCGAGCACGAAGACCGTGGCGATCGCGTCCTTGCGCCCGGCGACGTTCGCGACGACCTCGACGTGGATGGGGTGGACCGCGAAGAGGAGCGCGCCGGCGGTCGCGGCCAGGCGCCCCGCGCCGAGCCGGAACGCGAGGAGCAGCACGAGCATCGAGGCGAGCGCGTGCAGGGCGACGTTGACCGCGTGGTAGCTCCAGGGGTCAAGGCCGGTCGCCGCGTGGTTCAGCGCGAAGCTCAGCGAGAACAGCGGCCGCCAGTTGTGGATGACGACGCCGCCGCCCGCCCACACGGGCGCGCGAAGGAGCTCCGGGAGCAGCGCGAGCGACCGGATGTACCGGTTCGCGACGACCTCGATGCCGTCGTCGTACACGAACCCGTAGCGCAGCGTCGGCAGGTAGACGAGGACCGCCACGGCTGCGACCGCGATCACGGCGCCCCGGAGCGAGGAAGGACGGGAATCGGCGGTGAGCAAACCGTGGCATTATGCCATGCCTGCGCGCGCGGAGGCGCAGACCGGCGCGCCGCCAAGCGGCTGAGGACCGGCCTCGGCCGCGAGCACCGCTAAGGAACGAGCACGAGCGACCCGGTGGTCGCGCGCGACTCAAGGAGCCGGTGGGCCTCCGCAGCGTCGGCGAGCGGGAGCGTCCGCGAGACGTCGATCCGCACCTTCCCGCTCCGGACGACCTCGAAGAGCTCGGCGGCGCCGCGCTCGAGGTCCTCGCGCTTCGCGATGTAGCTGAACACC
>DASWCJ010000240.1:0-7360 GCA_036390155.1 Anaeromyxobacter sp.
GGAGCCGCAACCGGAACCGCAGCCGCAGCCGTGACCGCGGCAGGATCGGCAACGGCGACCGCATCCGGTACCGCAACTACCTGGGCCCCCGCGTAGCGCGTCAGCGCGAAGCGGGGGCACTACGCCGTACGGGCTCCTAGCGGGCGGGTCGAGAGGGGCCGGGGCGCGGGGTCGGGCGTCGTTCGAGCCCTCGGGTGGCCGCGAGAATGGGTGGTGCGACCCGGGCCGGGGCGCTATGCGCAAGCGCGGAGGTGGACGATGCGCGTCGCCGGCGTGGTCTCGGCTGTCCTGCTCGCCTGGGCCGCGGTCGCTCCTGCCGAAGAGCCCCCTCGCTTCACCCCCGAAGAGGTGCGAGCGGCGGTGGAGCAGCACGTGCAGCGCAAGGTGAGCGAGGACCGGGGCGTCTACCGGCTCGTCGACGGCCGGACCGGGGAGCGCGCCGACCTCGAGTTCCTCCACGTCGGCGTCGTGGGCGCCGCCGAGGTGTGGCAGGTCCACGACCGCTCGCAGGCGAAGCCAGCGCACGGCTGGGCGGCCTGCGTGCGGTTCCACCCGGTGGGCACCCCCGCCGAGCGCGTGTTCGACGTCGACGTGGCGGTCGAGCCGAGGGGCGGCAAGCTCGAGGTGACCGACGTCCACATCCACAAGGTGACGCAGCTCGAGAACGGGAAGTGGGTCTGGAAGGAGCGGCCGCCCCTCGCGCAGGCGCGCTGACGCCGGGCGTCACCAGCGCGCGATGCAGGGCGTCGACGGGCTCGCGCAGGCCCGGTCCACGGCGGCGAGGAGGTCCACCACCTCCTCGGGATGGACCGCGCCCGTGATCCGCAGCGGGAGCTCCCGACCGCGCGAGTCGATGAAGATCACCGTGGGCATTCCCACGATGCGGTACTTCGCCGAGAGCGCCTGGAACGCCGGGGTGTCGTCGGTCCCGTCCGCCTTCACCGCGATGAAGCGCGCCGCCGCCTCGCGCACGCGCGGGTCGGCCCACGCGAACCGATCGAGCTCCTTGCAGGCGACGCACCACTCCGCCCAGAAGTCGACGATCACCGGACGTCCCTCCGCCCTCGCCCGCGCGAGGGCGACCGCCTCGTCGCCGTGCCAGGCGATGCCCGACTCGTGCCGGAGGCGCTCGCGCGCGCCCGCCGCGCCGGCGGCATAGGCGATCGCGCCGACGAGGAGCGTCACCCCGAGCCCCTTCGACGCCGTGCGGAGCGACGGCCCGTGGAAGTCGCCGTGCAGCGCGCCGAGCAGCACGCCGAGCGCGCCCACGCCGGCGGCGGCGAACCCGGCCCAGCCCGCCGCGCTGAAGACGGCGCGCGCGCCGGGGACGGCGTCCTTCAGGAAGACGAGCGCCGCCGCGAGGAGGGCCACCCCGAAGACGGACTTCACGGTGTCCATCCAGCGCCCGCTCTTCGGGAACGAGAGCGAGAACGCGCCGATGAGGAAGAAGAGGAGCCCGATCCCGAGCGCGTAGACGAACATGATCGCGAAGCCGAACGCGATCGATCCCTTCGTGGCGACGTAGGTGAGCGCCGCGGCGAGCACCGGCCCGGTGCAGGGCGCGGCCACGACGCCGGAGACGAGCCCCATCGCGAACGCGCCCGCGAGCCCCGCGCCGCCGACGCGGTTCAGCCGCGCCTGCCACGCGGAGGGGAGCTGGAGCTCGAACGCGCCGAACATCGACGCGGCCATCACCGCGAAGAGGAGCGCCACGAACCCGACCACCCACCCGTTCTGCATCACGCTCCCGAAGGCCTTCCCGGTGAGCGCGGCCACGACGCCGAGCGACGAGTACATCGCCGCGATGCCGAGGACGTAGAGGCCCGAGAGCGCCATCGCCTCGCGCCGCGACCCCGCCGTGCGGGCGCCGAAGATCGAGACCGTGATCGGGATGAGCGGGTAGACGCAGGGTGTGAGGCTCGTCGCGACGCCGCCGAGGAAGGCGAACGCGAACGCGAGGACGGAGCCCTCCGCGAGGGCGAGGCCGAACGCGGGGCTCGACCCGTCGAACGTGGGGCCGAAGGCGAGCGCACCAGGCAGGTAGGCCACACCCAAAAAGGTGGCGGCTGCGATGGCGATCCGGATGGCGACCTTCATTCCGACGACCTCGGTTCCCACATTAGATCCGGGCCATGGATCAAAATCCGCTGTAGCGGCCACCGCTTGCAAAATGGAGCCGCTTGACCGATTAGCTGTTTTCCTTATACTCGACCCCGGTCGTCCACGTTTGCGCTGGATCGTCCGCTCGCCAGGTAGAGGCTCCAGGCTCGATGAAGATTCCCATCTACCTCGATTATCACGCGACGACCCCGGTCGATCCACGCGTGCTCGAGGAGATGCTCCCCTACTTCGGGGAGCGGTTCGGGAATGCCGCCTCGAAGAGCCATTCGTTCGGCTGGCAGGCCGAGGAGGCGGTCGAGGCGGCCCGCGCGGACGTCGCGAACCTCATCGGCGCGACCCCGAAGGAGATCGTCTGGACGAGCGGGGCGACCGAGTCCATCAACCTCGCCACCAAGGGAGTCGCCCAGTTCCACGCGCAGAGGGGGCGCCACCTCGTCACCTGCACGACCGAGCACAAGGCCGGGCTCGACTCGATGCACGCGCTCGAGCGGCAGGGGTTCGAGGTCACCTTCCTCGACGTCGAGAAGGACGGTCGGCTCGACCCGGCCCGCCTCCGCGCCGCGCTCCGCAAGGACACGATCCTCGTCTCGGTGATGCACGCGAACAACGAGACGGGCGTCCTCCACCCGGTCGAGGAGATCGGCAGGATCACCCGCGAGGCCGGCGTCCTCTTCCACTGCGACGCGGTCCAGGCGGCGGGCAAGATCCCGTTCGACGTGGAGCGCGTGAACGCGGACCTCGTCTCGCTCTCGGCGCACAAGATGTACGGGCCGAAGGGCGTCGGCGCGCTCTACGTGCGCCGCAAGCCGCGCGCCCGCCTCGTCGCGCAGATGGACGGCGGCGGGCACGAGCGCGGCTACCGCTCCGGCACGCTCAACGTCCCGGGCGTCGTCGGCTTCGGCCGGGCCGCCGCGATCGCGCGGGTCGAGCGCGAGGCGGAGGCGGCGCGGGTCCTCGCGCTCCGCGAGCGGCTGCGCGAGGGGCTCCTCGCCGGCCTCGACCTCGTCACCGTGAACGGGAGCCTCGAGCACCGGCTCCCCGGCAACCTGAACGTCTCTTTCGCCTACGTGGAGGGCGAGGCGCTGATGATGGCCATCAAGGACGTGGCCGTCTCCTCCGGCTCCGCCTGCACGTCGGCCTCGCTCGAGCCCTCCTACGTGCTCCGCGCGATGGGCGTCACGGACGACCTCGCCCACTCGTCGATCCGGTTCGGCCTGGGGCGCTTCACGACCGCCGAGGAGATCGACTTCGTCACGCGGCTCGTCGTGGAGAAGGTCCGCAAGCTGCGGGACATGTCGCCGCTGTACGAGATGGTGAAGGATGGAGTGGATCTGACGCGGATCGAGTGGGTGAACCCGCACTAGAGGCGACATGGCGTACTCCGAGAAGCTGATCGACCATTACGAGAACCCGCGCAACGTGGGCTCGCTCGACAAGAACGACCCCGAGGTCGGGACCGGGCTCGTCGGCGCGCCGGCCTGCGGCGACGTGATGAAGCTCCAGATCCGGGTGAACGATCAGGGGGTCATCGAGGACGCGAAGTTCAAGACCTTCGGCTGCGGCTCGGCCATCGCCTCCTCCTCGCTCGTGACCGAGTGGGTGAAGGGGAAGACGGTCGACCAGGCGCTCGCCATCAAGAACACCGACGTCGCGAGCGAGCTGAACCTCCCGCCGGTGAAGATCCACTGCTCGGTGCTCGCGGAGGACGCGATCAAGGCGGCCGTCGCCGACTGGCAGAAGAAGCACGGCGAGGCGCCGGGGCGGAGCGCGGAGTCGCAACCGCCCCGCAAGGCCCTCGAGCCCGGGAGCTGAGGTCGGCCGTGGCGATCGAGCTGAGCGAGAAGGCGGCGGTGCGGATCCGGACCCTCTCCGTGGAGAAGGGGACGCCCGAGGGCGGGCTTCGCCTCGGCGTGAAGGGCGGCGGCTGCTCCGGCCTCTCCTACTTCATCGACTGGGCGAGCGCCCCCTCGAAGCTCGACCAGGTGATCGAGCGCGACGGCGCGCGCGTCTTCGTGGACCCGAAGAGCGCGGTGTTCCTGCAGGGGACCACCGTCGACTGGCAGCAGACGCTGATGCAGACCGGGTTCGTGTTCCGGAACCCGAACGTGAAGAGCGCCTGCGGCTGCGGGGAATCGTTCACGGTCTGATCCACGGCGTCACGCGGCCGTGCTCGCCGGCGCGCGGGCCCCGCCCCGGGACCGCCCGCGCCTCGCACGGAGAGCTGGTGAGCTGCTGGAGCTGCCACAGGGCGGACGTGCCGGACGGGGCCGCGTTCTGTCCGTCGTGCGGCCGCATCCTGCCGCCGGGGCGAGGCGAGGACCACTTCGCGACCCTGGGAATGCCGCGCGAGTTCGCGCTCGATCCCGGCGAGGTCGACCGGAGCTTCCGCGAGCTCTCGCGGCGGCTCCACCCGGACCGGTTCGCGCGGGCCGAGCCGCGCGAGCGCCGGATCTCGCTCGACCGCGCCACCCGCCTCAACGACGCCTACCGCGCGCTCCGCGACTGGCGCATCCGCGCCGCCTACCTCCTGCGGATCGCCGGCACCGACGTGTTCGCGGAGGGACGGACCTTCGCGGACCCGGACTTCCTCGAGGAGCAGCTCGAGTGGCGGGAACAGCTCGCGCTCGCCAACGCCGACGGCGACGCGGACCGGCTCGCCGCGATCGCCGAGGACGCGCGGGAGCGGCTCCGCCGGCTCGAGCAGGAGGTCGCCCGCCGCTTCGCGGACGAGCGCTGGTATTCTGATCTCAACGTCGACATCGCGCGGCGGCTCTCCCGCGCGCGCTACTACGACAACATCGTGGCCGACGCGGAGCGCGCGAGCGCCGCCGCCCGGACCCGCTGACCGTCCAAAGGATCACGCCGGATGCCGCGCGCCATCGGGATCGACCTCGGAACCACGAACTCCCTCGTCGCCCATGTGGACGGCCGCAACCGCCCGCAGGTGCTCCCGGCCGACGAGGGGCGGCCCATCCTCCCGTCGGCGGTGCACTACGGAGCGGACGGCGCGATCGAGGTGGGGCTCGGCGCCAAGCGGCGCGCGCCCGAGCGCCCGCAGGACACGATCCTCTCGGTGAAGCGGTTCATGGGGCGCGGCCCGGGCGACGTCCGGCCCGAGGACCGCGGCATCTACCGCTTCGAGGAGGGCGGCGCGGTGGTCCGCCTCGGCGTCGCGGGCGGCGCGCGGGCGGTCACGCCCATGGAGGTGTCGGCGGAGATCCTGAAGGTGCTGAAGCGCCGCGCGGCGGAGGCCCTCGGCGGTGCGCCGGGCGGCTGCGTCCTCACCGTCCCCGCCTACTTCGACGACGCCCAGCGGCAGGCGACCAAGGACGCCGGACGGCTCGCGGGCCTCGACGTCCTCCGGCTGCTCAACGAGCCCACCGCCGCGGCGCTCGCGTACGGCCTCGACAAGCGGATGGAGGGGACGTACGCGGTGTTCGACCTCGGGGGAGGGACCTTCGACGTCTCCATCCTGAAGCTCCAGGGCGGCGTCTTCGAGGTGCTCTCCACCGGCGGCGACACCCACCTCGGCGGCGACGACTTCGACCGCCTCGTCGCGCAGGAGCTCCTCGACGGCGGGCTCACCCCGCCGGCGCCCACCCCGACCCCGGCCGTGCTGCGCGGCGCGGTGGCGGCGGCGCAGCGGATCCGAGAGGCGCTCTCCTCCGAGGAGGCGGTCGACGCCGACGTGGCGCTGCCCGAGGGGCACCGGCTGCGCGCGCGCCTCACCCGCGCGGAGCTCGAGGCGCTCATCCTCCCGGTGGTCGAGCGGACCACCGCGCCCTGCCGCGACGCGCTGAAGGACGCCGGGGCGCCGCGCATCGACGGCGTGGTGCTCGTCGGCGGCGCGACCCGGACGCCGCTGGTGCGGCGCCACGTGAAGGCGATCTTCGGGCAGGAGCCGCTCACCGATCTCGATCCGGACACGGTGGTCGCGCTCGGCGCCGCGGTGCAGGCGGACGCGCTCGACCGCGGCGGGCGGGAGGACGTGCTCCTCCTCGACGTCATCCCGCTCTCGCTCGGGGTCGAGATGATGGGCGGCGTGGTCGAGAAGATCATCCTGCGCAACTCGACCATCCCCGCCTCGGCGACCCAGGCGTTCACGACCTACGCCGACGGGCAGACCGGCATGGTCATCCACGTGGTCCAGGGCGAGCGGGAGCTGGCGCGGGACGGCCGATCCCTCGCGCGGTTCACGCTGAAGGGGATCCCGCCGATGCCCGCGGGGATCGCGCGGGTGGAGATCACCTACGCGGTGGACGCCGACGGGATCCTGCACGTCTCGGCGCGCGAGCTCGAGACGGGGCTCGAGCAGAAGATCCAGGTGAAGCCCACCTACGGCCTCGGTGAGGAGGAGATCGAGAAGATGCTCGTCGAGTCGATCGAGCACGCCGAGGCGGACGTGAACGAGCGGTTCGTCGTCGAGTGGCGCGTCGAGGGCGACCGGATCCTCGCCTCGCTCGAGTCGGCGTTCGCGCTCGACGGCGAGCTCCTCCAGCCGGAGGAGCGGGCGAAGCTCGACGACCGGATGCGGGGGCTCCGGGAGGCGATGACCGGGACCGACTACCTCGCGGTGAAGGCCTGGATCGAGTCGGTGGACGCCGCCTCCAAGACGTTCGCCGAGCGCCGCATGAACAAGCACGTCGCGAAGGCGATGGCGGGCCACAAGGTGGACGAGTTCGCGGCGGAGCGGCTCGGGCACCCCCGCGTCACGGGGTCGAAGGAAGACGACCTCGAGAACCCGGACGACGGGTAGGGGCGGGCCGTGCCGAGGGTCACCTTCCAGCCGGCGGGGCGGAGCGCGGAGGTCGCGCCGGGCACGAGCCTGCTCGACGCGGCGGACGCCGCCGGGATCGACCTGCCGTCGAACTGCGGCGGCGTCTGCGCCTGCACCACCTGTCACGTGTGGGTCGAGGAGGGGCTCGCCTCGCTCTCCGAGCTCGCGGAGCGCGAGGACGACAAGCTGCAGGAGGCGGCGGGGCTCTCGGCGGAGTCGCGCCTCGCCTGCCAGGCGCGCGTGGGGTCGGCGGACCTGGTCGTCCGCGTCCCGGGGAACCGGATCAAGGGCTAGCGGCAATGCCGGTCACTTGGTGGCCGGCCGCTAACGGCGAACGCTCCCGTCGGGCCTCGGGCATGGCCCCCGTCCTCCTGCGCCGCCGCCCGAGTCGCAACCGGCACCGGACGGTCGAGCGGGTCCAGAAACGTAGACGCCGGCGCACGCCCGGGCGCGCCAGCTCCG
>DASWCJ010000241.1:0-11656 GCA_036390155.1 Anaeromyxobacter sp.
TCGCAGTCCGGTTCCGGTGCCGTGGGCCGCTGGCGCGCCCGGGCGTGCGCCGGCGTCTGCGTTTCCGGGCCCTCTCGTCAGTCCGGCGCCGGTCGCGACTCTGGCGGCGGCGCAGGAGGACGGCGCCTTCCCCGGCCCGCCACGGCGGCGTTCGGTCCGGGCGACTCGAGAGGCCGGCACCGCGAAGTGACCGGCATTGCCCCTAGCACACGTTTCCTCGGGTGCACACGAGAGGCTGGCGCGCCGGGTAGGATGGCGCGTGGCCCGCGCGCTCGCCTCCCTCCTCCTCCTCTGCGCGGCGCGCGGTGCGGCGGCCGAGGACGCGGTGCGGCTCCGAGGTGAGCTCCGGGTCGGCTTCGCGAGCTTCGACTATGTCGAGACGTACCAGGGGCGGACGCTCGACCGCGAGCAGGGGGTCCTCCCCGTGCTCGCCCTCGAGACCGAGGTCCGCTGGCGCCGCGCCTTCGCCCGGTTCGGGTTCCGGCTCGCGAGCGGCTCGGTGGACTACGGCGGCGAGGTTCTGGCGCCGATGGATGCCGCGCTCGACGGCGTCTGGGCGAACGGCGAGAGCGACGCACTTCAGCTCGAGGGGCGGCTCGAGGCGGGGGCCTTCGTCGATCCGGATCGGCGGCTCTCGCTCTTCGCCGGCCTCGGCGTGCGGCGATGGCGCCGTGCGATCCAGGACACGGTCGCCGTCTCGCGGGACGGAAGCGCGGTCGCGATCCAGGGCTACACCGAGGCGTACGGCTGGGGGGAGCTCGAGGCGGGCGCGCGGTACGCCGTCGTCCAGCGCGGGGACGACGGATGGGACGTCGAGGCGCGCGTGGTCCGCACGATCGCCCCGTCGATCGACGTCGCCTACCTCGGGTCGCCGGTGTCGCTCGAGCTCGGCGCGCGCCTCGGGTGGCGCGCGGGGACGACCTACCGGCACGCCTTCACGCCGGGCTGGTTCGTCGTCGCGGGCCTGTGGGGCGAGGGCTACGCCTTCGGTGCGAGCGGCGTGGATCCGGTCCACGTGATCCTCGAGCCGGACAGCCGGACCCTGCGCTTCGGGCTCGAGCTCGGCGTCGGCGGACGGCTCTGAGCGCGGGAACGCACCGAGACAGCACAGCTAGAGCGCACCGGTCGCGTCGGCGTTCGCCGCCACGAAGCGGGCGGTGACGACGTCCATGGTCCGGACGTGCCCCTCGAACCACTCGGGGAGCGTCTCGCGGAGGTAGCGGGCGAGCCGCTCCGGGTCGCCGCCCGCGCGGAACGCGCGCGCCTCCGCGTCCATCCCGGCGAGGACGCGATCGTGCTCGGCCTTGTGCACCGGGTACGCCGGGAAACGGGCCTCGCGCATCGTCGACTCCTCGCGCAGGAAGTGCTCGCGGGTGTGGACGGCGAGGAGCGACAGCCGCACGAGGATCGACGCGACCGGGCCGTCGCCTCGCGCGTACGCGGCGAGCGCGTCCTCGAGCTCGTTCACGAGCGCGACCTCGCGCGCGTGATCCGCGTTCATGAACTCGAGCGGCAGGTCGGGGAGGGTCGCGGCGTCGAGCCGGGGCATGCCCGATTCCTAGCCGCGGGCGGACCGTCGCGCAGGTGGTGCGCCCGTCCGGGACCCCGGAGGCGAGCCGCGGCCCGGACCGCCTCCGAGCCGCGTCGCGAGGGCGACGCCGTCCCGGTGGAGCGCGTCGAGGGCGTCCGCGGCCTCGACCTCGCCGAGTGCGCGCAGCGCGGCTGCGACCGCCTCGAGGGTGGACATGCCCCCCAGGACGAGGGGCCTGCGCAGCCGGAGCGCGTCCGGAACCGCGACCTCGACCGCGAGCCGCGGCAGGGTGCGGATCTCCGGCACCCGCTGCACGATCCTTCGCGCCTGGGCCCAGGTCCCGTCCGGCACGATGAGCCGCAGCGGCGGCGGCGCGTCCCGCGGGGGCGGGTGGGGGGAGGGGAAGAGGAGCCAGGCCCCGGCCGCGTCGAGGCGGGACACGTCGAGCGGCTCGCCGACGACGCCGTGCTCGAGCACGGAGCTCCCCTCGAGCGCGAGGGAGGCCCAGTGCCCCGTGTTCGTGAGGCGGCCGCGCTCGCTCACATGGCGCAGGAACACCACCTCGACCCGGGACCTCACCCTCGGCACCGCCGCGCAGAGGCAGCCGGGGGCGGGGAAGCGGCAGCGGGGGCAGCGGTGGGGCGCCAGCGGCAAGCGGGGACGGTACCACGCACGCAGCGCCCGGAAGGCCGTGCGGGCGAGGGCTCGCCCCCGGGTCCGCCCGAACGCGCCGTCCGAGCGCCCGCCGACCCGCCTCAACCCTTGTCCGCCCGGAGTCCCCTGCTATAGTCCGCGCGCCGTGCTCAACTGGCTCCACAACATCATGTCGCGCGATCTCGCGATCGACCTCGGGACCGCGAACACCCTCATCTACATCCGCGGCATGGGCATCGTGTCGAACGAGCCCTCGGTCGTCGCGGTCCAGCAGGACGCGCGGGGGGGCCGCAAGGTCCTCGCCGTCGGCAAGGAGGCGAAGGAGATGCTCGGGCGCACCCCGGGCAACATCGTCGCCATCCGGCCGATGAAGGACGGCGTCATCGCCGACTTCGAGGTCACCGCGGCGATGCTGAAGTACTTCATCCAGACCGCGCACAACCGGAAGAGCTTCGTGAAGCCGCGCATCATCATCGGGATCCCCTCGGGGATCACCGAGGTGGAGAAGCGCGCGGTGCGCGAGGCGGCGGAGAGCGCCGGCGCGCGCGAGGTCTACCTCATCGAGCAGCCGATGGCGGCGGCCATCGGCGCGGGGCTCCCCATCACCGAGCCCTCCGGCAACATGATCGTCGACATCGGCGGCGGGACGTCCGACGTCGCGGTGATCTCGCTCGGCGGCATCGTCTACAGCCGCTCGGTGCGGGTCGCCGGCGACAAGATGGACGAGGCGATCATTCAGCACATCAAGCGCAAGTACAACCTCCTCATCGGCGAGCGCACCGCCGAGCTCATCAAGATGGGCATCGGCACGGCCTATCCGACCGAGGAGGAGCTCACGATGGACATCAAGGGGCGCGACCTCGTCGCGGGCGTGCCGCGCACCCTCACCGTCACCTCCTCCGAGATCCGCGAGGCGCTCTCCGAGCCCATCAACGGCATCGTCGAGGCGGTGAAGGTCACCCTCGAGCGCACGCCGCCCGAGCTCGCCGGCGACATCGCCGACCGCGGCATCGTCCTCGCCGGCGGCGGCGCGCTCCTCAAGAACCTCGACGTCCTCCTGCGCGAGGAGACCGGGCTCCCGGTGTTCCTCGCCGAGGACCCGCTCTCGGCGGTCGTGATCGGCGCGGGCAAGGCGCTCGAGGAGCTCGACATCCTCCGGCAAGTGACCGCGCACGCCTAGCTCTCACGACTCGCGCCTTCGGGCGCGAGTCGTGACGGGAGACGTCCCCCGAGCACGGTGACGTCGTCCTCCTCGGTACGCGTGCCCCGGTCGCTCTCGAACCGGTCGCCAGTACCAGTACCTGTCTCCCGGCCTCCGCGGTCCGGTTCCGGGCTTCGGGACCCTTCCGCATCGAGCCTCTCGGTCGATCACGCGATCGTGCTGCGGGCGGATCGGAGCGGGGGAGTTCCGTCGCCCCTTCCCGCCCGGTCGTCGCCGTTTCCCGACGCCCCCCCGCGTAACCGCTCGGATCCACGTCGTCTGCCGCTGGCCCCGCGCCTGCAATGAAGGCTCTACGAAGGGCGCGCGCCATGGTGGCGGCCCCGAAGAGCTCGCAGGAAAACGCAGCCCCGAAGGAGAACGTCATGAACAAGAAGATCCCGACTCTCGTTGGATCCGGCATCGGCCTCGCCCTCTTCCTCGCCGTCGGCCTCCTCCCCGCGATGCTGTACGGCGGCTACGCCGGGCTGCTCCTCGCCGGCGGCATCTTCGGCACGCCGGTCGAGCCGACGATGCTCCCCCGCGCGCTCATCGTGTTCGGGATGCTGATGGGCGTCGTCGCGGTCGGCTCGCTCTTCGCGGTCGTCGGCGCGGCCGCCGGCGCGGCGGTGGGCGCGCTCACCAGCGTCACGATCCGCAAGCCCGCCGCCGAGACGGCCTCGAAGTAACGACCCGTCGCCTTCGGGCTGCGATCCGGGTGCGGCCTACCGCCGCACCCGGATGCGTTTTTTCGTCGCGCGCGCAAACGCGCATGTCCGTTCCTGATCGGGGCGTTTGCCGCAAACCCTGCGTGTAGGGAAAAGCCATTCAGGCTAAACACGCCGATTTCATTGGCCTTCGAGGACGAACGCATATCGGGCGCAGGGCATGGCCATTGCACCCGTGGACCGAACCTATGAGAGCTACCTTCCTCACCATTGCGCTTCTCGTCGCTTCCACCGCGCGCGCTGCGGACGCGAAGCTCCCCGGCGGCGCGGATTCCTGCGTCGACTGCCACAACGGCAAGGACGCGCCGGCCGTCGACCTCACCGCGTTCGGCGCCTCCGTCCACGCCGGCAAGGCCGGCTGCACGGACTGCCACGCGGGCTACGCGATGGGTCCGCACGAGGGCGAGCTCGCCGCGCTGGCGCCGGCCGACCAGGCCGTCGTCGCGCGCATCGCGAACGCGCGCTGGCCGAAGGCCGAGGCCGCGGCGCACGGGCACGCCGCCCCCGCGAAGGGCGAGGAGGTCAAGGTCTCCGCCCCGCGCGCGTACCTCGCGTGCGCCGGGTGCCACGAGATGGAGAACGCCGACGCGATGGCGGCGTGGCAGAAGTCGGTGCACTCGAAGTGGCTCCGCCAGGACACGAAGGTCGCGGGCCCGACCTGCGGCTCCTGCCACGGGCCGATCCACGCGGTGACGAAGCTCGCCGCGTACGACCCGAAGGCGACCGCGCGCCAGAAGGTGCCCGCCGATCGCCTCGAGATCGCGAAGCGCTGCGAGACGTGCCACGGCAACGAGGAGTTCGCGAAGGCCGCCGGGGTGAACCCGGAGGCGGCGCTCACCTACCACGACTCGATCCACGGCCGGCTCAACCGCGTCGGGAACGAGTTCGCCCCGGTCTGCACGAGCTGCCACGCGGCGACGAAGGACCAGGGCGGGACGCACGCGATCGTCTCGAAGACCGACCCCGCCTCGATGGTCTCCGCGGCCCAGCGCAAGGAGAGCTGCGCGCGCTGCCACCAGCGGGCGAGCGACGGGTTCGCGGCCCTCATCGCGCACAAGCCGATCCAGGAGGTGGGCGGACACATCGTCCCCCACGTCGTGCACGTCGTGTTCTCCTACCTCACGACCCTCACGCTCCTCTTCTTCGCCTTCCACGTCTGCATCGACTTCATCTACGAGCTGCGCATGCGGCTCGCGCGCAAGCCCGAGGAGCACGGCGCCGGCGACGCCGCCCGGAGCGTGGTCCGGTTCGACATCCACCAGCGCGCGCAGCACTGGTTCATGCTCTCGGGCGTGATCCTGCTCGGCATCACCGGGTGGCCGCTCCGCGGCGCCGGCGACGTCGACGCGGCGGCCTACTCGCGGTCGTTCCTGAAGGTGTTCGGCGGGGCCGAGGGCGCCGCGATCTGGCACCGAGTGGGCGCCGTCCTCATCATCATCTCCGCCGTCTACCACCTCTTCTACCTGACGTTCCTCGCGGCGAAGAAGCGGCTGCCGATCTCGATGCTGCCGATGCCGAAGGACGCCCTCGACATGAAGGACAACATCCTCTTCATGCTCGGGGTGAAGAAGGAGCGGCCGAAGTTCGACCGGTTCATGTACCTCGAGAAGTTCGACTACTGGGCGGTGTTCTGGGGCATCGTGATGATGGTCGGGACCGGCTTCGTCTTCTGGTTCCCGACGTTCTTCGCGACCTACGCGCCCTCCTGGGTCATCACGGCCGCGCTCATCGTCCACGGCGAGGAGGCGACCCTCGCGATCATCTTCCTGTTCGTGGTGCACTTCTACAACGTGCACCTCAAGCCCTCGATCTTCCCGATGAACTGGACGTGGCTGAACGGGCGGATCTCGGTGGAGATGCTGAAGCACGAGCACCCGCTCGAGTACGATCGCCTGAAGCCGAAGATCGACGAGTAGCCCGCTCCGCGGGGCTCGACGAGCGAGGGGCCGTGCGGGCGACCGCGCGGCCCCTTCCATTTCCCGGCGGTGGGATTCGTGGAAGCGCGGGCGGGAGGCTAGAATCGGAGGCCCACATGGGGAGCCCGAGAGGCAGCGCGAAGATCCTCCTGCTCGCCCTCGGCGGCGTGCTCGGCGTCGCCACGGTCTTCGGGTTCCTCCGCTTCAAGCGATTCGTCGACGAGGACCCGCGCCTGTGCGCGACCTGCCACCGCTCGTCGCCGGAGTTCGCCCTCTGGCTCGGCGGCACGCACAAGACCGTGGCCTGCCAGCGCTGCCACCACTCCTCGCCGAAGCAGGGCGTGGCGATGCTCGGCGCCTTCGTCGCCGGCAAGAAGCCGCGCGGCCAGCACGCCGAGGTGGAGGTCGGCGCGTGCGCGAGCTGCCACTTCTCCCACGACCCGCGCTGGCCGCAGGTCGGCGGCTCGCGCGGCCACCGCATCCACGTCGAGGAGAAGAAGATCGCGTGCATCCGCTGTCACGCCGCCTCGATGCACGGCTTCGAGCCGGTCGCGGCGAAGTGCGTGGAATGCCACGGCGAGCACGCCATCGGCGTCGCCAAGATGCAGGCGCTCCACTGCTTCGCCTGCCACGAGTTCCTCACGAACGAGCCGGGCCTCCGCCCGACGCGCCACGATTGCCTGCGCTGCCACACGCGCCAGGGCATCCGCGCCCCGATGAAGGAGCACGGCGTGCCGATGGAGATGTCTTGCGCCGCGTGCCACAAGCCGCATGCGAAGGACGGGAAGACGCTCGCCGACTGCGCCGAGTGCCACCGCCGCGCCCAGATGGCGAAGGGCGGGCTCCACGGCAAGGCCGGGCACCGCAGGTGCCTCGACTGCCACAAGCCGCACCTCTGGACGCCGGAGAAGGACGCCTGCGCGCGCTGCCATGCCGGCGCCGCGGAGCACGCGCAGGCGAAGGCGTGCAAGGACTGCCACTCCTTCCGGGGCGCGCCGCTGCCGCCGCTCCCCGCCACGGCCTGGTGAGCGGGCCGTGACCGCGACGCCATGACCCTCCGGCTCAAGCTCTTCGTCCTCGTCGCGGGCGTCATGATCTTCGCGATGTCGGGGGTGACCGCGGTCGCGCTCTGGCGCGAGGTGCAGCGCGGCCAGGAGCTCCTCCAGCGCGAGGGGTCCGCCCTCGCCTCCACCGCCGCCGCCGAGGCGTCGCGCTGGGTAAAGGCCGACGGGCTCG
Organism: Anaeromyxobacter sp.; assembly: GCA_036390155.1. Taxonomy (GTDB): domain Bacteria; phylum Myxococcota; class Myxococcia; order Myxococcales; family Anaeromyxobacteraceae; genus Anaeromyxobacter. Next base: position 7,264 of record DASWCJ010000241.1, read on the forward strand.
AGGCGGGCGGGAAGGAGGCCCTCGCGGTCGTGCTCGAGGGGCTCACGCGGAGCGGCCAGCTCGATCGCGCCTGGGTGGTCGATCGCGGCGGCAAGGTGCTCGCGTGCCGGAGCCTCACCGGCGAGCCCTGCCCGGACGGCGCGCCGCCCTCCGAGTTCCGGGCGGTGGACCTTCCGTTGAACGCGCTCTCGCGCCTCGTCCATCCAGAGGGGATCGTCGCCTCCGCTCCGGTCCTCCGTGAGGGGGTCGTGGTCGGGGCGGTCTCCGTCGTCTTCACGCACGAGGAGGTGGTGGGGAACGCCCGCGACCTCGCCTGGGGAGCGAGCCTCGTCGCGTTCTTCTGGATCGTGCTCGGCCACGTCCTCACCGCGATCTTCATCCGCCAGGTGACGCGGCCGCTCGTCCGCCTCTCCGAGGCGGCCCACTCGCTCGCGGAGGAGCGGGGGTTCCAGCTCGACCCTCCCGAGGACCGGGAGCTCGCCGATCTCGTCCGCGCGTTCAACCACATGTCCTCGCGGCTCGAGGAGCGCCGCGCGGAGAACCAGCGGCTCATCTCGGAGCTCGAGGCTCGCGTCGAGCAGAAGACCCGCGAGGTGCTCCGTGCCGACCGGCTCGCCACGCTCGGCGGCATCGCCGCCGGGTTCGCCCACGAGATCGGGAACTCGCTCCACGTCATCCGCGGCTTCTCGTCCGTCGCCTCCCGCGACCTCGCCGCCGACTCGCCGGTGAAGGACGACGTCGAGGCGATCCGGCGCGAGGTGGGGCGGGCGGCATCCCTCATCGAGCGCTTCCTCGTGTTCGCCCGCGCGCGCACGGTGCACCCGCACGCGCAGCCGCTCGAGCCCATCGTGCGCGAGGCGGTGGAGGTGGTCGGACCCGCGGCCGCCCAGGCGAACGTGGAGCGGACCCTCGAGATCGAGGACGGCCTGCCGCTCGTGGAGGCGGACGCGGAGCTGCTCCGCCAGGCGTTCCTGAACCTGTGCGTGAACGCGATCCAGGCGATGCAGGAGCGCGGCGGCGGCAAGCTCAGGGTGCGGGCCCGGCGCGACGGCGACGCCGTCGCCGTCGAGGTATCGGACACCGGCCCCGGGATCGACGCAGAGACGTGCGCCCACGTCTTCGAGCCGTTCTTCACGACCAAGGCGTCGGGGACCGGGCTCGGCCTCGCCATCGTCCGGCAGGCGGCGGAGGCGCACGGCGGCACCGTCGAGGTCGAGAGCCGACCCGGCGAGGGCGCGACGTTCCGGGTCCGCCTCCCCGCCGCTGCGGCGGCCGGCGAGCCCGCCACCGTCGTCTCGGAGGGAGAACGCAAGTGAGCGAGAAGCCGAGCCTCATGGTGGTGGACGACCTCGACTCCGCGCGCCAGATGGTGAAGCGCGTGCTCGGGCGGGCGTACGCGGTGTACGACTTCGCCTCGGTCGCGGAGGCGCTCCCCGCGCTCGACCGCGCCGCGTTCGACGCGATCGTGACCGACCTGCGGATGCCGGGGATCGACGGGATCGAGGGGCTGCGCCGGTTCAAGGCGAAGGTGCCGGAGGTCCCGGTCATCCTCGTGACCGCGTTCGCCACGGTGGAGACCGCGGTCGAGGCGATGAAGGCGGGCGCCTTCGACTATCTCAAGAAGCCCTTCGAGCCGGAGGAGCTCGAGATCGTGGTCGCGCGGGCGGTGGAGCACGGCCGGATCCGCCGCGAGAACGCGCAGCTCCGCAGCGCGCTCACCTCGGAGTTCAGCCTGCAAGGCATCGTGGGGAAGTCGCAGGCCATGAAGGACCTCGTCTCGCTCCTCGAGCGGATCGCGCCCTCCGACGTGCCGATCCTCATCGAGGGCGAGTCCGGCACCGGGAAGGACCTCCTCGCCCGCGCCGCGCACGCGATGTCCTCCCGCGCCGCAGGCCCCTACGTCGCGCTCAACATGAGCGCGATCCCCGAGAACCTCGCCGAGGCCGAGCTGTTCGGCCACGAGAAGGGCGCGTTCACCGGGGCCGAGCAGGCCCGCGCCGGCTTCTTCGCCGAGGCGGACGGCGGGACGCTCTTCCTCGACGAGGTGGGGCTCCTCTCGCCTGGGCTGCAGCCGAAGCTCCTGCGCGTGCTGCAGGACGGAGAGTACATCCCGGTCGGGAGCCGCAAGCCGCGCAAGGCGAACGTCCGCATCGTCGCGGCCACGAACGAGGACCTGCGCAAGAGCGTGAAGGAAGGGAGGTTCCGCGAGGACCTCTGGTTCCGGCTCCGGGTCGTGCCGCTCCGGCTCCCCCCGCTCCGCGAGCGGCGCGAGGACGTCCCGATGCTCGTCGAGCACCTCGTGAAGAAGCACGCGCTCCGGCTCTCGCGCCCGCCGCTCCGGCCCGACGCGGAGGCGATGCGCGCGCTCCTCGACCATCCCTGGCCCGGCAACGTGCGCGAGCTCGAGCACGCGATCGAGCGCGGGCTCCTCCTCGCGCGCGGGGACACGATCACGCTCGTGGACCTGCCGCCCGAGCTCGCGCAGCCCGCGCCGGACGCGGGCGCCGGCGGCGCCGAGGGGCGCTACCGCCGCGCGCGGGACGCCTGGGAGCGGAAGTTCCTTGAGGACCTCCTGCGCGAGGCGGGGGGGAGCGTCGGGAAGGCGGCGGAGCTCGCCGGGATCCACCGCTCCACGCTCTACGAGAAGCTCGCCCGCTACGGCCTCGTCGACAAGGAAGAGAAGGCGTGAGGATCCGCCGCGCGCGCGTCGCCGACGCGCGCGCGATCGCCCGGGTGATGCGCGCCGCCGTGCGCGGCGTTCCCCGCGGCACCTACCCCGCGCGCACCCTCTCCGCCTGGGCCTCCCTCCCCGCGCTCTACCACGCGTGGGCGATGACCGCGGGCGGCGAGACGGTCCTCGTCGCGGAGCGGCGAGGGCGGATCGTCGGCTACGCCGGGCTGCGCGGCGCAGAGGTCACCTCGCTCTTCGTGCACGCGGCCGCGGCGAGAGGCGGCGTCGCCACCGCGCTCCTCGCCCGGATCGAGGCGCTCGCGCGCCGGCGCGGGGAACGGCGGCTCGTCGTGGACGCGGCGCGGAGCGGCGTCGCGCTCTACCGGGCGCGCGGGTTCACGGGGTCGCGCGCAGTCCGCGTGCCGCTCCCCGGAAGTGCGCTCGAGGCGGTGAGGATGAACAAGCGGGTTTGAGCTCGCGCCCGGAGGCGCGAGTCCTCAGAGCCGGCCGCACGGCCGCCGGAACGGGCAGCGGCGGCACGCGTCTCGGTCCTCGAGCCGCGGGAACGCCTCCTCGGACGCGACGTTCCGCGGCGGATCGGCGAGCGCACCCTTCATCGCGGCGATCGAGGTCCGCATCGTCGTGGTGCAGGCGTCGAGCGCCACGCGGTCCGCCGCGACGGTCACCTGCTCGGCGCCGCCGCTCGCGGCGAGGTAGACGAGCCCGCCCACCACCGAGTCGGTCGCGACGTTCCACTTGCCGTGCGCGTAGAGCGCGTAGGTGCCGACCTGCACGTGGTCGACGTCGCGCGCCTTCCCGGTCTTCCAGTCGAGGAGGTGGACGCGCCCGTCCCCGTCCCGGTACGCGAAGTCCACGGCGACCCAGATCTTCGTCCCCTCGAACAGCCACGAGTCGAGCTCGTCGACGGTGAGCCAGCGTTCGCGCGGCGTGCGCCGGATCTCGTCCAGCACCTCGCTCGCGTAGAACGCGCGGAGCGAGCCCTCCACCACCGCCTCGTAGAGCGCCTTCCAGTCGGCGTCGGCGACCGGCTCGCCGTACTCGTGCTCGACGAGGCCCACGATCCGCGAGGGCTCGCGCCAGTAGCTCTTCTCGCGCGACGAAGCCCACTCCGCCCGGCCCTTCGCGCGGGTCTGCTCGAGGAGCTTCTCGACCGGGGGGAGCTCGCCCGTCGCCTTGGCGCGCAGGAGCGCCTTCTTCAAGGCGTCGTGGACGAGGGAACCCGCCCACTGCCAGCGGGACGAGAGCTTCTTCAGCACGTAGAGCTCGCGGGTGGGCGAGCCCGCCGGCGCCTCCCATCCGCCCCAGCTGCCGTAGTACGTGAAGAAGTAGGCGCGACGGCAGTCGCCGAACTTGTCGGCGCGCGACTTCGACCAGGAGAACTCGTTCTGGAGCTGGGCCATGGGGCAGGTGCGGCGGACGGGCGAGGAGGCGAGTGTAGCGCGCCACGCCGACATGCGTCCCGGATGGGGCCCAGGGAGGTCCCTCGGCCCCTCTCGGCCCGCAGACCCGATCGGTCTGGCGATCCGCGGGTTCCGCCAGGAGGCCGCGCTTTCGTCGAGGGCTAGGAGCCCGTACGGCGTAGTGCCCCCGCTTCGCGCTGACGCGCTACGCGGGGGCCCAGGTAGTTGCGGTACCGGATGCGGTCGCCGTTGCCGATCCTGCCGCGGTCACGGCTGCGGCTGCGGTTCCGGTTGCGGCTCC
>DASWCJ010000242.1:0-15835 GCA_036390155.1 Anaeromyxobacter sp.
CCGTCGAGGTGGTGAAGCCCAGCGCGACGTCGATCACGTTCCGGCCGCTCGCGTTGGAGAGGAGCACGGCCACGTCGTCGACGCCCTGGCCGCGAAACGTGCCCGCGACGACCTGCTGGCGCATGCCGGCGTTCGCCGCGAGGACGGTGGAGAGGCCCCCGGGCACCGCGAGCAGCCGCGGGGTGGCGGTCTGGTAATGCAGCTGGGGCGTCCCGGTGAGGAACGTGCCCGGCCCCGTCTGCACGGAGATGTCGCGCTCGAGCCAGAGCGCGTCGATGGTGCCGTTCAGGTCGAAGTCGCCCGCCGCGAGGTCGCCCACGAAGTAGTACTTGTTCGTCGCGATCGACGTGACGCAGGTGGGGTCGAAGCCGGTCCCGTTCCAGCTCTCCCGGAAGATGCCGATCCCGGTGCCGGCGCTGCACGTGCCGTACGAGCCCGTGGCGCTGAAGACGAACGGGAGCCGGGCGACGCTCGACGCGTCGAGCGTTTCCGCCGTCGCGAGGTGGCCCGAGAAGTCCGGCACGAGGGCGAACGTGCTCGGCCCGCCGGTGACGAACACGTCGCCGCGGCCGTCGCCGGTCAGGTCCAGGGCGGAGATGCCCGTCACGTGCTGGGGGAAGTAGGTCTCGCCGGCGAGGGCGCCGCCGGGGAGGAGCATCGCCGTCGTGATCCGCCGCGTCGCGAGGGAGGCGGCGGGCTCGAACGCGACGACGTCCTGCCGGCCGTCGCCGTTCAGGTCCGCGAGCTCGAGCTCGCTCGCGCCGCCCGGGAGCGACACGTGCAGCGACGCGAGGTAGACCGGGAGGGCGGGGCGCGCCACGGCGCCGGCGGCGTCGGTCACCTCGACCTTGTCCTGCGTGCCCGCGTTCGGGCCCGCCGTGTACTCGCCCGTGACCCCGTCGATGCGGCCTGCGCTCCGGTTGCCCTTCGCCTGGAACCTGAAGGCATAGGGGGGCAGGCCGCCGTCCGCGGCGAACGTGACCTTGCCGCCGGGGACCGTGATCCCGATCTGCGGCGAGATGGTCAGCTTCGTCCCGACGGTGATCGTCGCGGTCGCCCGCGCGCCGGCCTGGTCCGTCACCGCGACGACGTCGGTGCCGGGCCCGCTCGAGCCGGCGCGGTACGCACCCGTGGTCGGGTCGAGGCTCGCGTCGCCCCCGGAGCCCGCCGCGCCGGAGAACGCGAAGCGGAAGCCGCCCGCACCGTCGCTCGCCGCGAACGCGATCTTCTCGCGCGGCGCGATCGACGAGGTCCCCGGCGTGATCACGAGCGGCCGGAGCGGCGGGACCGACAGGTCCTGGCTGCAGGCCGCGAGCAGGAAGGTGGCGAAGACGACGGACCAGCGCATGGAGCCTCCGCCGATCATCGTAGACGAACCCGCGAGTCGCGGTGCGACGCCGGGCCGCACCTCACCGGCATGCGGCCGACCGTGGTCGTGAAATGTGGGAGAGCGCCAACGGGGGCCAGCGCGAGCGTCGTTGCCCGAGCCCGGCGCGCGTGACACCCTGCGTGAGAACCGACCCGGAGGAAGATCCATGCCGCCCGCCCCGTCCGTCGCGCCGCGCTCGGCGCCGCCGCTCCCGCTGCCCCTCGACGAGGCGACGCTCTTTCCCGAGGGCGACGGGTTCTTCGAGAAGCGCGCCAAGACCGCGCGGCGCAAGGTGCTCGACGCGCTCGCGCCGGTCCTCGCGCGCGGCCTCGAGACCGGCGAGCGGGTTCGGTTCCTCGCGGTCGGCGTCCGCTACGCGTTCTGGGAGTTCTGGTTCGCGCGCTACGCGGCCGAGCACCACAACCGGACCGCGCTCGTCGTCACCGACCGGCGGCTCCTGCTCCTCCAGGTCACCACCCGGAGCCGGCCCGCCGACCTGAAGGCGCAGGTCCGGCTCGGGCTCATCCGCCGCGCCGGGCAGCGCAGCCTGGGCGGCTGGAAGCTCGAGCTCGCCGACGGGACGTCGCTCGCCTTCATCCGGATCCCGAAGAAGGAACGCGCCCGCCTCGAGAAGCTCCTCCTCGAGCTCCCGGCGACCGCGGCGGCGGCGCCGGGCTAGTCCTCCGCGCCGGTCGCGCCGCCCACGGGCGCGGCGCGCTGGGACGGGGCCGCCGGGACCTCGGCCCTCGAGCACCTCTGCCCCGCGTGCCTCGCGGTGGTCCCGGGCCCGGTCGGCTCGGTCCTCACCTGCCCGGCCGAGGCCTGCCGGATCCCGTTCCGCGATCCGCGCCGCGCGGCGCTCCTCTCCGCCGCCATCCCCGGCCTCGGCGACCTCTACCTGAGACACCACCTGTTCGGCGCGGTGGAGTTCCTCGGCTCGATGGCCGTCCTCGGGTTCGGCGTCGGCTGGGCGCTCGGCGCCTTCCGCGCCGGCGGCGCGGAGGAGCTCGGCGCCGCGCTCGGCCTCGCCGGCCTCGTGCTCGCCGTGCCGCGCGTCGTCGACTGGCGGCTCACGCTCTTCATGGGGAAGAAGGGGATCGTGCCGCTCGCGGAGCGGCCCGCGCCGGGGGCGCAGGCCCGCAACCTCCCGTCGTTCCCCCGCTGGAGCCCGCTCCTCTTCGTCGGAGGGCTCGCGCTCGCCGCGTTCCTGGGAAGGGCCATGATCCAGGCGAGCGAGGCCAACGCTTCGGTCGGCGCGGTGGAGCGGCTCGTGCGCGACGGACGGCTCGACCTGGCGCGGGAGCGGTTCCGCGCGCTGCAGGCGAAGAGCGGCGTGGACGTGAACGGGCGGGTTCGCGTCGCGCTCGCCTTCATCGAGGCGGGCGATCTCGACGCGAGCGACGAGCTGCAGCAGGGCTGGAGCGACGGCGCGAAGGTGGACCAGCACCTCGCCGACCGCTGGAACGCGGCGCTCGGGCGCGAGAAGGAGGCGCTCCGGCGCTGGCGCAAGGGGATCGACGCGTTCGTGAAGGGGGACGTCGATGCCGCCTTCGCCGACCTCGATCCGGCCTTCGCGTACTTCCAGGGGGTGCGGCGGCCGCACTTCCCGCGGAGCCGTGACGAGCTCTACGCGCACCTCGCCGGCGACGCGCTCGCCGAGCCGCTCCGGCCGCAGGACGCGGAGAACGCGCGGGTGTGGCTCTCGCGCGCCGGGAGCGCCCCGGCGCCCGAGCAGGCCCTCGTCCGGGCCGCGCTCGCCTCGCTCGGCGGCGACGCGAGCGAGGCTCGCGCGAGCCTCGAGGCGGGGAGCGGCCCCGCCCCGACGATGTCCTTCGAGGTGCTCCGGCTCGAGACGCGCGCCCGGCTCGCCGCCGCGGCGGGAGACACGGCCGAGATGAAGGCGGTCTCCGAGGCGGCGAGGGCGCTCCTCGGGAAGGGGCCGAGGCCGGCCGAGCGGGCGCGGCTCGAGCGGTTCCCCTAAGCTCGGACATGCGCGTCTTCCTGGGAGTGGGGTCGAACCTCGGAGATCGGTGGGCGCGCCTCGCCCACGCGGGACGGGCGCTGCGCACGGCGCCCGGGATCGCGGTGGTGCAGGCGTCGCGGGTCTGGGACACTGCGCCGATCGGGCCCTCGCAGCCGCGCTATCTCAACGCGGTCCTGGAGCTCGAGACGACGCTCGCGCCGCTCCCCCTCCTCGACGTCCTCCAGCAGATCGAGCGCACCGGCGGCCGGGTCCGCGGGCCGATCCGCTGGGCGCCGCGGACGCTCGATCTCGACCTGCTCCTCTACGGCGACGAGGTGGTGCGCCACCCGCGCCTCGTGGTCCCGCACCCGGACCTCGTGGCGCGGCGGTTCGTGCTCGCGCCGCTCGCCGAGCTCTGCCCGGACCGAGTGGTGCCCGGCACGGGCAGGACGGTGGCGCAGCTCCTCGCGCTGCTCGCCCCCGAGGACGTGACGCCCGCGGGCCTGTATCCGGGCTGAGAGCGCGCGTCAACGCGCGCGCGGCGGGCGCCCCGCGGCGGCGAGCACGCGGTCGACGGCGGCGGTCGGGAGCGGCTCGCACCGGCCGAGGAGCCGCGCCGCCGCGGCGATCCGGGCGACGCGCTCGAGGGTCTCCATCCGCTCGAACGCCTCCGCGAGGGAACGCCCGAAGGCGATCGCGCCGTGGCGCTCGAGCAGGATCACGTCGTGACGCGCGAGGAAGGGCGCGAGCGACGCGGGCACCTCGTCGGTGCCGGGCGTCGCGAACGGCGCGAGCGCGACCGGCCCGAGCGTCACGGCCGCCTCGGGCACGAGGTCCGACGGCGGCGGGGCGCCGGCGACCGTGAGCGCGACCGCGGTGATCGGGTGCGCGTGGACGATCGCCGCGACGTCCGGCCGGGCGGCGTACGCGGCGAGGTGCATCCGGAGCTCGGTCGAGGCGCGGCGCGTTCCCTGGACGCGCTCGCCGCGGCCGTCCACGACGACGAGGTCGGCCGCGGTCAGGTGGCCCTTCGACACGCCCGAGCCGGTGACGAGAAACCGGTCCGGCCCGAGCCGGACCGAGAGGTTCCCCTCCGCCGCGCCGACGAGGTCCCGCGCGTGGAGGCGGCGCCCCACCTCGACGAGCTCGGCGCGCGCCTGCCGGAGGGACCGGAAGTCCGCGGGGGCCTTCGCCTTCGAGGGACGGGATCGTGCGCTCGGTCGCCTGCTCATGTCAGTCCGCGCGGGTATAGCATCTTACCCCTGCCATTGCGGCGCGGCGGGCGGGTGCGCTATGGACCCGCTCTCCCTCTCAGGAGGATGCATGCAGTTCTTCATCGACTCCGCCGACGTCGGCGAGATCAAGAAGGCCCTCTCGCTTGGCCTGTGCGACGGCGTCACGACGAACCCCTCCCTCGTCGCCAAGACCGGCCGGCCGTTCGGCGACGTGCTGAAGGAGATCGTCGCGCTCGTGCCGGGCCCCATCTCGGCCGAGGTGACCGCGACCGACGCGGAGGGGATGCTGAAGGAGGCGCGCGTCCTCGCGAAGTACGGCCCCCAGATCGTCGTCAAGATCCCGCTCATCGTCGAGGGGCTCCGCGCGGTGAAGGTCCTCGCGCAGGAGGGCGTGAAGACCAACGTCACGCTCTGCTTCTCGGCGGTGCAGGCCCTCCTCGCCGCGAAGGCGGGCGCGACCTACGTCTCGCCCTTCGTCGGAAGGCTCGACGACATCTCCCAGGACGGGATGGAGCTCATCTCCGACATCGTCCAGATCTACCGGAACTACGAGTTCGAGACGAAGGTGCTCGTCGCCTCCGTCCGGAACCCGGTGCACGTGCTCCACGCGGCGAAGCTCGGCGCGCACGTCGCGACGATCCCGTACTCGGTCATCGAGCAGCTCGCGAAGCACCCGCTCACCGACGCCGGCCTGAAGAAGTTCCTCGCCGACTGGGAAAAGGTGCCGAAGGGCGGCACGTAGCGCGGGACCCACCCCTCTCTCTGACCCTCTCCCCTGAGGGGAGAGGGAATGGGAGAGGGGTGGGGCTCACGCGAGCGTCACGCGAAAGAGCCGGCGCTCCACGTCGACGAGGCAGGCCGCGAGGTCCTCGCGAGAGATCCGCATCGACTCTGCGTGCTCCTTGAGGCCCAGGCACCGCTCGGTGAGGAGCCGCACGAGCAGGTGCAGCGCGGCCTTCTCGGCCGGCGTCTGGAGTCGGTGGGCCTCGGTCGCGAGCCGGCGGTCGATCTCCTCGAACTCGCGCAGGAGGTCGAGTCGCGAGAGCTCGAGCGCGAACCGGACGACGTCCTCCCGCGGGCGCTCCGCCGCGCCCGCCGACCACCTCGCGCGGAGCTCCTCCGAGACCCACTCCACGAACGGCGGGGGCCAGGCGCCGAGCTCCGCGGCGAGCTCCTCCGCGAGCCGCTCGAGCACGTAGGCCTTCACCGGCTGCCGCTGGCGGTCGTACAGGAAGTCCCAGCGGCGGTCGCGCACGTCCGGAGTCTAGCGCGCGCCGGGGCCGCGGGGCGCGCGGCGCGGGCGGGCTTGAGCCCCCGGCGACCCGGGGGTAAGACAAGCGTCCCCGGACCTCCTCTGCCCCGCGAAGCGGGGCTGGAGAGGGCTTCGGGACCCCACGCGGGAGACCCACATGCTCGTCGTCATGAAGCCGCACGCCACGCAGGCGGAGATCGACGCGGTCGTGGAGAAGATCCGCGGGATGGGGCTCCAGGCGCACACCATCCCGGGCGCGCAGCGGGTCGCCATCGGCGTGACCGGCAACAAGGGCGGGCTCGACCCCGGGACCTTCGAGACGCTGCCCGGCGTCGCGGACGCGATCCGCGTGTCCCAGCCGTTCAAGCTCGTCTCCCGGGAGGTGAAGGCGGAGGACACGATCATCGACGTGGGCGGCGTGAAGCTCGGCGGCAAGGAGATCGCCGTCATGGCCGGGCCCTGCTCGGTCGAGTCGAAGGAGCAGATCCTCGAGGCGGCGCACGCGGTGAAGGCCGCCGGCGCGAAGCTCCTCCGGGGCGGCGCGTACAAGCCGCGCACGAGCCCGTACGAGTTCCAGGGGCTCGCCGAGGAGGGGCTGAAGCTCCTCGCCCTCGCCCGCGAGCAGACCGGCCTCAAGGTCGTGACCGAGGCGATGGACTCCGAGAACCTCGCGATGGTCGCCGACTACGCCGACGTCGTGCAGATCGGCGCGCGCAACATGCAGAACTACTCACTGCTCCGCCAGCTCGGGAGCATCAAGAAGCCCGTGCTCCTGAAGCGCGGTCCCTCCGCGACGCTGAAGGAGTGGCTGATGGCGGCGGAGTACGTCGTCTCGGCAGGGAACTACCAGGTGGCGCTCTGCGAGCGCGGCATCCGGACGTTCGAGACGATGACCCGCAACACCCTCGACCTGAACGCCGTCCCCGTGCTGAAGGCGCTCACCCACCTGCCGATCATCGTGGACCCCTCCCACGGCATCGGCCTGCGGGCCCACGTCGCGGCGATGGCGCGCGCCGGGATCGCGGCCGGCGCCGACGGGATCATCGTCGAGGTCCATCCCCGGCCCGACCTGGCGCTCTCCGACGGCCACCAGTCCCTCACGCCGGCCGAGTTCGACGGCCTCATGCGGCAGGTGCGGGTCATCGCGGGGGCGGTCGGGCGCGAGCTTTAACGCCCGCTCTCCGGCCGGACGGGAGGGTCCCCGCTCCGCGCGGCGCTTGCCATCTTCCGGGGAGGTGTTACCTGGAGAGGCATGAGGGCCGAACGACACGAACACGCCGGCGCCGAGACCCGGGACTTCTCGATCCCCGGGGGGTGCATCCTCTGCGGCGGCGACCTCGAGGTGCGGATGGGCCCGAGCGGCGCGTGCTCGTTCTGCAGCGCCTGCCGCTGGCTCTCCCGGCCCCACATGCGGCGGGGCGACGAGGGGGTGGAGGTCATCCACCCCGCCGGGTTGCTCGCCTAGGCCCGCGTCCTCCGTCCCGGTCATGGCGGGCCGCGCCGGCGAGCCCTACGGGCTACGCGCCCGGGCTGGACGCGCGCTTCGCGGGCACCCGCGAAACGGCCTTCTTGAGCGAGGCGACGAACTTCCTCACGCGCGCGGCGCGCGCCGACCTCGCGCCGCCCGCCGCGATCCGCTGCACGATCGCGCTGCCGACCACGACGCCGTCGGCGAGGGGGGCGAGGGCCTTCGCCTGCTCCGGCGTCGAGACGCCGAAGCCGATCACGACCGGCACCGGGCTCCGGGACCGGACCGCCGCGACCATCGGGCCGATCTCCTCGGGTGCCGACCGCCGCGCGCCGGTGACGCCGGTGACCGAGACGAAGTAGAGGAACCCGCTCGCCGCGCGCGCCGCCGCCTCGATCCGCTCCGGGCCGGAGGTCGGCGCGAGGAGGAAGACGATCCGGACGCCGTGCGCCAGGAGCACGGGGGCGATCTCGCCCGCCTCCTCGGGGAGGAGGTCCGGAACGATGAGCGCGTCCACTCCCGCCTTGCGGCAGTCTCGGGCGAAGGCCTCGACCCCGTGCGAGAGGATCGGGTTCAGGTATCCCATGAGCGCGATCGGCACGTCGGACCGCGCGCGCAGGTGCGCGGCGACCGCGAGCACGTCCCGCGTCGTCGTGCCCGCCGCCAGGGCGCGCTCCGCCGCGGCCTGGATGGTCGGGCCGTCGGCGATCGGGTCCGAGAACGGGATCCCGAGCTCGACGAGGTCCGCCCCGCCCTCGGCGCACGCGACCGCCATCGCCTTCGAGGCGGCGAGGTCCGGGTCGCCCGCCATCACGTAGGTGACGAGCGCCGCCTCTCCGCGCGCGCGACAGCGCGCGAACGACTCCGCGATGCGGTCCGGGGACCGGCCCTCGTTCGACGCGCTCATCGCTTCCCCCTCCGTCCCGCCGCGGCGCGCGGCCGGGCGCGCCGCGCGGGCGCCTCCGCGGTCGCGAGCATCCGCCGCACCTGATCCGCGTCCTTGTCGCCGCGCCCGGAGACGTTCACGACGACGAGCCCAGCGGGCCCGAGCTCCCGCGCGAGCTTGCGCGCCGCGGAGACGGCGTGGGCGGTCTCGAGCGCCGGGATGATCCCCTCCATGCGCGCGAGGTACCGGAAGGAGTCGAGCGCCTCCGCGTCGGTCGCCTGCACGAGCTCGAGCCGCCCCTCGTCCTTGAGGTACGAGAGCTCCGGCCCGACCCCGGGGTAGTCGAGCCCGGCCGAGATCGAGTGCGCCTCCGCGATCTGGCCGTGCCGGTCCTGCAAGACGTAGCTGCGCGAGCCGTGGAGCACGCCGGGGCGGCCCTTCGCGAGCGAGGCGCCGTGCTTCCCCGTCGAGAGGCCGTGGCCGGCGGCCTCCACCGCGACGAGCCGGACGGCCGCGTCGGGCACGAAGGCGGTGAAGATCCCCATCGCGTTCGAGCCGCCGCCCACGCAGGCGACGACCGCGTCGGGGAGCCGCCCGGCAACCTCCTGCACCTGGGCGCGCGCCTCGGTCCCGATCACCGACTGGAAGTCGCGGACCATCGCCGGGTACGGGTGCGGACCCGCGACCGAGCCGATGATGTAGTGGGTCTCGCGGACGTTCGTGACCCAGTCGCGGAGCGCCTCGTTCATCGCGTCCTTGAGCGTGCGCGAGCCCGAGGTCACCGGGACGACGCGCGCTCCGAGGAGCTGCATCCGGAAGACGTTGAGCGCCTGCCGCTCGACGTCGAGCGCGCCCATGAACACCTCGCAGGGGAGGCCGAAGAGCGCCGCCGCCGTCGCGGTCGCGACGCCGTGCTGGCCCGCGCCGGTCTCGGCGATGATCCGGGTCTTCCCCATCCGGCGGGCGAGCAGCACCTGGCCGAGCGTGTTGTTGATCTTGTGCGCGCCGGTGTGACAGAGGTCCTCGCGCTTCAGGAGCACGCGGCAGCCGCCCGCGTCCGCGGACATGCGCCGCGCCTCGGAGAGCGGCGTCGGCCGCCCCGCGTAGCGCCGCAGGAGCTCGTCGAGCTCCGCCCGGAAGGCCGGGTCCTCGCGCGCCGCGCGCCACGCCCGCTCGAGCTCGTCGAGCGCCGGGACGAGCGTCTCCGGCACGAAGCGCCCGCCGTACGTCCCGAACCGCCCGCGCGCGTCGGGCCCCGCCGTCGTCATCTCCCCGCCTCCTTCGCGCGCCGGATGAACTGCTCCAGGAGCGCCAGATCCTTCACGCCGGGCGACGACTCGACGCCGCTCGCCACGTCCACGCCGAGCGGCCGCGCCGTCCGCACCGCCTCGGCCACGTTCGCCGGCCCGAGCCCGCCCGCGAGCAGCACCGGGAGCTCGCGCGCCACCGCCTCCGCGAGCGACCAGTCGAAGGTCGCCCCGCTGCCGCCGTATCCCGCGGACGCCGAGTCGAGCAGGAACGCGCGCACCTCATAGGAGGCGAGGGCGGCGAGGTCCTGCCCGTCGCGGACGCGGAGCGCCTTCACGACCGGCACCGGGAGCCCGACGCAGAACGCCGGCGGCTCGTCGCCGTGCAGCTGCACGACGCCCACGCCGGAGGCGGAGACGGCCGCGAGGAGCTCGTCCCGGGTCGGGTTCACGAACACGCCGAAGCTCGCCACGTGTGGGGGAAGCCGGCGGACGATCTCCGCCGCAACCGCGGGAGGCACGAAGCGCTTCGAGCGCGTCCAGAAGTTGAGCCCGATCGCGTCGGCGCCGAAACGCGCGGCCGCGAGCGCGTCCTCGAGCCGGGTGACGCCGCAGATCTTCACCCGCACACCGCGCGCGTGCGAGGCGCGGTCGAGCACGTCCTCCGCCGCAGGGCGGGGGGGAGGCGCCCCCGCCGGCGGCGCGGCCCGGCCGTCGGTCGCGGTCACGACGTCATCTCCCGCAGGAGCGCGCCCGGATCCGCGGCGCGGACGAGCGCCTCGCCCACGAGGAGGTTCGCCGCCCCGGCGCGGCGGAGCCGCCGCGCGTCCTCGGGAGTCCGCACCCCGCTCTCCGCGACGCCGCGGACGTCCGGGGGGAGGAGGGGGAGGAGCCGCTCGGAGGTGGCGAGATCCACGACGAAGGTCCGGAGGTCGCGGTTGTTCACGCCGACGATCCGCGCTCCGGCGCGGAGCGCCACCTCGACCTCGGGCGCGTCGTGGACCTCGACGAGCGCGGCGAGCCCGAGCTCGCGACAGCCCTCCGCCAGGCGGCGGAGCGCGTCCGGGTCGAGCGCGGCGACGATGAGCAGTGCCGCGTCCGCGCCGTGCGCCCGCGCCTCGAGGAGCTGGTAGGCGTCGACGACGAAGTCCTTGCGGAGGAGCGGGACCTCCACCGCCTCGCGCACCGCCGCGAGGTCCGCGAGCGAGCCGCCGAAGCCGGGGCCGTCGGTGAGGACCGAGATCGCCGCGGCGCCGGCGGCGGCGTAGGCGCGGGCCTGCGCGGGGGCGTCGAGCCCCGCCCGGATCGCGCCGGCGGACGGGCTCGCGCGCTTCACCTCCGCGACGATCCGGGCCGGGCCGCCGCGCAGCGACAGCGCGGCCTCGAACGCCCGGGGCGCGGCCCCGTCGCGGGCGCGCGCGCGGAGGTCGGCCTCGGGCACGGCGCGGCGAGCCGCGGCGACCTCGTCCCGCTTGCGCGCGAGGATGTCGGCGAGGAACGTCATGCGCCGACCACGGTGCTCGCCGCGACGAGCCGCCGGAGCTTCTCCGCGGCGGAGCCGCGGTCGATCGACTCGGCGGCGAGGCGCACCCCGGCTCTCAGGTCCGGCGCGGCGCCCGCGCAGACGAGCGCGGCCGCGGCGTTCGCGAGCACGGCGTCCCGGGGCGCCCCCTTCTGGCCGGAGAGGACGTCGCGGAGGATGCCCGCGTTCCGCTCCGCGTCGCCGCCCGCGATCTCAGTCTCGGGGTGCCGCCGGAGGCCGAGGTCCTCGGGCATCATCGAGTACCGCTCGGTCTTGCCGGCCTTCACCTCGCAGACATGGGTCATGCCGGTGACGGCGATCTCGTCGAGCCCCTCGCCGTGCACCACGAACGCGTGGGCGGCGCCGAGCGCGGCGAGGACGCCGCCGATCACCGGGACCCAGCGCGGCTCGAAGACGCCCATGACCTGGTGGCGCGCGCCGGCCGGGTTCGCGAGCGGGCCGAGGAGGTTGAACACGGTCCGCGCGCCGATCTCGCGCCGGATGCCGGCGACCGCCTTGAAGGCGGGGTGGAGACGCGGGGCGAAGAGGAACCCGATCCCCACCTCCTCGATGCAGCGCTCCACGACGTCCTTCGCCGCGTCGACGTTCACCCCGAGCGCCGCGAGCACGTCGGCGGAGCCCGAGCGGGAGGAGACCGCGCGGTTGCCGTGCTTCGCCACGGTCACGCCGGCGCCGGCGACCGCGAAGGCGGCGGTGGTCGAGATGTTGAAGGTGTTCCGCCCGTCGCCGCCCGTACCGCAGGTGTCGACGAAGACGTCGCGGGCGACCTTCACGCGGTCCACCCGGGCGCGCATCACCTCCGCCGCCCCGGCGATCTCGTCCACCGTCTCGCCCTTCATCCGGAGGGCGACGAGGAACGCGCCGACCTGCGCGGGCGTCGCGCCGCCGTCGGCGATCTCGTTCATCGCCTCGGCCATCTCGGCGCGGCTGAGGTCGTGCCCGGCGAGGAGCTTCTGGATGCCCTGCTGGATCATGCCCGCCTCCTCGCATCGCGGCCGCCCCGCGTGACCCGCCCGAGCCAGTTCGCGAGGAGCCGCTTGCCCTCGACGGTGAGGATGGACTCGGGGTGGAACTGGACGCCCTCGACGTCGAGGGTGCGGTGCCGGAGCCCCATGATCTCGCCCTGGTCCGTCCAGCTCGTCACCGCGAGCGCACGCGGCAGGGTCCGGCGCTCGACCACGAGCGAGTGGTAGCGCCCCGCCTCGAACGGCGACGGAACCCCCGCGTAGATCCCGGCGCCGCGGTGGCGGACGGGGCTCGACTTGCCGTGGACGATCCGCGCGTTCCGGATCACCTTGCCGCCGAAGGCCTGGCCGATGGCCTGGTGACCGAGGCAGACGCCGAGGATGGGCAGCTCGCCCGCGAGCGCGCGGATCGCCTCGAGCGTCACCCCCGCCTCGTCGGGCGTGCACGGACCCGGCGAGAGGACGAGCGCGTCGGGCGCACGCGCCCGGATCCCTGCCACGTCGATCGCGTCGTTCCGGAAGACCTGGACCTCCGCCCCGAGCTCGCCGAGGTACTGCACGAGGTTGAAGGTGAAGCTGTCGTAGTTGTCGACGAGGACGAGCCGCACCGCCCGCGGCGTCCGCCGGGCGGCGACGGCTCCGGTCGCGAAGGCCCGGGTCACTTGCGCGCTCCCGCGGTGCGCCGGAGCGGCGGGCGTCCCCTCCCCAGCCCTGCTCGGCGGGGCGAAGGTAGTCCGGGGGCCAGCGCGACGGCGTCGAGGAGGCGCGACTCGGCCTGCGCGACCGCGGTGAAGACCGCGCGCGCCTTGTTGAGCGTCTCCTGGTACTCGAGCTCCGGCACGGAGTCGTAGACGAGCCCGCCGCCGGCCTGCACCGACACCTTGCGCCCGCGCGCCATGAGGGTGCGGATCGCGATGCACATCTCCATGTCGCCGCGCCGGTCGAAGTAGCCCACCGCGCCCGCATACGGCCCCCGGCGCGCGGGCTCCAGCTCGTCGATGATCTCCATCGCCCGGACCTTCGGCGAGCCGGAGACGGTCCCGGCGGGGAAGCCCGCCTGGAGGACGTCCACGGCGCCGAGCCCGTCCGCGAGCCGACCCTTCACCTCGGAGACGAGGTGCATGACGTGCGAGTAGCGCTCGATCGTCTTCAGCTGCGTGACCCGGACCGAGCCCACCGCCGAGACCCGGCCGACGTCGTTCCGGCCGAGATCCACGAGCATCACGTGCTCGGCGTTCTCCTTGGGGTCGGCCCGGAGCTCCGCCTCGAGCGCCTGGTCCTCCGCCGCGTCGGCGCCGCGCTTCCGCGTGCCGGCGATCGGCCGGAGCGTCACCTCGCCGCCCTGCAGCTTGATGAGCGTCTCCGGGGACGAGCCCACGAGCGCCCGCTCGCCGTCCTGGAGGAAGAACAGGTAGGGGGACGGGTTCACGCGCCGGAGCGCGCGGTAGATCTCGAACGGCGGGACCGACACCTCCGCGTCGAAGCGCTGCGAGAGGACGATCTGCTGGCAGTCGCCGGCCCGGACGTACTCCTTCGCGCGGGCCACCGCGGCGAGGTAGTCCCGCTTCGCCACCCGGGGCACGAGCACGGCGGGCCGCGCCGCGCGGCGGGGCCGCACCTCCGCGAGCGGCCGCGCCAGGGCGCGGAGCCGCGCGCGGATCCGGCGGATCGCCCGCTCGTACAGCGCGGTCGGGTCGTCGTCGCGCTCGCAGCGCACCTCGCAGATGACGTGGAGGGAGTGGCGCAGGTTGTCGAACGCCACCACCTCGTCGAAGTCCATGAGGAGGACGTCGGGGAACCCGAGCTCGTCGGGCTTCGAGATCGGCACCCGCGGCTCGAACAGCCGGACGGCGTCGTAGGACAGGTGGCCGACGAGCCCGCCGGAGAAGGGCGGGCAGCCCGGGACGCGGACCGCGCGGTGGCTCGCGAGCGCGGCGCGGACGCGGTCGAGCGGGTCGCCCGGGTCGCCGAGCTTCCAGCGCAGGGTGCTGCGCGGACCCGCGCCGAGGAACGAGAACCGCGCGCTCCGCTCGCCGCCCTCGACCGACTCGAGCAGGAACGCCTGGGAGGCGCCGCGGGAGAGCTTCAGGAAAGCCGAGACGGGCGTCTCGGTGTCGGCGTCCACCTCGACGCGCACGGGCACCGCCCGGCCGGGCCGGCAGAGGGAACGGAACGTCTCGAGGTCGGGGAAGGGCCGCAAGTCAGCGGCGCCAAAGAAACACCGTCATGCGAGCACCCGGCGGGCCGGACCCGCGATCTCGACGGCGTCCTTCACCACGATCTTGTTCTGCGGGTCGACGAGCACGACCTTCGGGACGAAGGTGCGCGCCTCCGACTCCTCCAGCTCCGCAAAGGTCGCGAGGATCACCATGTCGCCCGGCTTGTTGAGGTGCGCCGCCGCGCCGTTGATGCAGACGACGCCGGAGCCGCGCGGCCCCCGGAGGGCGTAGGTCTGCAGGCGCGTACCGCGGGTGATGTTCCAGATGTGGACCGCCTCGTAGTTCCAGATCGCGGCGGCGTCCATGAGGTCCTCGTCGATCGTGACCGACCCCTCGTAGTCGAGGTCGGCCTGGGTCACGGTCGCGCGGTGGATCTTGGACTTGAAGAACGTCCGGCGCATGGCGGAACCAAGGTACTTACACTCCCGGAGGGTCTCGCGCAAGGCTCGTCGGCGTTAGGAGGAGGGAGCATGCGAACCCCCGCGCGTCCGGTTCTCGCGCTGCTCGCCCTCGCCGCCTGCGGGCCGCGCCTCGCGTCCCACCCCGCCTCCGAGGCCTCCTTCGACGCCGCGCGCTCGCGGGGCGAGGTCGAGTGGCTCGCCGATCCCGCCCGCGAGGGGCGCGGCACGGGCACCGCCGGCGGGCGAGAGGCGGCCGCCTGGATCGCGGATCGGCTCGCCGAGGCGGGCCTGCGCCCCGCCTTCGAGGGCGGGTACCTCCAGCGGTTCGAGGCCCCGATCCGCGTCCGCGCCGGCGCGGAGGTCCGGCACGAGCGGGCCGAGACCGCGAACGTCGCGGCGATCCTCCCCGGGCGCGATCCGGCGCACGCCGGCGAGTGCGTCGTCGTCGGCGCGCACCACGATCACCTCGGCTTCGGCGGGGACGGCTCGCTCGCGCCCGACTCGCTCGGCACGATCCATCCCGGCGCGGACGACGACGCGAGCGGAGTCGCGGCGGTGCTCGCCGCGGCGCGCGCGGCCGCCGCGCAGGGGCCGGCGAGGCGCACCCTCGTCTTCGCCGCGTTCGGCGCGGAGGAGCTCGGCCTCCTCGGCTCGGCGGAGCTCGTGCGGCGCCCACCGCCCGGCTGCGCGGTCGCTGCGATGGCGCTCATGGTGAACCTCGACACGATCGGCCGCCCGCAGGGCGGGAAGGTCTACCTGGAGGGCGCCGACAGCGCCCGCGGCTTGCGCGAGCTCGTGACGGGGGTGGCGGGAACGCCGCCTGCCCTCGGCCTCGATGTCGTGTTCGGGGCCGGCGGCGAGGAGGCCTCCGACGCCCGGTCCTTCCGCGCCGGCGGCGTCCCGGTGGTCTTCCTCCACACCGGCGCGCACGCCGACTACCACCGGCCGAGCGACACGCCGGACAAGCTCGACTACGCCGGGCTCACCGCCGTCGCGCGGCTCGCGTGGCGGATCGCCCGCGAGGCCGCGGAGCGCGACGAGCGGCTCGAGCCCGTCCGCTCCCCGGCGCCTTCGGGCGCGCCGCCCGGCGAGCGCGACCGCGGCTACGGCGCCTACCTCGGCGCGATCCCGGACTTCGCCGAGCGCAAAGAGCCCGGCGTCCTGCTCTCCGGTGTCCGGCCCGGGAGCCCGGCGGAGCAGGCCGGGCTCGCTGGCGGCGACGTGCTCCTCCGCGTGGGGACGACGAAGATCCTCTCGCTCAAGGACCTCGCCGTCGCGCTCCGCGCG
>DASWCJ010000243.1:0-8698 GCA_036390155.1 Anaeromyxobacter sp.
GGGCTCGTCCAGCTCGCGCTCCCGCAGGGGGCGGCGCCGGGCGCGCCGCTCACGGCGGGAGGGCAGGAGGTCGGCGTCGTGACGAGCGCGGCCGAGACGCCGGAAGGCCGCATCGGCCTCGGCTACCTGCGGCGGGCCCACTGGAAGGAGGGCGAGCGCGTCGCGACCCCGGCCGGCGAGGCGGTGGTGCGGCGCGTGCTCGTCGAGGACGGGATCGCGGCGGCCTGTTAGAGCGCATCCCACAACCCCGGACCGTAGCGAGGCGAGTGAGGCCGTCGCCGAGCCCGCCCGGCGCAGGCAGGCATCGCTCGCCGCAGTAGCTCGACGATCTCGTCGCCCGGACCGAACGCCGCCGCCGTGGCGGGCCGGGGAAGGCGCCGTCCTCCTGCGCGGCGCAGGAGGACGGGGGCCATGCCCGAGGCCCTACGGGAGCGTTCGCCGAACCGAGAACCCGGACGTCCACCCTCGCAGCTGAGCAGCTACCCCGGAAGCGGCCGGCCGCTAAGTGACCGGCATTGGCTCTAGGCGGGGGAGGCGCTCACGCTCACCCCCGCGTGAGCGGACAGGCGGCGATGGACGCCTTCGGGTCGATCGCGTCGTTCCCGGTCACGACCTCCGTCACCTTCCCGTCCCGCTCGACGACGAACGTCGCGCGGTTCGCGAAGCCGAGGAGCGTGCCGCCGTAGGCCTTCGCCACCTTGCCGCCCGAGTCGGCGAGGAGCGGGAACGGGAGCTGGTTCTCCTCCCGGAACCGCTTCTGCGTCGCGACGTCGTCGGTGGAGATGCCCACCACCTGCGCGCCCCGCTTCAGGATCTCGGCGTACTGATCACGGTACGCCCGGACTTCGCTGGTTCAGCCAGGGGTGAACGCCTTCGGGTAGAAGGCGACGATCACCGGCCCGTTCACGAGGAGCCGCGACAGCGTCACCGGCTTCCCCTCGGTGTCCGGGAGGGTGAAGTCCGGCGCGCGGTCACCCACCTTCAGCGATGCGCTTCCGAGCAGCATGGCGAGCAGTCCCATCTTCAATGGCACCTCCGCGGGCGAGAGGTCCATAGCGCCTCGACCCCGCCGGAGCAAGCGGCTCGGCGATCACGCCGGCGCCGCCAGGGGGAGCCGCGCCGCCCGGTGGACGCGAGCGGTGAATGCGCGGGCGCGCTCGACCACGTGCGGGCTCGTCTCGGGGGCGGGCTCGACCTCGATCCGCGGCACCGGCCCGACGCTCGAGACGAAGCGGAGCGCGAGGACGCGCCCGGGCTGCGGGAGCCGCGCCGCGAGCTCCGCGGACGGGGTCGCGCCCGCGGCGGCGACCGCGGTCGTCGCGCGGAGCTCGGAGGCGAGCCGATCGACGGGCGGCTCGGCGGTGCCCGCGTCGACGACGAGATCCGCCCCGCTGAGCGCCTCGTCGAGATCGGAGGTGAAGAGCACGCCGTCGAGGATCCGCTGGACCTCGGTCCGGGTCACCGCGCCCTGCGCGGAGGCGAGCTCCGCGATCCGCCGGACCTCCGCGGAGGCCTCGGTCAGGAGATCGGACGCATCGTGAACGCGGACGGCGCACCCAGCGAGCGCCGCGAGGACCGCGCAGGCGGCCCCTCGCTCGGTCGCTCCCAGCACCGCAACCGTCTCGATCGTCTGCACCTGGGACCCTTCCGAGCATAACCCGATGGCACGCGGCGCTGGCAACGGAGGGTCCCGTCCCGTTAACGTGGGGTCCCACCCCCCACGACGGAGGACACGATGAAGGCGGTCGCGATTCGCGCGCACGGAGGCCCCGAGGTCGTGAACGTCGAGGAGCTGCCGGACCCGAAGGCCGGGCCCGGGCAGGTGGTCGTCGCGGTGAAGGCGGCCGCGCTCAACCACCTCGACATCTGGGTCCGCAAGGGCTGGGCGGGCCTCAAGCTGACCTGGCCGCACGTGCTCGGCTCCGACGTGGCCGGCGTCGTCGAGGCGGTCGGCGCGGGCGTCGAGGGGGTGAAGGCCGGGGACGAGGTGGTGGTGAACCCGAGCCTCGGCTGCGGCCGGTGCGAGCGGTGCCTCGCGGGCGAGGAGAACCTCTGCCGCAAGTTCTCGATCCTGGGCGAGCACGTCTCGGGGGGGATGGCGGAGAAGCTCGCGGTCTCCGCGAGGAACGTCCTGCCGAAGCCCGCGAACCTCACGTTCGAGGAGGCGGCGGCGGTGCCGCTCACCTTCATGACCGCGTGGCACGCGCTCGTCGGTCGCGCGAAGGTCCGGCTCGGCGAGACCGTGCTCGTCCACGCGGCGGGCTCGGGCGTCGGCGTGGCCGCCGTCCAGATCGCGAAGCTCCTCGGGGCGCGGGTCATCGCGACGGCGGGCTCGGACTCGAAGCTCGAGAAGGCGAAGGCGCTCGGCGCCGACCACCTCGTGAACTACGAGAAGCAGGACTTCGCGCAGGAGGTCCGCAAGCTCACCGACAAGAAGGGCGTCGAGGTGGTCTTCGAGCACGTCGGAAAGACCACCTGGGAGAAGTCGCTCCTCGCGGCCGGGATCGGGGGCCGCATCGTCACCGTCGGGGCGACGACCGGGTACGACCCGCCCACCGACCTCCGCCACGTCTTCTTCCGCCAGCTCTCGATCCTCGGCTCGACCATGGGGACCGCGGGGGATCTCGTCCAGGTGCTCCGCTTCGTCGGCGAGGGGAAGCTCAGGCCGGTGGTCGACCGGGTGCTCCCGCTCGGGGAGGCCCGCGCGGCCCAGGGGCTCCTGTCCGACCGGGCGCAGTTCGGGAAGATCGTGCTGCGGCCGTGAGGGGGTCGCGGGCGCGGCCCGCCGGGCCCAGGTTCCGCGCAGGGACCTCATGCGCCTCGGAACCGCCGCGCTCGCCACGACGCTCGCTGCCTCGCTCGGGCTCCTCGCCACAGGGTGCGGGGAGGTGCCCGGGGCGAAGTGCGGCGACCAGACGCCGCCGGTGAGCGGCGCGCCGGCGTCGTGCACCGCGCTCGCCGGGACGAAGGTCACGGTCCCGGTCCGGGTCTGCCCGCGCTGCGACCAGGCGACGCCGCGCTGCCTCGTCCACACCGAGAACGCGAGCGGCGGGCAGATCACGCTCGAGCCCATCGCGGAGGTGTGCGACCCGAGCACGAGCTGCCCGCCGGTGGACCCGGCGAGCTGCTCGTTCCAGCCGCTCGACTGCGAGTTCACCGCGCCCGCGCCGGGCCACTACCAGCTCGTGGTGGCGACGCCGGGGACCGCGCTCGACACGCCGCTCACGGTGCTCGCCAGCACGGACCCGTCGCCCGGGCAGCAGTGCACCTACTGACCCGGGCTACGCGTACCGCACGCCCCGCTTCATCGCGCGGAGCCGCGCGATGCGGTCCTCGGTGGAGGGGTGCGTCGAGAACAGGTGGAGCATCCGCGCGCCCGCGCCGCTGAACGGGTTCACGATGAAGAGGTGCGCGGTGGCGGGGCCGCCGTACTCGTAGGGCCGGAGCTCGGTCCCGCGCTCGAGGGCGAGGAGAGCGTCCGCGAGCGGGTCCGGATCGCCGACGAGCTCGGCCCCGGACGCGTCCGCGCCGTACTCGCGCGAGCGCGACACGGCGAGCTGCACGATCATCGCGATGAGCGGGGCGAGGAGCGCCCAGGCGATCGCGGCGATGGGGTTCCCGCCCTCGTCGTCCCGGCTGCGCCCCATCCCGAGGATCGCGCCCCACTGGATGGCGTGGCCGAGCGCCGCGATGAGCCCGGCGACCGACGCCGCGACGGTCGCGATGAGGATGTCGCGGTTGCGGACGTGCGAGAGCTCGTGCGCGAGGACGCCCTCGAGCTGGCGGCGGTCGAGGATCCGGAGGATCCCCTCGGTCACGGCGACGGCGGCGTGCTCCGGGTTCCGCCCGGTCGCGAAGGCGTTGGGCGAGTCGGAGGGGATGACGTAGATGCGCGGCATCGGCAGCCCGGCCTTGCGGGTGAGCCGCTCGACGATGTCGTAAACCTCGGGCCGCTGCTCCCGGGTCACCGGCTGCGCCCGATGCGCCATGAGCGCGAGGCGGTCGGAGAACCAGTACGAGCCGAAGTTGAAGAGGAGCCCGATGACCCCGAAGAGGACCATCCCGCCCCAGCCGCCGGCCATCTGACCGCCGATCGCGAGGATCGCGACCAGAAACGCCATGAGCATCGCGGTCTTGACGTAGTTCCGGCCCGTTCCCGGCGACCGCGCCGGCTGCTGCATGCCCCTCGGTACCGCCGCTTCGTTCCAAGCCATGGCCCCTCTAGTAACCACCGGACCGGCCGTGGCAATCCGCCGGCCGACCGGGCGCCTCCCGAGCGGCCGTCCGGGGCCGCTTTCTCGCGCACGGATCCCCTCCGTGCTAAACGCAAGCAGGCGATATCGCGAGGTTAGGAGCCCATGGGCCGCAAGGTGGAGGCATCGAAGAGGATGGCGAAGCCCGCGATGAAGGCGTCGGCGAAGCCGGCGCCGAAGGGGAAGCCGGCCGCCAAGGTCGGGAAGCAGCTCGAGCTCGTCGCGGTGGAGCCCACGGCCGCGCCACGGCGCGCGTCCCGTCCGCCCCCGCCGCCGAGGGGCGTGAAGTCGAAGGCCGCCCCGCCACCGCCCGAGCCGGAGCTCGTCCCCGTCCCCGACGAGCCCGAGCTCGCGCCGAAGGGCCCGAAGCGCCGCGCCACCGCCGAGCAGATGGCGACGAAGCAGCGCGAGATCTCGATCTCCGAGTTCTTCACCAAGAACCGCCACCTCCTCGGGTTCGACAACCCTTCGAAGGCGCTCCTCACCACGATCAAGGAGGCGGTGGACAACTCGCTCGACGCCTGCGAAGAGGCCGGGATCCTCCCCGACCTCACGATCGAGGTCCGCGATCTCGCCCTCGACGCGAAGGGCGGGGGCGATCTCACCAAGGGTGAGGGCCGGTTCGTCGTCGTGATCGAGGACAACGGCCCCGGGATCGTGAAGGCGCAGGTCCCGAAGATCTTCGGCAAGCTCCTCTACGGCTCGAAGTTCCACCGGCTCAAGCAGTCCCGCGGCCAGCAGGGGATCGGCATCAGCGCGGCGGCGATGTACGGCCAGCTCACCACCGGCCAGCCGATCCGTGTGACGAGCCGCACCGGGAGGGGGAAGCCGGCCCACTCCTTCGACATCCAGATCGACACCCGGAAGAACAACCCGGTCGTCACCCGCGACGACCAGCTCGCCGACTGGCACCAGGAGCACGGCACCCGGGTCGAGCTGGAGATCGTCGCGGACTGGCGCACCGGGCAGCGGTTCGTGAACCGCTACGTCGAGCACACTGCGCTCGCGAACCCGCACGCGACGGTGCGCTATCTGCGCCCGCGGCAGGCGCCGCTCGTCTTCCCGCGCGCCACCGCGGAGCTGCCCAAGGAGGCGCTCGAGATCCGGCCGCACCCGCACGGCGTCGAGCTCGGCGCGCTGATGCTGATGGCCTCCGACTCGAAGGCCCACGACGTGAAGGGCTTCCTGCAGACGGCCTTCTCGCGCGTGTCGACGACGGTGGCGGACGAGATCGTCCGGCGCGCGGGGCTGAAGGGGAAGGTCCGCCCGCGCGACGTCGCCGAGGATCGCGAGGTCGCGAGCCGCCTGCACAAGGCGCTCGGCGAGACGAGGATCATGAACCCCCCGACCAACTGCCTGTCGCCCATCGGCGACGAGCTGATGAAGCGGGGGCTGGTCTCGTTCCTGAACGTCATCGAGACGGAGGGGCCGGAGCAGGACGAGCAGCTCGATCTCGACCACGCCGCGAAGAAGAAGGCCTCGAAGAAGGAGAAGGCGGCGAAGGCGGAGGCCCCGACGGTGCCGGACGCGCCGCCGGAGGAGGGGGTCGAGAAGATCAAGGGGCACAACTACTTCATCACCAGCGTCACCCGGCCGCCGAAGGTCTACCGCGGCAACCCCTTCCAGGCGGAGGTGGCGCTCGCCTACGGCGGCTCGTGGCCCGCGGACAAGCCGATCGAGCTCTTCCGGTTCGCGAACCGCGTTCCGCTCCTCTTCCAGCGGAGCGCCTGCGGCGTGACCGACGCGGTGGTGAAGACCGACTGGCGCAACTACCTGCTCTCGCAGCCGAAGGGCTCGCTGCCGGTGGGGCCGATGGCGCTCCTCGTCCACATCGCCTCGGTGTGGGTGCCGTTCACGAGCGAGTCCAAGGAGGCGGTGGCCCACTACCCCGAGATCATCCGGGAGATCCAGCTCGCGGCGCAGGAGTGCGGGCGGAAGCTCGCCGCGCACATCCGGAAGCGTCAGCACGCCGACTACCAGGCGCAGCGGCGCAGCCTCTTCGAGCTCTACATCCAGGAGGTGGCGCGCTCGATCGGGAAGATCACGGGGAAGAGCCCGGACCCGATGAAGCGGGAGTTCCTCCGCGTCGCGAACCAGATGACCGAGGCGGAGATCGCGGAGCAGGACGCGGCCCTGGAGGACGCGTCGAAGAAGGCGGCGACGCGCCCGCGGCGGGCCGACCGGGAGGACGAGTAAGCCATGGCGCGCCTCGACGTGATCGACAAGAAGACCATCCTGAAGATCGAGAAGCTCGCCGACTCGGTCCTGAAGTCGGTGAAGGGGGGCAAGAACCCCTTCGTCGAGATCCCGATCCGATCCCTCGCCAACGTCAAGTTCAACGAGAAGCGGCGGCTGATCGAGCTCGGGACCCAGCGCCAGAAGCGCTACTTCTTCAACGTGTCGATGGCGAAGAAGTTCATGCAGACGTTCCTCGTCTCGGAGGCCTGCAAGGAGCTCATCGACTCGGGCAAGACGACGAGCATCCGCGACCTCTACTACATGACGAAGCACACCCTCGGGGAGACGCGGCAGAACACCTTCGAGGAGCAGGAGGAGTCGGACCTGATCATCGAGGACCTCGAGGTCGCGGTCGACTCGCTCCGCGAGGAGCTGCACCTCTTCGCGACCGGCCGCGGCTCGATGGTCGGCCCGATGACGATCCGCGACGCGGGCGACACGATCGACCTGCGCCGCATGGGCTCGGGCGGCTGGTCGGTGCCGTCGATCGTCGAGGAGCACGTCATCCAGTTCGGGAAGACCGAGGCGAAGTACGTCCTGCTCGTCGAGAAGGACGCGGTCTGGAAGCGCTTCAACGAGGACAAGTTCTGGCAGCGCGAGAAATGCCTGATCGTCACCGGCCAGGGACAGCCGCCGCGCGGCGTGCGCCGGCTCGTGCAGCGGCTCCACTCCGAGCTGAAGCTCCCGGTGTACGTGCTCGTCGACAACGATCCGTGGGGCTTCTACATCTACTCGGTGCTGAAGCAGGGCTCGATCAACCTCGCCTACGAGTCGATGCGGATGGCGGTGCCGGCGGCGCGCTTCATCGGTCTCTCGTCGTTCGACAAGGTGACCTTCAAGCTCCCGTCGAACGTGGCGATCAAGATGAACGACCAGGACGTGGCGCGCGCGAAGCAGATGCTGGCGTACCCCTGGTTCAAGGCGAAGCAGTGGCAGCAGGAGATCCAGGAGATGGTGAGCAGCGGGCAGAAGTTCGAGCTCGAGGCCCTGTCGCGCCGCGGAATCAGCTTCATCACCGAGGAGTACCTGCCGAAGAAGCTGAAGGATCGCGACTGGCTCGAGTAGCCGGCGCGCGGTAGAAGGGCGTCGCAGCCCAACCCCAGGAGGACGTGGATGGCCCCGAAGCGTGGGAACCGCTCGAAGCGGAAGCTCTCGAATCGCTCCAAGACGAAGCGCGCCGGCGCAGCGACGAAGCGCCGCCTCTCCGTGAAGCGCAAGCGCCGTGCGAAGCGCGGCCCCCGTTAGACCCGTTGCAGGCCGGCGCGGCGGGCCGGATCATCCGATCGTGCCCGTCGCGCCAGGTCAGCTCGCTCCCGCCGTCGCCGCGGTCACGCTCGATCGTGAGGCGGAGGCTCCCGAGCTCGCCGCCCTCGGCGCGCCGGTGGACCTCGCCGCGCTCGCCGCCGACCGGCCGGCGCTCCTCTTCTTCTACAAGGGCGACTGCGGCGCGTGCGATGCCGCCGCGCACGTCCTCCCGCGCCTCGCGGCCGTCCCCGGGCTCGCCGTCGTGGCCGTCTCCCAGGACGGGACCGAGGCGACGGACGGGTTCTCGAACGCGCACCGGCTCGCGGCGGGCGGGGTGCGGGTGCTCGTCGATCCCGAGCCGTGGCCCGCGTCCGACGCGTTCGGCGTCGCCGCGACGCCGACGTTCGTCCTCCTCGCGCGGGGCGGACGCGTGGAGGCGGTGGTGGAGGGCTGGTCGCGCGACGCCGCGAACGGGCTCGCCGCGCGGGCGGCCGCGCTCGCGGGGGCGCCCGCGCCGGTCGTCTCGACGCCGCATGACGGCCCGTCGTTCCGGCCCGGCTGAAGCGCGCGCAACGCGCCCTAGGCTAGGGCGCCCCAGGGATCTTCCAGCGGCTAGGACGCGCAGCGCGCGTCCGCGGGCTTTTCGCCCGGGATCGCGCCGAGGAACCCGCGGCAGCGGCCGAGGAACTTCTCGAGGATCGCGCGCTGGTCCTGCGGCAGCCGCCGCCCGAAGAGCGCCGGGAGCGCGGTGCGCGCCGAGGCGATCGACTCGTCGTAACCGTCGGGCGTGAGCGACCCCTCGACGAGCCGCCAGCGCAGGAAGAGGAGCCAGGTCTGCACGACGTCGGTCATGCAGTACGCGGCGATCTCCTCGAGCGAGCCCGCCGAGTAGAGCGACTGCACGTCCTCGCCCGCGACGCCTTCCTTGCCGGGGAGGCCGACGAGCTTCGCATACAGGTCGA
>DASWCJ010000244.1:0-4391 GCA_036390155.1 Anaeromyxobacter sp.
CGCCCGGCGCCGGAGAGGCCCGCGAGGGCGCGGAGGGCGGGGCGGACGAACAGCTCGAAGGTGACGAGCGCGCTCGTCGGGTTCCCCGGGAGCCCGAACACGGCGGTGCGTCCCCAGCGTCCGAACGCGAACGGCTTCCCGGGCCGCATCGCCACCCGCCAGAAGTCGAGCCGCGCGCCGGCGGCGGCGAGCGCGGCCCGGACGAGGTCGCGTTCCCCCACCGACACCCCGCCCGTCGTGACGAGCGCGTCCACGCCGCGCGTCGCCGCGAGGGCGCGCCGGAGCGCTCGCGGGTCGTCGCCGGCCGCAGGGAGGAGGATCGGCTCGGCGCCCACCGCCCGGGCGGCGGCGGCGAGGGCGTGGCCGTTCGTCTCGACGATCTGGCCGGGCGCCGGGTGGGTCCCGACCGGCACGACCTCGTCGCCGGTCGGGAGGATCGCGACGCGGGGGCGACGGTGGACGGCGAGCTCCGGCCTGCCGAGGCCGGCGGCGAGGGCGATCGTGCCGGGATCGAGCTCGGAGCCGGCGCGCGCGGCGACGGTGCCGCGGGCGACGTCGGAGCCGCGACGCCGGACGAACCGGCCGCGCACCGCCGGGCGCGCGAGGACGGCCGCGCCGCCCTTCCTGCGAACCTCCTCCTGCGGCTCGACCGCGTCGGCGCCCTCCGGGAGCGGCGCGCCGGTGAAGATCCGGCAGCACGCGCCGGCCGGGAGCGGGCCGGGGGCGGGCTTGCCCGCGAAGACCTCGAACGCGACCGGGAGCCGCGCGCCGGCGCGGCGGGCGTCACCGGACCGGAGCGCGTACCCGTCCATCGTGGAGGCGTCGAACGCGGGCAGGTCCGTCGCCGCGACGAGGTCCTCGGCGAGGGCCCGGCCGAGCGCCTCGGCGAGCGGGACGC
Source organism: Anaeromyxobacter sp. (assembly GCA_036390155.1). Classification (GTDB taxonomy): domain Bacteria; phylum Myxococcota; class Myxococcia; order Myxococcales; family Anaeromyxobacteraceae; genus Anaeromyxobacter. The sequence continues at coordinate 899 of DASWCJ010000244.1, forward strand.
GCTCGCCCGGAAGCGGCGCGACGTCGGCGAGGACCGCGAGGATTCGGGAGAGGGCCGCCGCGGGGGTCAGCACGCGATCGTGATAGCACGACGGCGGGTCCGGGGAGACGTCCGCGTCCCCTCCGCGTCCGCGTTCCGGTTAGACTCCGTCCGGCCGCGGCCTCCAGCCGCCGGCCGCCGGCGCCCCGCGCCGAGGAGAGGGACAAAGACTTGGGAGAAGACAGGCAGCAGCGGCGCCGCGAGGCGCTCCTCCAGCAGCTCCGGAAGGCGGCCGGTACGCCGCTCTCGCTCCGCGAGGTCATGCAGCGCGCCGGGCTCCACCCGGGCGAGCGGACGGACGTGAAGCGGGTCCTCCGGGACCTCGCGCGCGAGGGGACGCTGCTCCAGGACGGGAAGCGGTTCGCCGTGCCCGCGCCGAAGGAGGCGCAGACGCCCGGGAAGCAGGCCGCGCTCGCCGGCCCCATGCTGCGGGGTCGAGGGGGAGGGAAAGGGCCTTCCGCGCGCGGAGGGGTGCTCGGTACGCTCAAGAAGCACCGCGACGGCTTCGGCTTCGTCGCACGCCTCGACCGCAAGGGCGACGACGTGTTCGTGCCGCCCGACGAGGCGGCGAAGGCGCTCGACGGCGATCTCGTGCGCCTCGAGATCATCCCCGCCCGCGGCGGGCGGACCGCGGGTCGGATCGTCGAGGTGGTCGAGCGGCGACGCCGGCTCCTCCTCGGCACCTACCACTCGCGCGGCAAGCAGAGCTTCGTCGTCCCCGCGGACGCGGAGCTCGACGCCTACGTGCCGGTCCCGGACTCGGACCTGGCCGAGGACGGCGAGGTGGTGAAGGTCGCGCTCGATCCGGGCACCGGCAAGCTCTCCGGCCGCGTGGTCGAGGTCATCGGCAAGCCGGGCGAGCCGCGGGTCGAGGTCCTCAAGGTCGCCTACGCGCGCGGGTTCGCCGACGTCTTCCCCGACGCCGTCGCCGCGGAGGCCGAGACGATCCCGGACCACGTGCGCGCCGACGATCGCCAGGGACGGAAGGACCTCACCGCGATCCCGCTCGTCACCATCGACGGCGAGGACGCGCGGGACTTCGACGACGCCGTTTTCGTCGAGCGGCTCGAGCCGCGAGGGAAGGGGAAGGGCCCGCTCTACCGGCTCGTCGTCGCCATCGCGGACGTCGCCCACTACGTCCGGCCCGGCACGGCGCTCGACGACGAGGCGGGGCGGCGCGCGACCAGCGTCTACTTCCCGATGCAGGTCCTGCCGATGCTCCCGGAGCGGCTCTCGAACGGGATCTGCTCGCTCAACCCGGAGGTCGAGCGGCTCTGCATGGTCGCGGACCTCGTCGTGGACGCGCAGGGGGAGACCCGCTCCTCCGAGGTCTACGAGGCGGTGATGCGGAGCGCCGGGCGGTGCACCTACACCGAGGTGGCCCGCGTCCTCGACGGCGAGAAGGTCCCCCACCGCGAGCGGTTCCGCGGCGGCTTCGAGCTCATGGCGGAGCTGCAGGAGAAGCTCACCGCGATGCGCCGCCGCCGCGGCTCGATCGACTTCGACCTGCCCGAGGCGAAGATCGTGCTCGGCGAGGGGGGCGAGGTCGCCGCGATCGAGAAGCGCCCGCGCAACCGGGCCCACCGCATCGTCGAGGAGTTCATGCTCGCCGCCAACGAGGCGGTGGCGCGCTGGTTCGGCGGGCGGGACCTCCCGACCGTGTACCGCGTGCACGGGCTGCCCGACGAGGAGAAGCTCGCCGCGTTCCTCGAGCTCGCGCGCACGCACGGCTTCGAGGTGCCCGAGCCGCCGGTCGGGCCGCAGGCGCTGAACGCGCTGCTCGAGAACTTCCAGGGGCACGCGCAGCAGCGGGCGCTGAACCAGCTCCTCCTGCGCGCGATGATGCAGGCCGTCTACCAGACCGAGAACATCGGCCACTACGGGCTCGCCGCCGAGCACTACCTGCACTTCACCTCGCCGATCCGCCGCTACCCCGACCTGCTCGTCCACCGGCTCCTCAAGGAGGATTGGGCGGCGCGGCGGGGCGACCCGGTGCAGCGGACGGCGGCGTCGCGGCTCGCGGAGCTCGCGGTCCGCTCCTCCGAGCGCGAGCGAGCCTCGATGGAGGCGGAGCGCGAGATCGCCGCGTTCTACGCGGCGCTCTTCATGAAGGACAAGGTCGGCGAGACGTTCGACGGCGTGGTCTCCGCGGTGGTCGACTTCGGGATCTTCGTCGAGCTCGCGCCCTGGTTCGTCGAGGGGCTCGTGAAGGTCGAGGACCTCGGCCTCTCCGCGGCGCTCGACCCGGTGCAGCACGCGGTCGTGGACCGCGTGACCGGCCGGTCGTTCCGGGTCGGGGACAAGCTCCGCGTCGAGGTGGTGTCCGCGAGCCCGGTCCGGCGTCGGATCGAGCTCGCGATCTCCGGCGAGGGTCGGCCGGCCGTGCGCGAGGAGCACCCGGGTCGACGGGCGGCGGCGCCGGCTGCGCGCGAGCGCGCTCAGGGCTCGCTCGCCGACCGGCTCGAGCAGGCGCGGCGGTCCGCGAAGCCCCCGGCGTCGCACGAGCGGCGTGGGCATGGCCACGACGAGGGCGGGCGGCGCGCGAAGCAGGGCGGCCGCCAGGGCCGCGGCAAGGGCGGGAAGGGCCGCGGCGGCGGCCGCGGCGGCGGCGGCGGCGGCGGGGGTGGGGGTGGGGGTGGGGGCCGCGGCGGCGGGAAGCGCGGGGGCGGTCGCCGCTAAGGCCAATGCCGGTCACTTAGTGGCCGGCCGCTTCCGGGATAGCTGCTCATCTGCGAGGGTGGACGTCCGGGTTCTGGCTTCGGCGAATGCCCGTAGGGCCTCGGGCATGGCCCCCGTCCTCCTGCGCCGCCGCCAGAGTCGCAACCGGCACCGGACGGTCGAGCGGGTCCAGAAACGTAGACGCCGGCGCACGCCCGGGCGCGCCAGCTCCGCGCTAGAGCGTTCCCGTACGGTGGCGGGCCCGGCGAGCGCCATGGGCGCGGCCCTGAACGGTCACCGGAGCTGACGCGCGAAGCTGTCACGCCGCGTGCACGCCGGCTCGCGTACGGACACCGTATCCGAACGCAGCGACGGCGGCGTGCTCGTCGGAGGGGGCCATGCCCGGGCCGCGCAAGTCGCCGAATGGGGTACGGCCCACCGCGGCGTCCTGAAAACGTTCGCCCACTATTCCGACGTTCGTCGCAGCCACTTCGGCAGCCGCCACCAGGGGCTGGGGAGGCGTCTCCGACGAGCACGCCGCCGTCGCTGCGGTCGGACCCCGCTCCGATCGACGGAGCCGGCGTGCACGCGGCGTGACAGCGGCACACGCCGGACCCGCTCGTCCTCGGTGGCGCCCCTCACTGGTTGCGCCGTGCCGATCGCAATCCGGTTCCGGTGCCGTGGGCCGCTGGCGCGCCCGGGCGTGCGCCGGCGTCTGCGTTTCCGGGCCCTTCCGTCCGTCGGCGCCGGTCGCGACTCTGGCGGCGGCGCAGGAGGACGGCGCCTTCCCCGGCCC
>DASWCJ010000245.1:0-3583 GCA_036390155.1 Anaeromyxobacter sp.
GATCGGCAAGGAGCACCTCGCGGACATCTTCGGGATCGAGCTCGAGCCCCCGGTCCCCGCTGCAACGGCCCGCGCGGTGAAGCGACCTCGCCGCGCTGCGAACCAGCCGGCGCGGCGGCGGTCCCGCGGGACCGCTGGTGCTAGCCGACCGGCTCCGCGTAGGTCATGACCAGAAACATCCTCGTCGGGCGCTCGGGATCTCCGTTGCGGTAGGCGTGGGGGACGTTCGCCTCGAACACCACCGCGTCCCCCGACCCGAGGTCGTGGCGTTCGCCGGCCACCTCGAGCGCGAGCTTGCCCTCGCTGACGACGAGGTACTCGGTGGTTCCCGGCGCGTGCGGGTGAGCCTCCTCTGCGGCGCCGGGAGCGAGCCGGAGCGCGTAGAACTCGACCAGCCGCGGCGAGCCGAATGGAAAGAGGGCCCGCGAGGTGAAGCCGCCGTTCCGGTTCGCGAGGACCTTCGCGTTCTCGGCGCGGAGGACCGCGACCGAGGACGACCCCTCCTTCTCGGCGATGAGGGCGGAGAAGGGGACGCCGAGCGCCGTGCTGATCTTCCACACGACGTTGATGCTCGGCGCGGAGCGACCGAGCTCGATCTGCGAGAGCATCGCCCGCGATACGTTGCACTCGCGCGCGAACCGCTCGAGAGAGAGGCCGCGCCGGATCCGCAGGCGGCGCAGGTTCCCGCCGAAGATGGGCGCCACGTCCCGCGTGGAGCTCTCCTTCTCTGGCTGCTGAGGCATCGACGCGCCCTTCCTGGATTCCTGGATCCCTGTCCGCTATAGCGGATTTCGCGTCCCGCGGTCAAGGCGCGCGTCCGTCTTACGGAAGCGAGATTCGTTGGTAGAAGCAGGCCGTGTCGGCCGAGTCGAGAACGGCGTGTGCGCGAGCCGCGAAGGTTCGGCAGGGGTGCTGGGCGGGAGCTCCCCGATGTCTACTGGCGGTTCCGCGCGAGCCTACCCTGGACGTGACCTCTCGCCCGGCGCGGCGCCCGGCCATCCGTCGAGGTTGCTAGACCGGCACGCTATCCGCTATAACGGACGGCGTGAACCTTCCGCTCGACGCCGAGCTCCGCCCGTGACCGCGCCCCGAGTCCGCGACGCGAGCGAGCGCGTCCTCCCCCGCGTCATCGAACGGCTCTGCGCCCCTGCGGCCGATGTGCCCTCCCCTTCGCTCGTCTCGCTTCAGTCGCGCCCGGGTCGGCAGGCCGAGGCGCGCGAGCAGCGCTTCGAGCTCGGCGCGGGGATCTGAACCCGCACCGTTCCACCCTCACCACGCAGGCAGGAGCAGCCATGGCCAGGATCTTCGAGGACAACAGCAGGAGCATCGGAAACACCCCGCTCGTCCGGCTCAACCGGATCTCGCATGGGACCGGGGCGACGATCGTCGCGAAGATCGAGGGGCGGAACCCCGCCTACTCGGTGAAGTGCCGGATCGGCGCGGCGATGATCGAGGCCGCCGAGCGGGACGGCATCCTGAAGCCGGGCTCGCGGGACCGGACCATCGTCGAGCCGACCTCCGGAAACACCGGGATCGCGCTCGCCTTCGTGGCGGCAGCGCGCGGCTACCCGATCGTCCTCACCATGCCCGAGACGATGTCGCTCGAGCGGAGGCGCATGCTGAAGGCCTTCGGCGCCGAGCTCGTGCTCACCGAGGGCGCGAAGGGCATGCCGGGCGCCATCGCGAGGGCGGAGGAGATCGCGGCGAGCGACCCTCAGAAGTACTTCCTCCCCCAGCAGTTCAAGAACCCGGCGAACCCGGACGTCCACTTCCGCACGACCGGCCCCGAGATCTGGAACGACACCGACGGCAAGATCGACATCCTCGTCTCCGGGGTCGGCACGGGCGGAACGATCACCGGCGTCTCGCGCTACATCAAGCACGAGAAGAAGCGGGCGCTCCGCTCGGTCGCGGTGGAGCCGTCCCACTCGCCCGTGCTCACGGCGATCCGCGCGGGCGAGCCGCCCAAGGCAGGGCCGCACAAGATCCAGGGGATCGGGGCGGGGTTCAAGCCGGACGTCCTCGATCTTTCGCTCGTGGACGTCGTCGTGACCGTCTCGAACGACGAGGCGGTCGAGTACGCGCGCCGCCTCCACAAAGAGGAGGGCATCACGAGCGGTATCTCCGGCGGCGCAGCCGTCGCCGCGGCGGTGAAGGTCGCCCTGGACCCCGAGTCGAGGGGCAAGCTCATCGTCACGATCCTGCCCGACGCCGGCGAACGTTACCTGTCCTCCGTCCTCTTCGAGGGCATCGCGGCGTAGCGCCAGAGCCCGTCGGCTCGTCTGTTTGAATGGAGGAAAGCGCCCGCGCCACCCCGCCGGGACGCCTTTCCATTGCCGCGAGTCGATAGGGTCCCTTGCGGCACATCACCGCGCGTCCACGCGCGCACGCAACGAAGGGAGCGGAAACATGGCAGGCACGAGCGGTCACACGCTGGGCGAGACGGCGGCGCGCCAGCTCGCGAACACCACCAAGACACCACCGCAGATGCTGGCGATCACGCCGCGCTGGCTGATCAGTCTGCTCCCGTGGGTCGCCGTCGAGGCCGGCACCTATCGCGTGAACCGCGTGGTCGAGACCCCCGCCGACATCGAGTGCAGCCCCAGCGACGAGGTCGACCTGCCCGAGACCTTCGTCGACTACGACGACCACCCGCGGGAGTACCCCCTCAACGCGGTCACCACGATCGTCGACGTGCAGACGCGCGTCTCGGACCTCTACCGCAGCCCGTACGACCAGATCCGGGAGCAGCTCCGGCTCACCATCGAGCGGGTGAAGGAGCGGCAGGAGGGGGAGATCGTCAACAACGCCGAGTACGGCCTGCTCCGGAGCGCCGCGCCCTCGATGCGCGTGAAGACGCGCAAGGGTCCGCCCACGCCGGACGACCTCGACGAGCTCATCGCCCGCGTCTGGAAGGAGCCCGCCTTCTTCCTCGCCCACCCACGCGCCATCGCCGCCTTCGGCCGCGAGTGCACCCGACGCGGCGTCCCCCCCCCCACCACGAACCTCTTCGGCTCGCCGTTCCTGACCTGGCGCGGGATCCCGCTCGTCCCGTCGGACAAGCTCTACGTGAACGACGAGAAGACGAACATCCTCCTGCTCCGCGTCGGCGAGAAGAAGCAGGGCGTCGTGGGTCTCTTCGAGCCGGGGCTGCCGGGCGAGGTCTCGCCGAGCCTCTCGGTCCGATTCATGGGCATCAACCGCAGGGCGATCGCCTCGTACCTCGTGTCGCTCTACTGCTCGACGGCCGTGCTCGTCGAGGACGCCCTCGGCGTCCTCGAGGACGTCTCGGTGAGCAACTACCATGAGTACGAGTGACGGAGCTGGGCCCGGCGCGTCCCCGCCGCAGCCGGGCCCCACGAGCCCCTGGGACGCCGCCTTCGCGGCGGCCGCCGCCGATCCCGCCCTGATCGGCCGGATCGCGAACGAGCTGTTCGCGGCGCTGCCGCCCTTCGCGTCGGCGCCCGCCACGGGCGCGACACCGCCCACCGCGCCGCCCGCGCCGGCCTCCACCGGGCCGATGCTCGACGAGGGCGCGCTCCGGGCGATTCCCTCGACGCTCGCGAGCCCCGTGGGCGGGGCG
>DASWCJ010000246.1:0-13087 GCA_036390155.1 Anaeromyxobacter sp.
ATCTGCGATCGGTAACCGCGCGCCGGCCCGCGTGCAGGGAAGCGCGGTCTTTCTGGCCCTCCATGCTCGCGGCGGCGACCACGACGCGGTGACCGTCCTGCGTTCGCACCTGGAGTCAGTTTCCGTCCGCCCGGCTGCGCCGCTCGGGCGACATCCGCCGGAGCTGGGCGAGCCGAGCCCTGACGGTCGCCGCATCCGGATGCTCGTCGCCCACCTGATCGAGGAACCGCCGGTACAGCGCGGCGGCCTCCGTGCTGCGGCCAGCGTCGTCGAGCGATGATGCGAGGTTCAGGACGAACTTCGGCCTGGCGAACAGCTCGACGGCGCGACGGTACTCCCGCACCGCGTCCCCGACGCTGCCCCTCGCCCGGTAGGCGCTGCCGAGATCGTCGTGGGCCTTCGCGAGGTTCGGGAGGAGCCGGAGCGCCTCCCGGTACTCGTTCACCGCGTCATCGAGCATGCCCTTCGCTCCCCACGCGCTCGCGAGATGCGTGTGAGCCGCCGCGAGCCCGGGCGAGACGCGGAGCGCCTCACGAAACTCGCGCACCGCCTCGTCGAGCTGGCCGGTCGCCTGGTACGCCTGGCCGAGCCTGTCATGGGCGCCGGCGCTCGAAGGTGCGAGACGGGTCGCCTCGCGGAGCTCGCGCAAGGCTTCGGGAAGCCGGCCCATCGCCAGGTGGACTGCGCCGAGGTCGTCGTGCGCTACGGCGACCGACGGATCGAGACGAACGGTCTCCTCGAGCTCGCGCGCCGCCTCGTCGGGCTGCCCGTTCGCCCGGAGGGCCACGCTCAAGTTGTAGTGCACGGGGGCGCGAGAGGCGTCGAGCGCGATGGCTCGGCGGAACGCCGCGATCGCTTCGTCCGCCCGCCCGCCCGCGCGATAGGCGACGCCGAGGTTGTTGTGCGCTTCGGCCATGGCCGGATCGAGGCGGGTCGCGTCGCGAAGCTCGTGCACCGCGTCCTCGACGCGCCCGGCGGAGAGGAGCGCATTCCCGAGGTTGTTGTGAGGGCGCGCCTTGTTCGGGCTCTTCGCGACGACGTCGCTCCAGAGCGTCACGTCGCCACTCCAGACGGAGTTCCGTGCGTGGGTGGCGACCGCGAGGGGCGCGCCGGTGAGCAGCAGCGCCGCCGCGGCCTGGGCGCGCAGCGATCGCCGCAGCCGCAGGCGCTCGACGCCGGCGAGCAGCGCCGTTGCGAGGGCGAGGCTGCAGCCGGCGCTCGGCAGGTACAGCCGGTGTTCGGCGATGACGTCGCTGAGCGGCACGATGGACGACTCGACCGAGAGCGTGACGAAGAACCAGGCGGTCCCGAAGAACACCAGGATCCCGGTGGCGCGGTTCGTCGCCCGGGCGCGAACCAGGAGGAACACCGCCGTGGCCAGGACGGTCGACAGCAGCGAGAGCGCGAAGAGGACGCCCGGGTCGGACAAGGACTGCGAGAGGCGATAGTCGGGGTCGAGGTTCTGTCCGAAGGGCAACAGGAGCAGTCGGACGTAGGTCACGACGACGCGCGACTCCGTCAGCAGATAGACCGACCTCGAGATGTTCGCCCCCGCGCTCGCGACGCCGGCCAGCCCCCTCCCCTGGCTCGCGAGGCCGAGCGGGACGAGCGCCGCCGTCGCCGCCAACGGCGCGAGCCCGATGGCCCGCCGGCCCCACCCGAAGAACAGCAGCTCGTATCCCGCCGCCACGAGCGGAAGCGTGAAGCTGATCTCCTTCGTCTTCATCGCCGCGGCTGCGCACAGGATGGAGAGGAGGTAGAGGCAGGCGGTCCGGGGCCTCGACGCACGCGCCGGCTCGAGCGAGATTCGCGCCTGCGCGTACAGCACGAGCGCGAGCAGGAAGAAGAGCGTCGCGAGCGACGCGTATCGCTGCACGATGTAGGTGACGGCCTGCGTCTGGACGGGGTGCACCGCGAACAGGAGCCCCGAGGTGACGGGCAGGTACCTGCGCACGAGCGGGCTCGTCTCCGCGCGGCGGAGCGCCGGGGTGCGAAGCGTCGTGGCAGCGAGCCAGAAGACGAGCACGCCGTTGCCGGCGTGGATGAGGAGGTTGGCGACGTGGTAGCCGAAGACGTCCAGGCCACCGATCCGGTAGTTGAGCGCGAACGAGAGCGTCCCGAGCCAGCGGGAGCCGGACGGCGGCCACAGGTTACGCAGATCACGCAGGCTTTCGTTCCTGACGATGTTCCTGAAGTCGTCGAAGTGGAACGAGGCGTCGAATGTGTTCGAGTAAGCGAGCGTCGTCGCGATCGTGATGATGACGACGCCGATGACGAGGTCTCGCGATGACGGGGCGTCGGGCTGCTCACCAGAGGGCCCGTGCATGCCATGGTGAGCGCTTCGTGGGCTGCCTGCTTCGTCCATGCCGGCATCTCCGAACGCCGCGCGCTGACCCCTCACGTCCCCGCGCTCGCCGTGACGACGGGGAACCCCTCTCGCTCCGCGGCCTGGGCGAGGCGCTCGTCGAGGCAGACGAAGGGCAGCGACCCGGTCTCGTGCTCCGCCGCGATCACGGCCGCGGCGAGCTGAAGCGAGTCGGCGGCGCGCAGCGGGTGAACGCGGAGCAGGCGCTGCGCGGTCGTCCGGACCTGCTCGACCGGCTGGACCTCCTGCCAGGCGGCCGCGAGCTGCCGGAGACGGGCGAGCGCCTCCGTCACGCCCGCGCTCGAGAGCGCCCCCTCACGCTCTCGGCGTGCGAGGGCGGACGCGCACTCGACGGGCGTTCCCCACCAGACGATCATCGACGGGTCCTGCTCGAGGAGCTCGAGAGCCGGGCCCGTGACCGGTTCGGTGACGAGGAGCGGGACGATGCCCGACGCGTCCCAGAACCTCATCGGCCCTCGCGTCGATCCTCGAGGAGGGCGCCGAGCACGCTGGCGCGCGGACGAGCCCCGCCGCGTCGAAGCGCCGCGACGTCCACCCGGCCGCTGCCCCTGCGCAGGAGCCCCGCCCGCTCGAGCCTGGAGATGCGGTCGTCGCCCGCCGCCCCGGACGCGATCCGCTCGATCCGGGCGATCGGCTGATCGCGATCGACGATGAGGATGCTGCCCCCCGCGCGGACTTTCTTGAGGTAGGCGCTGAGGCGGTCCTTCAGCTGGGATATCGTGGCCTTTTCCACATGGCCAGCATAGCCATGTCACGGACGCCCCGCAACGGGAGCCTCCCGCCCGAGCGCCTGGAGCAGCTTCCCCCAGATCCCGCCGAACGCGCCGTTCGACATCGCCACGACCACGTCGCCGGGCCGCGCCGCGGCGAGGATCGCCGGGACCATCTCGTCCACGGTCACGAACGCGCGGGCGGGGACCCCGCTGCCCGAGAGCGCGCCCGTCACCTCGTCGAGGTCGAGCCGCTCCCCTTCGGGGACCCGGTCCGTCGCCGCCGGGCGGAGGAGGAAGACCTCCGCCGCCCCGCACCACGTCTCCTTCGCCGCGTACTGCGCCTGGTGCAGGTTCCGGCGGCTCGTGTTCGAGCGCGGCTCGAACGCCGCGAGGAGGCGCGCGCCGGGGTACGAGCCCCGGATCGCCGCGAGGGTCTTCTCGACCGCGCGCGGGTGGTGGGCGAAGTCGTCCACCACCACCACCCCGCCGGCGGTCCCGCGCACCTCCTGCCGGCGCTTCACCCCGCGGAACGCGGCGAGGCCGGCCGCGATCTCCGCGGCCGAGAGGCCGAGCGCCGTCGCCGCGGCGGCGACGCCGAGCGCGTTCTCGACGTTGTGCGCGCCGCCGACCGGGAGGTGCACGTCGGCGAGGAGCTTGCCGCGGCGCACGAGGCCGAAGCGCGCGCCGTCCGCGGCGAGCCGGAGCCCGCGCGCCTCCCAGTCCGCGCCGGGCCGGTCCACCGCGTAGGTCTCGACCGGCGCGCGCGACCTCGCCGCGATCCGGCGGACCGAGTCGTAGCTCGCGCAGGCGGCAAGGAAGCCGTCGGCGGGGAGGAGGTCCACGAACTTCTCGAAGGCGCTCTCGTAGTGCGCCTCGTCCCGGTAGATGTCCGCGTGGTCGAGCTCGCAGCTCGTGAAGATCGCGGTCCGGGGCCGGTAGTGGAGGAACTTCGGCCCCTTGTCGAAGTAGGCGGTGTCGTACTCGTCGCCCTCCACGACGAAGTGCGCCCCCGCTCCGAGCCGGAAGTTCGAGTCGAAGTCGCGCGTGACGCCGCCGACGAGGAAGGAGGGATCGCGCCCGGCGTGGTGGAGGAGCGCCCCCATCATCGCGGAGGCGGTGGTCTTGCCGTGCGTCCCGACGACGACGACGCCGTGGCGCGGCCCGATGAACCGCTCGCCGAGCGCCGCCGGGAAGGAGACGTGGGCGAGGCCGCGCTCGCGCATCGCGGCGGCCTCCGGGTTCACCGCCCGGACGACGTTCCCGACCACGACGAGGTCGGGCCGGGCGCGGTCGAGGTTCTCCGCTCGGTAGGGGGTCATCACCTCGATCCCCCACCGCTCGAGCTGCGTGGACATGGGCGGGTACACGTTCTCGTCCGAGCCCGTCACCTCGTGCCCGACCGCCTTCAGCATCCCGGCGAACGAGCCCATGCCCGTGCCGGCGACGCCGATGAGGTGGATGCGGTGGATCTTGGACCAGTCGATCAAGCTACTTTCTCCACCGTTCACGTTCACGTTCTCGTTCACGTCCACGTTCTCGTTCTCGTCCACGTTCTCGTTCTCGTCGTCGTGATCGGGATCGTAGTCGTGAACGTGAACGTGTACGTGAACGGTTTTTGGCGCGCCCCAGCGTCTACCCGACGCCGAGCGCCTCCGCCACGACGTCGTGGAACCTCGGACGGAACGCGCGGATCCGCTCGTTCGCGGCGGTCGGATTCACCCGGTTCGTGAGGAGCGCGACGACCACCTCGCGCTCGACGTCGATCCAGAGGGAGGTCCCGGTGAACCCGAGATGGCCGATCGCGCCGCGCCCCTTCCGCCCGAGTCGCGCCCCGAGCGACGAGCCCTCCTCGGACGGCGTGTCCCAGCCGAGCGCCCGCGTCGTCCCCGGCGTCGCGTCCCGGCGCGCGAACTCCTCGGCGACGCCGGCGGGCACGATCGAGCGCCGGCCGCGCAGCGCGTCGAGCCACGCCTGGCCGAGGCGGGCGACGTCGCGCGCGGTCGAGAAGACGCCGGCGTGGCCCGCCCCACCACCCATCGCCCAGGCGTTGTCGTCGTTCACGGCACCCCGGTTCACCTCGCCGCGGTGCTCGCACCACTCCGTCGGCACGAACGCGCGCTCCGCGCCGAGCGCGGCGGACTCGTCCGGCGCGAGGCCGTCGAGGAACCCGGTCGAGCCAAGCCCGAGCGGCAGGAACACCCGCGCCTCCGCGAGCGCCGCGAGCCGATCCCCGAGCGCCCGCTCGAGCAGGAACCCGAGGGCGAGGAAGCCGGGATCGCAGTAGACGGCCCGCGCGCCGGGCGCAGCCTCGAGCGGCTCGGCGAGGACCGCGGCGCGGACGATCGCCTTGCCGCGCTCGAAGGCCGGTCGAAGCGTCGCCGCCTCGGGGCGCCGCTCCGGCGGGAGAAACACGGCCCCCGCGACCGGGTCCGCCGCGGCGAGCGCGTGGTACGCGCGCCAGCGGGGCAGGCCCGAGGCATGCGAGAGGAGGTGCCGGAGGGTGACGCGCTCCTTCCCCGCCGCCTCGAACCCCGGGAGCCCCGCCGCGACCGGCGCGTCGAGCGCGAGCCGGCCGTCCGCGACCGCCTGGGCCGCGATCGTCGCGGTGGCCATCACCTTCGTGAGCGACGCGACGTCGAAGAGGTCGCGATCCCGGAGCGGCCGCGCGTCCGGCGCCGGCAGCGCGCCGTGGAAGCTCGCGTGGACCTCGATGCCGGCGCGCAGCACCGCGGCGGAGAGCGCGGGCGCGACGCCCTCGCGGAGCCCGGCCTCGAGGACCCCCTCCACCGGCGGGAGGCTCGGCCTCACGCCCTGGTCCCCGGACTTCCCTCGCCCCGCGCGGCCGTCCACCCGTCGAAGAGGAGCCGCGGCGGGCCCTCCTCGCCGGGGCCCGGCGCGACGAGGGTGGCCCGCGCGCCGAGCGGGACGGCGAAGTTCGCGTCGACGTGGCCGACCGGGAGCCCCTCGATCGCCGGCACGCCCGCCTCGGCGACCGCCTCGCGGAGCACGTCGAGCGCGAGCACCGCGTCGTCGCAGCCCGTGAACCGGCCGAGCGCGATGCCGGCGAGCCCCTCGAGCCAGCCCGCCTGGCGGAGCTGGGTGAGGCAGCGATCGAGGCGGTAGGGCTTCTCGCCCACGTCCTCGAGCAGGAGGATCGCCCCGTCGAGCCGCGGCGCGAACGGCGTGCCGGCGAGGTGGGCGAGCACCATCAGCGTGCCGCCGAGGAGCGGGCCCGACGCCCGGCCGGGCTGCAGCGTCCGCTCCGCGACGAGCCCGGCCCCGGGCGCCGGCACCCCCCACGCCCCCGGGCGCGGCGGGTCGTCGAAGAGGAGCGCCTCGAGGTGGCGCACCGCGTCTTCGGGCGCGCGCCCGAGCTGGGTCACGACGGGCCCGTGGACCGTCGCGACGCCGGCGCGGTTCAGGACGGCATGGATCGCGGTCAGGTCCGAGAACCCGACGAGCGTCTTCGGGCGGGCGAGGAGCGGGGCGGGATCGACGGACGGGAGGATGCGGGTCGCGCCGTACCCGCCGCGGGCGCAGAAGATCGCCTTCGCCTCCGGGTCGGCCACCGCCTCCCGCCACTCGTCGATGCGCCGGGCGTCGTCGCCTGCGAGGTACGCCTTGCGGGCCACGAGGTCCGCGCGCGTCCTCGGCAGGAGCCCGAGCCGGCCGGAGAGCACCTCGAGCCCCTTCTCGAACGCGGCGGGGTCGAACGGGCTCGACGGGGCCACGACCCGGACCGGATCACCTCTGCGGAGCCTCGGGGGGACGATCACGGTGGGAGGATAACCTGCCCTCCGGCTCGCCACGCACCCGAACGGTCCCTTTGAAGGTCGGCGTGCGTTTCTGCTAGGGTCGATTGCTCATCCCCAGCCGTGACCGGCTTCCCGGCACGGACCCCGACCCCAACAGTTGGTAGCAGAGCGACATTGGAGGGTGCCCCCGTGGCTCGTTCCCGTACCGTGAAGCCGCCCGCCCCGTCGCGTCCGGCCAGGTCGTCCCGCACCGCGGCACGCGCCCCCTCGGCGCCCCGGGGCGCGAGCGCCCCACCGTCGCGCCGCGCGGCCTCGGAGGTCGAGGGCGAGATCTTCTACCCCTCGCGCGAGGTCATGGCGCAGGCACGCGTGAAGGACTGGGACGCGATCGCCCGCCGGGCGAGCGAGGATCTGGAGGGCTTCTGGGCCGCCGAGGCCGAGGAGCTCGAGTGGTACCGGAAGTGGGACGAGGTCCTCGACGAATCGGAGAAGCCCTTCTTCAAGTGGTTCAAGGGCGCCCAGACGAACATCGTCCACAACTGCCTCGACCGGCACCAGCGCACCTGGCGGAAGAACAAGCTCTCGCTCGTCTGGGTCGGCGAGAAGAACGAGGTCCGGACCTACTCGTACTTCGCGCTGAACCGCGACGTCTCGAAGTTCGCGAACGTGCTGAAGGCGATGGGCGTCCGCAAGGGCGACCGGGTCACCATCTACATGCCGCGCATCCCGGAGATCGTGATCGCGATGCTCGCGACCGCGAAGCTCGGCGCGATCCACTCGGTCGTGTACGGCGGGTTCTCGGTCGACGCGCTGCAGGGGCGCATCGAGGACTCCGAGTCGAAGGTGGTCTTGACCGCCGACGGCGGCTTCATGAACGGCAAGGTGGTGGAGTTGAAGAAGACGGTGGACGAGGCCGTGCGCCGCTGCCCCACCGTCGAGACCGTGATCGTCGTGCAGCGGACCGCGCACGAGGTCCGGATGGAGGCGGGCCGCGACTACTGGTACCACGAGCTCATGAAGCTCCCCCTCGCCGCGGGCTCTTGCCCGACCGAGGTGATGGAGTCCAGCGACCCGCTCTACATCCTCTACACCTCGGGTACGACCGGGAAGCCGAAGGCCATCACCCATGCTCACGGCGGGTACCAGGTCGGAATCTACTCGACGCTCAAGTACGTCTTCGACATCAAGGACGAGGACCGCTGGTGGTGCGCGGCCGATCCGGGCTGGGTGACCGGCCACAGCTACATCGTCTACGGCCCGCTCCTCTGCGGCGCGACCACGTTCATGTACGAGGGGGCGCCCACCTACCCGTACCCGAATCGCTGGTGGTCGCTCGTCGAGAAGTACGGCATCACCATCCTCTACACGGCGCCCACCGCGATCCGCGGCCTCATGCGCTTCGGCGAGTCGTGGCCGAACCGCCACGACCTCTCGACGCTCCGGCTGCTCGGGTCCGTCGGCGAGCCGATCAACCCCGAGGCGTGGAAGTGGTACCACCGCGTCATCGGGAAGGGCCGCTGCCCGATCATGGACACCTGGTGGCAGACCGAGACCGGGATGTTCCAGATCACGCCGGTGCCGACGATGCCGCTCAAGCCCGGCTCCGGCGCGAAGCCGTTCTTCGGGCAGGAGGCGGAGATCCTCGACGAGCAGGGGAAGAAGGTGCCCGACGGCGAGGAGGGCTTCCTCGTCCTGAAGAAGCCGTGGCCGGCGATGATGACGACCATCTACAAGGATCCGGATCGGATGGTGAAGCAGTACTGGTCCAAGTACCCGGGGAAGTACATGGCGGGCGACTCCGCCAAGCGGGACAAGGACGGGTACTTCTGGGTCATCGGCCGCACCGACGACGTCATCAAGGTCGCCGGCTACCGGCTCGGCACCGCCGAGATCGAGAGCGCCCTCGTCTCGCACCCGGCCATCGCGGAGGCCGCCGTCATCGGCCTCGCGCACGAGGTGAAGGGCCAGGCGATCCACTGCTACTGCCTGCTGCGCCAGGGGTTCAAGCCCTCGGACGAGCTCGCCGAGGAGGTGAAGACCCACGTGGCAAAGCACCTCGGCCCGATCGTCCGCCCGGAGAAGGTCACCTTCGTGGACGCGCTCCCGAAGACCCGGTCCGGAAAGATCATGCGCCGCGTGCTCAAGGCCCGGGCGCAGGGGCTCCCCGAGGGCGACGTCTCGACGCTGGAAGAGTGATGCACGCCCCCGGCGGCGTGGGCGCTTCCTGGTGAGGAATCCTCCTTTCCGCGCGATACTCCTGCGCCGATGCAGCTGCCGAGCCCCATCTGGAGGCGCCCGCGCGCGCAGCTCTACGCGCTCACCGCGCTCGTCTGGCTGATCGTCGTCGCGATCCTGTTCGCGGCGTGGGACGCGCTCCTGCCGTTCGTCCTCGCCGCGCTCGCCGCCTACGTCATCGACCCGCTCATCGAGCGGCTCTCCGGCGTGCGGCTCGGCGCGCGGAGCGTCCCGCGCTGGGGCGCGGTGACCGTCATCTACGTCTTCCTCGGCTTCGGCGTGTACCTGCTCGCGGTCTCGGTCATCCCGCAGATCTACCGGGAGGCGGTCCACGGGCTCGTCGAGCTCCGCGAGTTCCTCGCCGACGTCGGGCCGGAGAAGATCGAGGGGTGGGCGAGGTCCATCGACGCGTTCATGCAGCGCTACGGGATTCCGGTGGACGTGCTCCCCGGCCTCGAACGGTCCGGCGCGCGGCTGCGGGTGGACGTCGCGACCGTGATCGCCGACACGCTGCGCGAGGCGTCCGCGGCCGCCCGGAGCCGGCTCGGCGACGTGGTGTCGCTCTCGCGCGCCCTCCTCGCCGCCACGGTGAAGTCGCTCTTCTTCGTGGTCCTCCTCTTCATGCTCACCGCGTTCATGTCGATGGACGCGCCCCGCATCGTCCGCTACGGCGAGTCGATCGTGCCCACCTCCTGGCGCGTCGATCTCGCCCGGCTCCTGCACGGCATCGACGAGGGGCTCACCGGCGTCGTCCGAGGCCAGCTCACGATCATGCTCATCAACGGGGTGCTGACCCTGGTGGGCCTGCTCGCGATCCGGATCCCGTTCGCGTTCGCGCTCTCCGCGATCGCGACGGTCCTGTACGTCGTGCCGATCTTCGGCACGATCCTCTCGTCCATCCCGATCGTGCTCCTCGCGCTCGTGTCCGGCGGGCCGACGCGCGGGCTCCTCGCGCTCGGGTGGATCCTCGCGATCCACGCGCTCGAGACCTACGTGCTGAACCCGAAGATCATGGGGGACGCGGCGCGCATCCACCCGGTGCTCATCGTGCTCGCGCTCGTCATGGGCGAGCGGAGCCACGGCATCGTGGGCGCGCTCCTCGCGGTTCCCATCGCGAGCGTCATCGTCGCCGTGTTCCGGTTCCTGCAACGCAAGCTGCACGAGCTCGACGCGCGGGCCGCCTCCGAGCCCGCCGCCGGCCCGCCGACCTCTCCGGGAGCGGCTCCGTGACGCCGCGCCATCCCTCTCGAAAGGAACCCCCAGCCATGAGACTCGCCCCTTGCCTCGCCCTCGCCCTCGCCCTCGCCGCCTCGCCCGCGCTCGCGGCCGACGCGCCCCCGACGCCGGACGCCAAGCCGCCCGCCGCGACGGCGCCCGCCGCGCCGAAGCCCCCGTCCCCCGCCGAGCTGGAGAAGACGCTCTACGGCGTCGGGCTCGCCGTCGCGAAGAGCCTCGAGGTGTTCGCCCTCGCCCCCGCCGAGCTCGAGGCGGTGCTGCGCGGCATCAAGGACGGCTGGTCCGGCAAGCCCAAGGCGCAGCTCGACCCGAAGATGCAGCAGGCGGTGAACGAGCTCGCCCGCGCGCGGGCCCCGAAGGCGCAGGAGAAGGCGGCGGCTCGCGAGAAGGAGCAGGGCGCGGCGTACCTCGCCAAGCGGTCGAAGGAGAAGGGCGTGAAGAAGTCGCCCTCCGGCGCCCTCGTCTTCACCGAGAAGGAGGGCACGGGCGCCGTCCCGACCGCCACCGACAAGGTGAAGGTGAACTACACGGGGACGCTCGTCTCCGGGGCTGTCTTCGACTCGAGCGCGAACCGGGGGCCCGCCGAGTTCCCGGTCGCCGGCGTCATCAAGTGCTGGACCGAGGTCCTGCAGATGATGAAGGTCGGCGGCAAGACCAAGGTCGTCTGCCCGTCGGACATCGCGTACGGCCCGAACGGCAACGCCGGGATCCCAGGCAACGCCGTGCTGACGTTCGAGATCGAGCTGCTCGACGTCGTGAAGTAGCGGGGCGCGCCCCGCGAGGGGCGCTCCCGCCGGGCGTGGCGCGGGTGATGATCCGCGCCATGCTCGAAGACCTCGTCCTTTACGGCAGCGACCACTACACGAGCCCCTACGTCTTCTCCGCCTTCGTCACCCTGAAGGAGAAGAAGGTCCCGTTTCGGCTCGAGGTCCTCTCGCTCGAGAAGAAGGAGCACGAGCGGCCCGAGTACGCGGATCGCACGTACACGGGCAAGGTCCCCGCGCTCCGCCACGGCGACTTCTGGATCGCGGAGTCCTCCGCGATCGACGAGTACGTCGAGGAGGCCTTCCCGCCGCCGGCCCACCCGCGGATGTACCCGGAGGACCCGCGCGAGCGGGCCCGGGTGCGGATGGTCCAGGCGTTCCTCCGGAGCGACCTCGTCCCGCTCCGCCAGGCGCGGCCCACCTCCACGTTCTTCCTCGGCGAGAAGCCCGGACCGATGACGGACGCCGCGCGCTCGTCGGCGGAGAAGCTCCTGCGCGTGACGGCCCAGGTCCTCCCGGCGGGCCAGGCGTTCCTCGCGAGCACGTTCTCGCCGGGTGACGCGGATCTCGCGGTCATGCTCCAGCGGCTCGTCTTGAACGGCGACCCGTGCCCGGACCGCATCGCGAGATGGGCGAACGCGATCTTCGCGCGACCGTCGATCCGGGAGTGGCTCGCGAAGACGGCGTGGAAGGACCGGTAGCGACGTCGCCTACCGCAGCCGCTTCCAGAACAGGATCTCCGCCACCTCCGGCAGGACGAGCCCCTTCATCTCTCCGACGCGCGCATAGCCCTCGCGCTCGTAGAACCGGATCGCCCCCTCGTTGAAGTCCGACACGAGCAGGAACGCGTGGGCGGAGTGGCGCGCCGTCTCGACCTCGAACGCGCGCAGCAGCGCGAGCCCGGTGCCCTTCCCCTGCCCGCCCGGCACGACCGCGATGAGCCGGAGGTAGCCGCCGAGCGCGCCGAAGGTCCCCGTGGGATGGAACCAGGCGAGCCCGCCGAGGCGCCCGTCCTCGTCGGCGACGAGGAGGCCGTCGCCGCGCCCGAGCGCCGACTCGAGCGCGAGCGACAGCGCGGCGGGGCTGCGCCGGTATCGCGCCATCAGCGGCAGCCCGGCGAGGGCGGTCGCGAGGGCCGGGATCTCCTCGCGCGCGAGCGGACGGACCTTCACGTGGAGAGCCTACCGCGGCAGGAGCGGAACGGGATCGAGCCCGTACCAGACCCGGAGGGTCGCCTTGTCGCCGGCGTCGAGATCGAGCCAGAGCCGCGCGTCGGCGCCGTCGTCCTCGCGCCCGACCACGGCCGCCCCCTCGACCACCACGTCGAGCCCGGCCGCGGGCAGCGAGATCGTGAGCCCCGCGATGGGCTCCGCGCCGCGGTTGTGGATCTCCGCGCCGCCGTCCGGGAGGTAGGTGACCTCGACCTCGGCGAGGGCGCGCAGCCGGTCGCCCGCCTGCGCCCAGGTGAGCGACGCGAGCCGCCCGGCGCGGACGTGGGCGGCGAGGCGCGCGAGCGCCGCGTCGAGCGCGGGGTGGATCGCGAGCCCGCCGCCCGCCGGCACCACCACGAGCCGCGAGAGCTGGTCCGGAGAGCGGGTCGTCCGCGCAGAGGGGCCGAGGTACGAGTGGGCGACGAAGAGGCCGTGCGCGCGCTCGAGCCCGGCGAGCTCCGGGTCGGAGAGCGCCGCCGCGAGCTCCTCCGGCGGCGCGTGGAACATCGACGAGCGAAAGACCCAGAGCCGCGGGTCCTGCGGCAGCGGGTAGATCGCGCCGCGCGCCTCGCCCGGCTCGCCGCCGAAGAGGTTCACGATCCGCACGCCCGCCCGGCCGTCGAGGTCGCCCGCGGCCCAGACCCACGACACGCCGCCCTCCGCGAGCACGTCGCGCACGCCGAAGGGCCCCTGCGTGCCCGCGCCGCGGGAGGAGACCGCCTCGCAGTTCGTGTACGGCTCGTGATCGATCCAGGTGTGCGGCGACCACGGCGCCGCCGCGGCGAGC
>DASWCJ010000247.1:0-22175 GCA_036390155.1 Anaeromyxobacter sp.
GCGGCGCTCGCCTACGAGGCGGCGGCGGACGCGACCGAGGAGCGGGGCGAGCTCGTCCAGACGTTCCGGGAGTTCGCCCGCGACCACCACACGCACCTCGAGGCGCTGAACGAGACGCTCGAATCCGAAGGCGAGTCGCCCGTCGGGGCGGACGCCGGCTCGAGCGGCTCGATCGCCGCGCTCCTCCGTCTGACCTCGCCCCTCGGGCACGAGATCGTGATCGTCACGGTGCTCGGGGCCGAGCAGCTCACGAACCTCGCGTACGACGCGGCCCTCTCCTACGATTGGGACGAGGAAACCGGGGCGATGCTCCGGCGCTTCCAGGAGCACGAGGAGCGGCACGTCGCGTGGCTCGCAGGGCAGCACGGGCGGCTCGGGCTCTCGCACGAGCCGCCCCCTGCGCCTTAACGACGGTTTTCGTTCCCCCGATCGGCTACGGCTCGCGGGACTGGGGGGCTGCCGCGCCCGGGCGGGCATCGACGTTCCTCGGCGCGCCGCCCGACATCCGTGTCGCGACCTGCCCCTGGGCGGAGGCGGACGCGGCCTTGTCCGCGGCCATCGTCGTCTGGCCCTGGAAGACGACGCCGCGCTCGAGCGACAGAGAGGGGGTCTCGACGTCGCCGCGGACCTTGGCGGGCGCGTGGAGCTCGACCCCGTTCTTCGCCCGGATGTTCCCGTTCACCTCACCGTGGATGATCACCGTGCCGCAGGTGATGTCGGCGTCGATGCGCGCCCGCTCGCCGACGACGAGCACGTCGTTCGTCACGATGGTTCCCTTGAACTTCGCGTCGATCCGGACGGTGCCGGCGAAGGTGAGCTTCCCCTCGAACTCGGCGCCGGCGCCGAGCAGGAGGTCGCCCGCGCCACTGGTGGTGGGGGTGGGTTCGTCGCGCTTCGTCGTGGACATGGGGCTACCTTCCTGAGAGGGGGTCTCGTCGGTCCGGTTCCAGAACGGCATCGCTCGCCTCCGCGTGGGACGGGGCCTCGCCCGCGCCGGCGCGACAGTGGTCATCGGCGTCGCGGCGGGCATCCACTCGCCGGGGCGGACCCACGGTGTGACAGCGGCGTCCGCCCCGTTTGGCCGCCCGGGCGAGGGTGCCCTCGCGTACCCGGGTGAATAGCGTGGGCCTGTCCGGAGCGTTCTCCGGGAAAGGGCCAACCGAAATGCCTCACATCGACATCGAGTTGCTCGCGCCGTTCGGCGCGAAGTTCATGGAAGGGACGAATCTCACCCCGGCAGAGCGGTCCGAGGTGCTCCGGATGGCGCAGGGGTTCGCGTGCAAGGACTCCGCGGCCGCGGCGGGCGTATCGCCGGAGACCATCCGGGCGCGCCGCAAGCGCATCTACCGGAAGATCGACATGTCCGGCGCGAACGAGCTCATCGCGGCGCTGCTCGCGCTGTCGCTGAAGATGCTCGCCAAGGGCGAGAAGCTCGAGATCCGCCCCGCCGGCCCCGTGTCTCCCCAGCCGACGGCCTCCGCCGGCGGCGTCGAGGAGCCGCTCGCCGCCGTGCGGTGAGCCGGGGCGCCTCCCCCGCGCCCCGGCCACCCGCCGGACCATCTAGTACCGGTTCACCCGGCCGCCGCGGCGCCGGGTGAACAGCCAGATCGCGACGGCGATCGCGAGGATCACCACGATCCACGCGAGCGCGCTGCCGCCGCCTCCGGCGCCACTGGTGCCGCCCATCGGCCCGCTCGGCGAGCCGCCCGGCGCGCTGCTCCCGGTCCCACCGCCGCCCCCGCCCGCTCCGCTCGGCGAGCCCTGGGCGAGCGCCAGGACCGGCTCCAGCCCAAGTGCGGCTGCGACGAGCGCCGCGAGCGCCCTCCGCCAGATCGCCGCGATCTGCTCCCACCCCGTTCCAGCCCTCATCGCCACTCCCCCTGCGCCCCGCGGCCGTCCCGGGCGGGCGCGCATCGGAACGTTGCGCCCTCGCACCCGGAATGGCCCGGAGCGCGGCCGTGCTGGTATGACGGGTGGCGAATGCCCACCGGGGGAGCCGCCTGGCGCCTCGCCGCCTTCGCCGCCGCCGTCGCGGCGGTCGCGGCGTCGGTGCCGCACCCGGCCGGCGCCGAGGAGAAGCGCGTCGTCTCCGTCGCGGCTGCGGCGAACCTCCGCGCCGCGATGGCGGAGCTCGCGAAGGCGTTCGAGCAGGCGCACCCGGGCGTGAAGGTCCAGGTGACGCTCGGCGCCTCCGGCGCGCTCTTCTCGCAGATCCGGAGCGCCGGGCCGTTTGACGTCTTCTTCTCCGCGGACCGCGAGCTGCCGCGCCGGCTCATCGAGGCGAGGCTCGCCGGACCCGAGGTCGTCTACGCCGTCGGCCGGCTGGTGATCTGGACGCGGCCCGGCTCGCCCCTCTCGTTCGAGCGCGCCGGGCTCGCCGGGCTCTCCGCGCGCGGGGTGTCGAGGATCGCGATCGCGAATCCGGCCTCGGCGCCATACGGAAGGGCGGCGATCGCGGCGTTCCAGGCGGCGGGGATCGCACAGGCGATCCAGGGCCGGCTCGTGCTCGGCCAGAGCGTCGCGCAGGCGGCGCAGTTCGCGCAGAGCGGGGCGGCGGACGTCGCGATCCTGCCCGCATCGCTCGCGGGCGAGCCAGCGCTCGCGACCGGGAAGGCGGTGCTCGTGCCGCAGTCGCTCCACCCGAGGCTCGAGCAGTCGGCGGTCGTGCTCTCGCGCGCGACGGAGCCCGCGCTCGCAGGGGCATTCCTCGTCTTCGTCACGGGCATGGAGGGGCGCGCGATCCTCCAGAAGTACCGGTACGAGCTGCCCTGACGTGGACCTCGCCGCCCTCCGGCTGAGCCTCGTGCTCTCGACCGCGACCACCGCGACGCTCCTCGCGCTCGGGCTCCCCGTCGCGTGGTGGCTCGCGAGCACCCGCTTCCGCTGGCGCTTCCTCGTCGAGGCGGTGGTGGCGCTCCCGCTCGTCCTCCCGCCGACGGTGCTCGGCTTCTATCTCCTCTGGGGGCTCGGGCCGGAGGGGCCGCTCGGGCCCGCGGTCGAGGTGGTCCTCGGCCATCCCTTCCCGTTCACCTTCGCCGGGCTCCTCGTCGCCTCGGTCCTCTATAGCCTGCCCTTCGCGGTGCAGCCGTTCGCGGCCGCGATCGCCGCGGTCGATCCGCGGCTCGTCGAGGCGTCGTACGCGCTCGGCGTCTCGCGGCTCGGCACCTTCCTCAAGGTGACCCTGCCGCTCTCCTGGAACGGGGTCCTCGCCGGCGCGGTCCTCGCGTTCGCCCACACCATGGGCGAGTTCGGGGTCGTCCTCATGGTGGGCGGGAACATCCCCGGCGAGACCCGAACGCTCTCGATGGACGTCTTCGACCGGGTCGAGGCGCTCGACTACGCCGCCGCACACCGGAGCGCCGCCCTCCTCCTCGCGATCTCCTTCGCCGTCCTCGCCCTGGTGTACGGACTGCAACGGCGCCCGTTCTTCCGATGGACCGCGCGCTGACCTTCGACCTCGAGCGCCGCTTCCCGGGCGGGCCCACCGTCCGGGCGCGCGCGGACCTGCCCTTCGCGGGCGGGCCGGTGACCGTGCTCTTCGGCCCCTCCGGCGCGGGGAAGACGACGGTGCTCCGCGCGCTCGCCGGGCTCGACCGCCCCGACGCGGGGCGGATCGCCTTCGGCGGCGACACCTGGCTCGACACCGCGCGCGGGATCGACGTCCCGCCGCAGCGGCGGCGGATCGGGCTCCTCTTCCAGGACCACGCGCTCTTCCCGCACCTCTCGGTGGAGGCGAACGTCGGGTACGGCCTCTCCGCCCTGCCGCGCGCCGCGCGGGAGGCGCGGGTGCGCGAGGTCCTCGCGCTCGCCGGCGTCGCGTCCGAGCTCCTCGCCCGCCGCCCGCCCGCGCTCTCGGGAGGCCAGCGCCAGCGGGTCGCGCTCGCCCGCGCCCTCGCGCCCGCGCCGAGGCTCCTCCTCCTCGACGAGCCGCTCTCGGCGCTCGACGCCCCCTCCCGCGAGGAGCTCCGCGGCGAGCTCCGCCGCGCCATCCGCGCCGCCGGCGTGCCGGCGGTCGTGGTGACGCACGATCGGGTCGAGGCGCTCGCGCTCGGGGACCGGGTCGCGGTGATCGCCGACGGCGAGATCCGCCAGGTCGGGCCGGTGCAGGAGGTGTTCGCGGCGCCGCGGGACGCGACGGTCGCGCGGATCGTCGGGACCGAGAACGTCCTGCCGGTGCGCGTCGCGGGCCGGCGGGAGGGGCTCGCGATCGTGCGAGCCGGCCCGGTCGAGCTCCTCGCGATCGACCCCGGCGGGCTCGGAGACGACGCGTGGGCGCTCGTGCGCGGCGAGGAGATCGTCCTCGAGGACGCGCCCGGCGCGCCGAGCTCCGCGCGGAACCTCCTCGCCGGCACGGTGGCGTCCCGCGCCGACGAGGGGCCGCTCGTGCGCGTCCGGCTCGACTGCGGCGTGCCGCTCGTCGCCCTCGTCACCCGCGCGAGCGCCGAGGCGCTCGCCCTCGCGCCGGGCCGCCGCGTGGCGGCGCTCGTGAAGGCGCCATCGGTGCGGCTCGTGCCGCGCGGCTAGTTGAGCGGGGCCGCTACGGCCTCACCGGCGAGGTCCCCGGCGCGGGGACCGCCGTGTCGGGCCCGAGCTCCTCGTGGATCTTCACGTGCCGTGTCTCGTGCAGGAAGAGCGCGCCGATGACGAACGTGAAGAGCGCGACGCCGATCGGGTACCAGAGCCCGTAGTAGATGTTCCCCGCCTTCGCGACGATCGCGGTCGCGAGGAGCGGGAGCATCCCGCCGAACCAGCCGTTCCCGATGTGGTACGGGAGCGACATCGACGTGTAGCGGATCCGCGCCGGGAAGAGCTCGACGAGGAACGCGGCGATCGGCCCGTAGACCATCGTCACGTAGATCACCATCAGGATCAGGATCAGCTCCGTCATCACCCAGTTCACCTGGGCCGGATCGGCCTTGGTCGGGTAGCCGCTCGAGGCGAGCACGCCCTTGAACTGCTTCTCGTCCCAGCCACGGATCTCGCTGTCGCCGACCCGGGTCATCACCGGCGGCAGGCCGGGGAGCGACGGCGTGGACGAGAAGGAGAGCCCGGACTTTCCGAGGAAGTCCTTCACCTTGTCGCACTCGGTCTGTCGCGACCACGGGCCGAGGAAGATGTGGAAGTTGCAGTCGGTCGCCGCGACCGTGATGGGCGTCCGCTGCTGGTAGCTCTCGAGCGCCGGATTCACGTAGTGGGTGAGCCCGCGGAACAGCGGGAAGTAGGTGACCGCGGCGATGAGGCAGCCGGCGAGGATGATCTTCTTGCGGCCGATCCGGTCGGAGAGCCACCCGAACAGGAGGAAGAACGGCGTCCCGATGAGGAGCGAGAGGCCGATGAGCGCGTAGGTCTGGAGGAAGTCGAGCTTGAGATAGATCTGGATGAAGAACAGCGCGTAGAACTGGCCCGTGTACCAGACGACCCCTTGGCCGGCGGTCGCGCCGAAGAGGGCGAGGGCGACGTACTTGTTGTTCGGGAACCGGAGGAAGCTGTCGGTGAGCGGCTGCTTCGACCGCTTCCCCTGCGCCTTCATCTTCTGGAAGATCGGCGACTCCTGCAGCTTCAGCCGGATGTAGATCGAGATGGCGAGGAGCGGGATCGACATCCAGAAGGCGATGCGCCAGCCCCAGTTCGAGAAGGTGGCGGCGTCCATCGAGACCCGCGTCGCGGCGATGACGACGAGGGCCATCAGCATGCCGACCGTCGCGGTGGTCTGGATCCAGCTCGTCGCGTAGCCACGGCGCGGATCGGGCGCGTGCTCGGCCACGTAGGTCGCGGCGCCGCCGTACTCGCCGCCGAGGGCGAGCCCCTGGGCGAGCCGGAGCAGCACGAGGATCACCGGCGCGGCGAACCCGATCGTCTTGTAGGTCGGCAGGAAGCCGACGAAGACGGTCGAGAGGCCCATCACCACGATCGTGACGAGGAACGTGTACTTGCGGCCGACGAGGTCGCCGATGCGCCCGAAGATGAGCGCGCCGAAGGGGCGGACGAGGAACCCCGCCGCGTACGCGCCGAAGGCCCCGAGGAGCGCGGCGGTCTGGTTGCCGGGCGGGAAGAAGAGCCCCGCGAAGAACGGCGCGAGGATCGCGTACAGGTAGAAGTCGTACCACTCGAAGACGGTGCCGACGGAGGACGCGGCGATGACCCGGCGCTCGGCGACGCCGGACCCGGTTCCGGAGAAGGTCGTGACCTCGCTGCCCTGTCTCATGTCCGATCGCTTTCCGCCCATGCGTGCGGGCCAGCCCCAAGCGTTGGTGCGATGAGCCCATACACGGTAGTGCCCGCACGGAGAGGCAGGCGGGCGATCGGGCGCCCGATTCGCTCAGCGTGAATATCGTCGGGGGGATGCCGTCAGGGGTGGACGGCCGCCGTCCGCGGCGGGAGCGCTTCCGGCGGAAGCTCGCCGGAGTAGAGCCGGCCCCCGACGACGAACGTCGGCGTGACCTTCAGCCCGGCGCGGATCCCCGCCTCGACGTCGGAGCGCAGCCGCGCCTCGGTCTCGGGCGCGACGAGGCAGGCGCGCAGCCTCTCGACGTCGAGGCCGACGGCGCGGACGACCTCCTCGACCGGACGGTTCGCGAGCTGGTTCGCGAAGAGGGCGTCCTCGGTCGGCTCGAGCTTCCCCTGCCCCTCGGCGCAGATCCCCACCCGGGCGAGATCGCACGCCCCGGGGTGCATCCGCCGCTTCAAGACCGGGTTGCAGACCGAGTCGAGCGGGAAGTGGCGGCGGACGAGCCGGATCCCGGGCCGCCCCGCGAGGAGCGCCTTCGTCTCCGCGTGGGCGCGGGCGCAGGCGGGGCAGGCGTAGTCGCTGTACTCGACGACCGTGAGGGGACCCTGGCTCATCGCCTCGCCGCCCGCGACCGGGACGCCGGCCCCGCGCGAGGCCGCCCGGCTCCAGTAGCGGGGGTAGGCTGCCGCGATCCCGAGGACGAGCGCCAGCGCGGCGACGGCGAGCGCCGCGGCCGTCCCCTTCCGCTCCCGCACCAGGGCGAGGTCGCGCTGCACCGCGACGCGCACGCCCTCGGGGCGGACGGCGCGGACCGCGGCGGCGAGGAGCGCGAAGGAGACGAGCCAGGACCCGGTGCAGAGGATGCAGAGGGCGCCGATGAGGAGCGTCGAGATCCCGGCGAGCACGATCGAGCCGGCCGCGAAGGCGGCGGCGAGGAGCACGAGGAGCCCGGCGGGCCAGCCCTCGCGGCGCCGCCCCGGCGCGAGCCCCGCGAGCGCGAGGACGAGCGCGAGGCCGTAGCCGAGCGCGCCCCACGCGGCGACCGGGAGCCCCAGCACGACCGAGAACGGGCTCGTCGCCACCCGATCGCAGTTCACGTACTCGCTGATCGCGCAGAAGCTCGCGCCCCCCGCGTGCGCGCTCGCGTGCTCGAAGACGAGCACCAGGGCGAGCGCGAGGCCGGCCGCGGCGAGCACCGCGGCGGAGAGGAGGGCGGCGCGGCGGGACATCACTCGATCGGGCAGGGCTTCACGGGCTCGCAGGGCTTCTCGTCGGTCTTGGCGGGCTTCGATCCCGCCTTTGCGTCCGGCTTCGCCTCGGGCTTGGCCTCGGCCTTCGCTTCGGCGGTCTTCCCGTCGGCCTTCGACGCGGACGCGTCCTTCGCCTTCGGCTTCGCGCCCTTGGCCGCGAGCGGCTTCGCCGGCGCGGCCGGCTTCTCGGGCGGGGCGCCTCCCTCCGCGCGCGCGGCGACGGGGAGCGCGAGGATGAGGGCGGTGAGGACGAGCGTCCGCATGCGTTCTGCCTCCGGAGCGGGCGAGTCTAACCGGGCCCGGGGAAATCCGCACCCGCCGCGGGCGCTTCGGGGCGTCCCGGGCGCGACGCCGCCCGGGCGAGCGTTCGCCGTGCGGAGCGGCCCCCCTCCTCGCTAGGATGACGCGGTCGTGATGAAGCTCGTCACCTGGAACGTGAACGGCATCCGGGCGCGCGAGGCGCAGGTGCTCGAGCTCGTGTCGCGCGAGCGGCCGGGGATCGTCTGCCTCCAGGAGATCAAGGCGCCTCCCGCGCGCGTCCCCGCCACGCTCTGCAACCTCGACGGCTACTGGTGCCTCTGGCACGGCGAGACCGCCTACTCCGGCGTCGCCCTCCTCGTCCGGCGCGACGTCGCGGCGGAGCCGCCCGCGTACGTGCACCCGCCCTTCGACATGGAGACGCGCATCGTCACCGTCGAGGCGGGCGGCGCGACGATCGCGTCGGTCTACGTCCCGAACGGCGGGAAGGACTATCCGGCGAAGCTGCGGTTCCTCGAGGCGCTCGCCGCCTTCGCGAGCGAGGCGCGCGCGGCGGGCCGGACGCTCGTCGTCGCGGGCGACCTCAACGTCGCGCGGACCGACCTGGACGTGCACGCGAAGGAACGGAAGGAGGGCGCGATCGGCCAGCGCCCGGACGAGCGCGCGCTCCTCGAGAGCCTCGTCGGCCACGGCCTCGTGGACGTCGGGCGGGCGGTGGATCCGGCGAACGACGGCCTCTTCACGTACTGGGCGCCGTGGCGGAACCTGCGCCAGCGGAACATCGGGTGGCGGATCGACTACGTCCTCGCCGCTTCGGACCTCGCCACTCGCGTCCGCCGCTGCGCGGTGCTCGCGGACTATGGGACGAGCGATCACGCGCCGGTGGTGGCCGAGTTCGACTGATCGGCGTCTACCCTGGTAGGTTGCCGGATCCAACACACCGCGCCCGGGCGCGGTCGCACGTCGCGGGAGAACCATGCCGACAGCCGCAACGCAGTCGATGAAGGAGCTCCTCCGGACGCTGCCCGGAGACGACGTCCGCCAGATCATGTGGCGGTTCTCGGACCGTTACGACCTGCAGATGCTCATCCAGTCCACGCGCGGCGTGGCGCGCGGGCCCGTCGCCCGGCTCGCCGCGGGCGGCGGCTGGAACGACCACGACTGGAGCCCCGAGAAGAACGAGCTCCTCGCGCACTACGACGGTGCCGGCATCACCGCCGCCTTCATGGAGCCGGAGCAGGGCGGCTTCATCGTCGGCCCGAAGAACCTCGCCCTCTCGCTCATGGCCTTCGAGCTCGCCTGGGTGGACGGCGGCGCCGCGACCGGCGCGCTCGCCGGCTTCCTCGGCCTCTCGCCGATCCACGAGAAGGGCACGCCCGAGCAGAACGCGAAGTACATGACCCTCGCCACGCCGCCGAAGGCGGGCGAGGACCGCAAGCCCTGGCGCGCCGCCTTCGCGCTCACGGAGCCCATCCCCTACGTCGGCGTCGACACCGGGATGCTCTCCGGGCGCGTCAAGGTGAAGGAGTGGAAGGAGGGCCAGGAGCCCGTCCTCCACGTGGAGAAGCGCGGCCGCTTCATCACCAACATGGGCTTCGCGAACTTCGTCACCGCCGCGGTGGACTCCGGCGATCCCCGCATCAAGGGGAGCTGCATGGTGATCCTGGAGGAGACCGACCCGGGCACCTTCGACCGCGGCACGCCGACGAAGAAGCTCGTCCACCAGCTCTCCTCCACGAACGACCCGATCTTCAGCCTCGACGTCCCCGCCTCCCGGATCGTCGGCGGCTACACCGTGAAGGACGGCGTCATCGTCCCGAACTTCGATCACTCGACGGTGATCGAGGCGGTCTTCAAGCGGACCCGCGTCACGGTCGGCATCATCACCGCGGCGAAGCTCCTCTCCGCGGTCGAGCCGGTGATCCGCTACCAGCGCTCGCGCTTCCGCGGCGCGGAGCAGGCGACGCCCGGCACCGTCCGCTACGAGCTCGGCATCCAGCAGCGCGAGGACGCCCTCCACCGGCTCGTCGAGGTCTGGGCGACGGGCGAGGCCGCCGTGTCGCTCGGCTTCGGCACCGCGCGGCTCTTCGACGAGCTCGATCCGATCGAGAAGCAGAAGAACGAGGTCCTGAAGGCGCAGGGGATCACCGGCGGGCGCGCGGAGCTGAAGTACATGAAGATGGTCGAGGCGCGCGCGCTCGAGCTGCTCTCGCTCGAGGCCCACCCGCGCGGCGCGAAGGAGGACGCCCGGATCGCCGAGCTGCGCGCGGACGAGCTGGTCCGGTTCGCGCTCCTCGACGCGCAGGCGAACGTCCTCTGCCCGGCGACGAAGCTCTGGAACACCGGCCAAGGCGCGACCGTGATGCGCGAGGCCGTCTCGCTCATGGGCGGCTACGGCATCACCGAGGACTGCCCCGGCTTCCTCGGCAAGAAGTGGATGGACGCGCAGCTCGAGGCGACCTACGAGGGCCCGGAGGCGGTGCAGCGCCGGCAGATCTCGGTCACCATGACCTCCCCGCTCTTCCAGGCGCTCATGAAGTCCTGGGTCCGGGAGCTCCGCCACCTCGCCGGCGTCCACCCCGGCACCGGCGCCTGCGCCCTCGCCTCGGCCTACGAGCTGTGGCTCTGGACCTACAAGCACCTCGAGGGCGCGAAGGACGCGGACGGCGACAAGCTGCTCCAGTCGCCGCGTCAGGGCGTGACCTTCAAGCTCGCCGACGCGATCGGCTGGCTCATGGGCCCGCGGCTCCAGATCCTCGACACGGTGAGGCTCGCCGACGAGGGCGGCGCGGTGCTCGGCGAGGCGCTCCCCGGCACGGCCCGCTTCTTCGCCGACCTCTGCCACGTCCAGGCGGCGCGCGCCGCGGGCGAGGTGGCGCGCATCTGCGCCGAGCTCGTGCACGGCTACAACCGGCACCCGGCGTGGGACGAGGACGGGCGCCGCGCCTGCTGGTCGGCCACCGAGACCGAGGCGCTCGAGGGGCTCGTCTCGGGCCTCTCCGGCTGCGCCAAGGAGGCGCTCGACGAGGAAGGCCACCCGGACAAGGAGGGCCCCTGCGCCTCCTGCCAGGGGATCACCGACTTCCGGACGCTCCGGGTGAAGCTCGACGGCTGCCTCACCGGCGCGATGCTCGCGAAGGACCGCGCCGCCGAGGCGGTCTCGCGGGTGATGATCCCCGAGGCCCTCGACTACCCGCAGTAGCGAAAGGACGGCTCCGCGATGGAACGCCAGTCGATGGCGGTGGACATCGCCTGCGTGGGCTTCGGCCCCGCGATGGCGGGCTTCCTCACCACTCTCTCGCGCCGGCTCGCCGACGCGGCGCGGCCGCCCCTCGAGAGCGCCGCGAGCCCGGGGCTGCCGCTCCAGGTCGTCTGCTACGAGCGCGCGGACGATCCGGGGTTCGGCGTCTCGGGCGTCGTGACCCGCGCCCGCGGGATCCGCGCCACCTTCCCGGACCTCGACGCCTCGCAGATCCCGATGGCGACCCCGGTCCGGAAGGAGAAGGTGCTCTACCTCCTCGACCCGGTCGGCGCCTCACGCCGCTCGGCCGCGCTCCGGGCGGCGGACGCCGCGATCCGCGCCACCCGGTTCGCGCTCCGCTACGAGGAGCAGGCCGTCGAGCTGCCCTACGTCCCGGACTACCTCCACAAGCACGACGGCTTCGTCTTCTCGATGGGCCAGCTCATGCAGTGGATGAGCGGGCAGGTGCTCTCCACCGGGACCGTCCAGATCTGGCCGGGCACGCCGGTCGCCTCCGCCCTCGTCGAGGGGCAGGCGGTGAAGGGCGTCCGGCTCGTCGATCAGGGCGTGGACCGGCACGGGAACCCCGAGGCGGCGTTCATGCCGGGCATGGACGTGACCGCGGGGCTCACCGTCGTCGGCGACGGCCCGGTCGGCGCGGTGGGCCGCCAGCTCGACCGCGAGCTCGGGCTGCCGCCCGGCCACCACGGCCGGCGCGACTGGGCGGTCGGGATGAAGCTCGTCGTCGACCTGCCGGAGGGCACGCCGCTCGAGCCGGGCACGGTCCTTCACACCCTCGGCTTCCCCGAGCCGGAGATCTTCGGCTTCCTCTACGTGCACCCGGACCGGGTCGCGTCGGTCGGCATCTTCGTGCCGTCCTGGTTCGAGTCGCCGGTCCGCACCACCTACCGCTACCTCCAGCACTACGTGCAGCACCCGTATCTGTGGAGGTGGCTGAAGGACGCGAAGCTCCGCTCCTGGGGCGCGAAGTCGATCCTCGAGTCGGGCCGCCGCGGCGAGCCCATGCTCGCGGGTGACGGCTTCGCCCGGATCGGCGAGGGTTCCGGCTCGACCAACGTCCTCACCTCGTCCGGCGTGGACGAGGCGTTCACGACCGGCGTGCAGCTCGCCGAGGGCGTGATCGAGCTCCTCGAGGCGAAGAAGCCGCTCACGCGCGAGCACCTCGACGCCGCCTACGTCGCCCGCCGGCGCGCGAGCTTCGTCGAGAGCGAGGGGCGCGTCGCGGAGAAGGCGCGCGACGGCTTCCAGAAGGGCGTCGTGACGGGCCTCCTCGGGATGGCGATCGCCGGCGCGACCGGCGGGAAGCTCTCGCTCGGCGAGGAGCCCGCCCACCCCGCCGACAAGGTGCGCACGCTCGAGGACTTCTACGCCGGGAAGATCCCGGCGGACGAGATCGCCGCGCTCCGGCGCGACTGCGAGGCGAAGGGCGTGCCGCTGCACGACGCGCTCATGGACCGCGCCGGCTGGCCGGCCGTGCCGCTCGACGGGAAGCTCCTCGTCACGCAGCAGGACGCGCTGCTCGTCGGCGGCAAGGTGCAGGCGCCGCCCGGGTATGCGGACCACGTCACCTTCCTCCGGCCGGAGCTCTGCAAGAGCTGCAACCGGAAGGTGTGCTTCGAGATCTGCTCGGCGGAGGCGATCCGGCCGGGCGACGCGGGCGTGCCCGCCTTCGATCGCGAGAAGTGCGTCCACTGCGGCGCGTGCCTGTGGAGCTGCACGCAGCGGGTGGACGGGACGGACGACGTGAACCTCCAGTTCCGCGCCGGCACGGGCGGGCTGCACTCGGCGGAGAACTGACATGAGCAGCGGATTCCAGATCGTGGTGCTGGGCAGCATCGTGCCCGACCCGCTCCAGACGCTCGAGCCCGTCTCGACGCCGCAGGGGCCGGCCCTGAAGAACGAGCAGATGCTCCCGGCCGTGCTCGACCCGTGGGCCGGCCACGCGCTCTACGAGGCCGCGAACCTCGCCGCGAAGGTCCCGGGCTCGAAGGTGACGCTCCTCTCGCTCGGCCCGAAGGCGAAGCTGCAGCAGGTGATGATGGCCGTCGCGCAGAAGGTCCCGCTCGAGCTCGTCGCGCTCGACGGGCCCGCGGGCGGCTTCACCGACGCGCACGAGGTCGCCGCGAAGCTCGCCGCGGCCGTGAAGGCGCTCCCCGGGCTCGACCGCACCCGGCTCCTCCTTTTCGGCGGCTGGGAGTCGGCCTCCCGCGGCGCCGGCGTGACGCTCCAGACGGTGGGCGAGCTGCTCGAGATTCACGAGCAGTTCCAGGGCGTCGACCAGATCGCGCCGAAGCCCGACGGCTCGTTCGAGGTGCTCGAGCGCGTCGAGGGCGGCCAGCACCAGGTCTCCACCTGCCAGGGCGCGCCGGCGGTGCTCGGCTGGGCGACCGGCAGCCTCCCCGAGCCGAAGAACAACCCGCAGATCGGCATGGCCAACATGCGGCTCGTGATGCCCGCGCTGCAGAAGGCCGCCCCCGCGCCGGTCGGCACGGGCGGCGTGGAGTTCGTCTCCGTGCAGGTGCCGAAGGTGCAGCGCGAGACGCGGATCGTGAAGGACCTCTCGCCCGACGAGATCGCGCGCGAGATCGTCGAGTGGATCTCGAAGGACTAGGGAAGGACGACCCCCATGGACACCATCCTCCTCGTCAGCCACGTCGATCCCGACGGCGCCCTCCCCCGCGCCGCCCTCGAGGCCCTCGCCGCCGCCAAGGCGTTCGGCGCCCCGATCACGGCCGCCCTCTTCGGCCCCTCCGTCGCAAAGGCCGCGGCCGCCCTCGCCGGCACCGGCGTCGCGAAGGTGCTCGCCGCGGAGAACGCGGCGCTCGCCGAGCCGCGCTACGCGACCGACGCCGCGGCCGCCGCCGCGCTCGCGAAGGCGTCCGGCGCCTCGATCGTGGTCGCTCCTGCCACCTCCCGGATGGCCCGGGTGATGGCCGGCGTGGCCGCCCGCCTCGGCGGCAAGATCGACACCCACGTCACGCAGCTCGTCGACGAGGGCGGTCCGGCCGCGATCCGCTGGTACTACCGGCAGCGGATCGAGGCGAAGCTCCGCCGCAAGGAGCGCCCCTGGGTGCTGCTCGTCGACCCGGGCGCCGTCGCCGCCGCGCCGGCGTCGGGCGGCGCCGCCCCGGCGATCGAGCAGGTCGCGGTGGAGCTCCCCGCGGCCCGCACGAAGGTGACGGGGACGAGATCGCCGTCTTCCGGCGAGCAGACCATCAAGCCCGACGCGAAGGTCCTCCTCGTCGCGGGCGCCGGCTGGACGAAGAAGCAGGCCGACGGCGCGCCGCACCCGGAGAAGGCGGAGGCACTCATCCTCCAGTTCCTGCGCGCGTCCGGCGCCTCGCTCGGCTCGTCGAAGTCGCTCGTCGATCAGGCCGGCGAGGGGCAGAAGGTCTTCGAGTTCATGACGCACCTCAACCAGGTCGGGCAGACCGGCGCGACGCCCCGTCACCCGAAGGGCCTCGCGACGTGCTGCCACGGCGAGGAGCCGCACGTCGTCGGGTGGCGCTTCATTCGCGAGCGCCGCGCCGTGAACCTCGACGCGGGCTGCGGCTGGGCGCGGGGGAAGGCGGACGTCCTCTACGTCGCCGACGCCTTCGCGGTCCTGGAGAAGGTCAACGCGCTCCTCGCGGCGAAGAAGTAGCCCCGCCGGCGAACGGAGGGGCAGGCGGATGAGCCTGCCCCCGGAGTGAGCGGGGGGTTCGGGGGGGCGCGAGCTCCGCGGGCCCGCAGGCCCCGCGGAGCGAGTGTCCCCCCGCCTACATTGGAAGCTTGATTCCGGGGGCGCCCCCTGCGAGCGTTCTCGGGAATGCCCTCGCGCCGGCTCGCCCTGGCCTTGCTCGCCGCGCTCGCGGCTCTGCCGATCGCGGCGAGGGCCGCGATGCCCGTCGCGATCTACCCGTTCCGCGTGCCCGGGCTCTCGGCGGCGCAGCGGGGGGACCTCCAGTCCTTGCTCGAGGCCGGGCTCATCTCGGCGGCGCGGCGCGGCGTCCTGCACCCGCGCTCGCCGGTCGGCCTGCCGCTCTCCTGCGGCGAGTCCCCGACCCCTGCCTGTTTAGGGCAGGCCGCGCGCGACGGGCTCGTGCTGACCGGGCGGGGCGAGATCCGCGGCGGCGTGATCCTCGTCGCGGCCTCGCTCTGGGACCGGAACGGCGCGCACACGCGCGAGGTCCGGTTCGTCGTGGACCTCGTCATCCAGAACCTCCGCCCGGTGAACGAGGCGGTCGCCGAGCTGGAGTTCGAGATCGATCCGGACGGGACCGTGGCCGGGAGCGCGAAGGTGCCGCCACCCGCCCGCGATCCGCGCGGGCCGGCGGTCGCGGCCGTTCCCCTCCCGCCGCCGCCCCCTCCGCCTCCAGCGCGCGCTGCGACGCCACCCGGCGCGGCGGCGCTCTCCGCGCCGATCACGGCCCGCCCGCCCCCTTCGTCGCCGAAGCCCGCCGCGATCAAGGCGACGCCGGTGGACGTGTCGGCGCCGGCGAAGCGGCCCGCGGTGTGGAAGCGGCAGGCGGGCCCGCTCTTCACCTTCGTCGGCGCGGGCCTCCTCGCTGCGGGCGGGCTGGTGGCGATCCAGAGCCGCGCGCTCGCGCACGATCTCGAGTCGAGGTACGCCGCGGGCAGCCTCACCCCGGGCGACGCCGCCTCCTACGACCGCGTCGCGCAGAACAACATCGTCACGGCCGTGCTCGTCGGGGGCGGCGCCGTCGCGCTCGGCGCGGGGACGTACCTCTGGATCACCGCGCCCGCGTCGGGCTCGCGGGGCTCGGTGGCGATGGCCGGCGCGGGAGGTCGCTTCTGATGCGCCCGCCGCTCCGCCCCCTCGCGCTTGTCCCCGGACCTCCTTCGCCCCGCGCAGCGGGGCTGGGGAGGGGGCTCGCCCTCTTCGCGCTCGCTGCCCTCGCCGGCTGCGTGAAGCCGGCCGGCAGCTGCCACGAGACCCCCGACTGCGCGAGCGGCGAGACCTGCGACGGCGGCGTCTGCGTGCGCACCGCAACCTTTGGCGGCGGTGGCGGCGGGAGCGGGGGCGGGATCGAGCCGACGGCGTTCACGTCCGTCGCCTGGTCCGCGCTCCAGGGCTCCCCGGGAGCGACCTTCCGGCCGGACTCCGTCGGCGCGGACTCCATCTCCGGGGACGTCGTCGTCGCCGGCGCGCTCGACGGCGCCTTCGCGCCGTGGGGGCTCGGGACCGGCGCGTTCGTCGCGAAGGTCTCGGGCCTGGCGGCCTTCGACTGGGCGTTCCCGTTCCCGACCTTCTCGCACGGCAAGCTCCGCGCGGCGGTGCTCCCCGGAGGCGACGTCCTCTTCGCGGCCACCGCGCTCGCGCCGACGACGATCGGGGGCCTCCCCCCGATCACGCCGCCGGCGCAGGGCGCGCTCGTCGTGGGCCGGCTCGACGCCGCGGGGAACGCGATCTGGGCGGTCTCGATCCCGTCCGCGAGCGCGAGCGCGACGCTCGTCCCGGTGGCGGCGGCCGTGCTCGGGAGCGACCTCCTCGTCGCGGGGACTGGCGCGGGGGACTTCGGGTGCGGCGCCACCGCCGGACAGACGTTCGTCGCCGCGCTCGCCGGAGCGAATGGGGCCTGCCTGTGGTCGCGGGGGTTCGCGACGAGGTCGATCGCGGACGCCGAGCCGCGCGACGCAGGCGACGTCCTGGTCGCTGGGATCTGCGCCCCCACCGGCGCGTACTTCGATCCGCAGGGAGGCACCACCTGCACGAGCGGCCTGTGGGTGGCGGCGCTCTCCGGCTCGACCGGCGCAACGCTGTGGGCGACCACCGGCTCCGGCGCGGTCTCGGCGGTACGGGACGTCGCCGTCGCGCCGGACGGGTCGCTCGCCGTGGTGGGGGACGCGACGGGATCGGTGCGCTTCGGCGGCGCGGCGGCGATCGACTTCGGCCCGCACGCCGGGTCCTTCGCCGCGCGCTTCGCGGCGGACGGCACCCCGGGCGCGGTGATCCGGCCGATCGAGGCGCCCTACGCGTTGCTCGCGGACGCGGCGTCCTTCGACCGCTGCGCGGCGGACCGGCTCGGCAAGCTCTGGATCGCGGGGCGGTACCGGGGGCAGCCCACCCTCGGCGGCGCGCTCTTCCCGGAGTGCCGGCTCCCGGCCTGCGCCGCCGCGACCTACCTCGCTCGGCTCGAGGGCGA
The DNA here is from genome assembly GCA_036390155.1 of Anaeromyxobacter sp. Taxonomy (GTDB): domain Bacteria; phylum Myxococcota; class Myxococcia; order Myxococcales; family Anaeromyxobacteraceae; genus Anaeromyxobacter. Next base: position 17,146 of record DASWCJ010000247.1, read on the forward strand.
CGGCTCGGTGAGCTCGTTCCTCCCGCTCCGCGTCGCGCCGCTCGGCGACGGGTCCGCGTTCGTGGACGACCTCGTGCTCTTCGCGACGACCGGAACGCTCGCGCATGCGCTCCGGCTCACCGGGTCGACCTCGGTCGGCGGCGCCTCCTGGACGAGCGTGGGCGGCGGGGACCTCGGGGTCCTGCGGATCGCGCCGTAATCGCGCGGGCCCCGCGTTCGCGACGCGCCTACGCGAGCGGCGTACCGTTCAGGATCGCCTCGACCTGCTCGATCCACCCGCGGCCGGTCCCGGACACGTCCTCGGCCCGCGGCTCGAACCGCACGTCGGGCTCGATGGGCCGGTTCTCGATCCCGAACGACCGGAAGAAGTCCTCCGCCGGGACCTCGCCCGTGGCGGACTCGCGCGCGGGGGCGTCGTCCGCGGCGTTCACGACCGGCCCGCTCGCGCGGCGCGGGACGCCGAACGCGGCGTTCGGGATCGCGACCGAGAGGCGGCGGGTGGGATCGGTCCACCGCGCCGGGAGCCCCGGCGCCTCCTGCTGGCTCCCGCCCGCGCCCTCGGTCGGTGCGCCGACGAGGACCGCCCGCCCGGAGCCGGACAGGAGCGCCGCGAGCCGGTCGCACGCGCTCATGCAGGCGGGGGAGACGAGCGCGACGACCCGCCCGGCGAACCCGGCGCCGCCGCGCGGCGCGGAGACGAACGCGGGCGTGAGCGGGCGGCCGCTGCGGCGGGCCGCGCCGATCGCGTCGAGGACGTGCCGGGGCGCGAGCGGCCCGTCGGTGGCCGCGCCGCGCGCGTCGGAGCGCTCGCGGTAGACCGCCTCGTTCCGCTCGGTCGCGCGCAGGAGGAGCGCGGCGGGCCGCTCGGCCGCGCCCTTCGGGAGGAGCGCCTCCGCGACCGCGGTCGAGTGGTCGAGGTAGCCGCCCTCGTTCCGGCGAAGGTCGAGCACCACGTCCCGCCCCTTCGCGCCGCAGCCCCTCACGAACTCCTCGATGGGCTCGGCGAACGGACGGCTCGGGCCGGACCCGGCCAGCCCCGCTTCGCGGGGCGAAGGAGGTGCGGAGACCAGCCGCTCGGTGTGGAAGGAGAGGATCTGCAGGTAGCAGAACGGGTGCGCGACGCCCTTGTCCACGTCGCCGGCGCGGACCGCGACGCGCCCGTTCTCGTCGGTCCACTCGCGCAGCCCGGCGACTGCGATCGCCGGTACGGCGGGGGCCCACGGCGGCGCGCCCTCGGCCAGCGCGCGCCCGGCGAACGCGGCCGGGACAGGACGGATGGCGTCGTCGAACCAGGCGAGCCGGTCGGTCGAGGGGAGTCGCACGCGCCCGGCCCAGCCGCGCGCCACCGGGTGCCGCTCGGCCCCGGGCGACCTCCACCAGCGGAGCTCGACCTCGCGCCGCTCGCCCGCGGCGGTCCGGAGCCCGAGGAGCGTCGTCGGCCGCTCCGGGAAGGCGAAGTCGCGCCGGGTGAGCGCGTCCACGCCGCGCTCTAAGCGCGCCGCGGGCGAGCTGCCCGGCACGAGGCGCGCGAGGTCGGCCGCCGCGTCCGACGCAGGCCGGCCGTCCAGGTCCACGACCTCCGCGCCGAGCGGGAGCGCGTCCGCGATGACGTCGCCGGCGAGCGCTCGGAGGGCCGGCTCGCGCCACGCGACGACGATCCGCTTCCCGGCCCGGCGCAGTCCGACGCCGAGCGCGACCTGCGGCAGCCGGTCGGGCGAGGTGACGATGAGGTGGCCGTCCTGGAACGAGGAGAGCGTCTCGCGCACGCGATCGTAGAAGCGCAGCGGCTCGTCCTCACGGGCGATCGCCCGCTCGGTCGCCACGAAGGCGTCGAGCCGGGCTGCGGGATCGAACCCGCCCCCGACGAGCGCCGGCTTCTCGGCCAGGAACACGTACCGCGCGCGGATTGCGTCGCGCAGCGCGCAGGCGGCGCGGACGCGCTCCGGCGCCGCGCAGAGGGGCGCCCCGGCGCATGACGGCTCCGCGGGTGCGCTCGCGCCCTCGCACGCCTCGGCCGCAGCCGCCGCGGCGTCCGCGGGCACGGGCGGAAGTCCGGAGGGCGAGGCGGCAAGCGTGAGGGCGGCGGCGAGCGCGATCGGGACGAGCATGTGGGACGGGAGCACGGGCGAGCCCAGGGCCGGAGCGCCGAGCTCCGTGCGTGTCCTCACCAACCGCCGCCCGGGCGGGGTGATTCCGGAGAGGGACCGGGCGTGGGGGAGGCGGCCGGGGGAGCGCCTGGCTGCCGCCGAGCGTCATGAGGCGAGGAACGGGGCGAGCGCGTCCGGGAATGCCTGCGCGAGCTCTGGGGGCGCGTCCACCTTCCGCCCCTCGACCATCCCCTCGAGCATCTTCGCGTTCGCGGCCGCCTGGCCGCGGAAGTGGTTGTTCGTCACCACGTAGACGTCGGGCGCGCCCGGGGAGGCGGCGAGCGCCTTCACCCGCTCCGCCCACGGCTCGAGCTCGCCGGCGGCGTACAGGTAGTCGTACCGCGCGTCGCGCCCGGCGCCCTTGCGAAACCAGTCGCGGAAGTTCCGGCCGTGGATCCGGACGTAGGCGACCGGCGCCGTCACCCGCGCGCCGGGCCGCATCGAGCTCCGGAACATGGGCTGGTCCACGTTCACGATCCCCGCGCCGGCCGCGGCGAGCTCCCCGAGCACCTCCGGCGCGTCCCACGACGCGTGGCGAACCTCGACGACGAGGGGCAGGCCGGCGAACGCCCGGAGCACGCCGCGGAGCCACTCCTCGCTCGCGGGGTCGCGCCGGAACGACCAGGGGAACTGGAGGAGCGCGGCGCCGAGCCGGCCCGCCTCGTGGAGCCGGTCGAGGGCGGCCCGCGCGACGCGGACGTCCTCCGCGCCGAACGCCTCCGCGCGCTCGTGGGTGAACCGGCGCCACACCTTCGCGCCGAACCGGAAGCGCGGTGCCTCCGCCACCCGCTCGCACCAGCGCGCGGCGACGTCCGCGGTGAAGGGTCGGTAGAAGGTCGCGTTCACCTCGACCGTCGAGAACCAGCGCGCGAGGTATCCCAGCCGATCGAACGAGCGCGTCGCGCCGCGCGGATACACGACGCCCGACCAGTCGGGATACTCCCACCCTGCCGGCCCGAACCGGATCACGTGCGCGTCTCCCCGCACGCGTGTACCCGCCCGACGGGACGCGGGCAACGCCCGGAGCGCGCAGGCCCTCCGGTCGGGGCGGACCCAGCGATCCCCTCCCCCCGTTCGGATAACATGCTCGCGATCGGAGCCGCATGGCGAAGCGCAAGCAGCCCCAGCCGAGCTCGGAGCCCGAGCACGAGGTCACCTGGACCGCGATCCCGCGGTTCCCGTCCTCGTCCGAGAAGCACGCCTACCTGCTCGCGCTCGCCGGCCCCCAGTTCGGCGAGATGTTCGCGCTCGCCCCCGGGCGCGACCTCGTCCTCGGCCGCAAGGACGACGTCGACGTGCAGCTCCGGGACGACGGGGTCTCGCGCCGACACGCCACCCTCCGCGTGGAGGGCGAGGGCGCGCTGCTCGTCGATCTCGGGAGCGCGAACGGGACCTACGTCGACGGCAAGCGCGTCCCCGAGGCGCGCGTGACCGACGGCTCGCGCATTCAGATCGGCGCCCACACCGCGCTCAAGTTCATCTGGGCCGACGAGGTCGAGGCCTTCTACCAGGTGCGGCTCGCCGAGGGCGCCTTCCAGGACGCGCTCACCGGCCTGTACAACCGGCGGCACCTCGACGAGCGGCTCACCTCCGAGCTCGCGGCGGCCCAGCGGCACGGCCGCGCCCTGTCGCTCCTGCTCGTGGACATCGACCACTTCAAGCAGGTGAACGACGCGCACGGCCACCTCGCCGGCGACGAGGCGCTGAAGATGGTCGCGTTCGTGCTGCGGGGCGCGGTCCGCAAGGAGGACGTCCTCGCCCGCTTCGGCGGCGAGGAGTTCTGCGTGATCGCGCGCGAGACGCCCCTCGACGGCGCCCTCGCGCTCGCGGAGCGCATCCGCCTCGCGGTGGAGCGGAGCCAGTTCACCTGGGAGGGGCGCCAGCTCGGCGTCACCGTCTCGGTTGGCCTCACCGTCTCGGTGGGTGCGGCCACCTTCGTCCCGGGTCGGAGCGAACGCGACCTGCTCGGCGCCGCGGACCGCGCGCTCTACGCGGCGAAGCAGCAGGGTCGCAACCGCGTCGTCGCGGTCGAGCCCGAGCCGACGCGCGAAGCGTCGTAGCCGCGCTAGCGTTGCGCTCCCAAATATCGTCACGTCGCGGCGGAGAAGGGGGCCGTACGAGCGCGTTTGCGCGCCGAGGGGACGAGCCCGAAGGTAACCGGGATCGGGCAACGAAGAGGGCGGCGGCCGGGACGTCGCCGTGAACGGGAGGCGTCGTGACGAGATCGGCTTGCGGCCGGCCGCGAGGTTCTCGTCGACGACCCACCCCGATTTCCCGTCGCCGGGCGCTTGACGTGTTTCACCGTCAGATGACCTCCGCGATGAAGGAGCGCGCGGGAATGCCGCTCCTGGCGCCGCAGCTCTCGCCTCGCGTGCGCTGAAGGCGTGCGAGGGGGTTCGCGAGGGCCCGCTCGCGTTCGCGCTCCCTGACGCGAATCCGTGCGTTTCAGGAGGCCCCGAAATCGCGTGAGATGCTCGCGCCATGACCTCCGCGCGCGATCTCTCCGCCCGCCTCGCCGACCTCCTCCACCGCGAGCGTGCCGCGCTCGGCGAATTTCTGGTGGCCCTCGCCGACTTCGACCGAAAGCGGCTCTGGGTCGAGCTCGGGCATGCCTCGCTCTTCTACTTCCTGCACCGGGAGCTCGGGCTCTCGAGCGGGGCGGCGTTCTACCGGAAGACCGCCGCGGAGCTCATCCAGCGATTCCCGGAGATCGTCGCCCCTCTGCGCGACGGGCGACTTTGCATGACGAGCGTCGTCGAGCTCGCGAAGGTCCTCACGCCCGAGAACCGTGATGAAGTCCTGCCGCGGTTCTTCCATCTGTCCAAGTCCGGCGCGAAGGCGGTCTCCGCCGCGCTCCGGCCGAACGAGGCCGCGCCGCACCGC
>DASWCJ010000248.1:0-9631 GCA_036390155.1 Anaeromyxobacter sp.
GAGATGACCCCACCGGGATTCGAACCCGGGTTACAGCCTTGAAAGGGCCGTGTCCTAGGCCTCTAGACGATGGGGCCGCTGAGGCGGGCGAAACCTACCGGGCGAGCGGGGTGGTGTCAAAGTCCACCATGACGGTGGCGAAGCCATCGTCGCGCGCGCCGGAGGCGCGCAAAGCGGACCAGGGCGGGAAGCACCGGTCGAAAGCTAATTGACCCCACAGGGATTCGAACCCCGGTTTCCGCCCTGAGGAGGCAGCGTCCTGGGCCGCTAGACGATGGGGTCGGGCGGTCTAGTATCCCGACCCCCGCGGATGTGTCAAAGGCTCTGCGCGCGCTGTGAGGGGCGGTCAGGCCCGCCGCGGAACCGCCTCGGTGGAAGCGGCGCCCGGCCGCCAGACGGTGCCGCGGACGTGGTCCCAGAGCGGGAGCGTCACGTTGAAGTTCCAGCGCTGCATGAGGTACGGGGCGTGGTGGCGCTGGTGATGTCGCCGCAGCCACCCCGTCACCCGGAGTCGCCCGATCCGCCCCTCGGCCGGCAGGTGGTAGGCGAGGTGGAACCACTCGTACAGGAGGACGTATGCGACCGTCGTCGCGATCCAGAGGGCGCCGACGTTGGGCGCGCCCGCGAGCCAGAACACGATCGCGGGCGGTGACGCCACGATCGGCACGGTGAGGACGCCCCAGGCCGGGAGGAGCACGAACTTCAGCTCCCGCCAGTCGCGGATGAACATGTCCTCGGAGACGAAGATGGCGTGGTGCTGCGGCGTGTGGCGCTCGTACAGCAGCTGGAGCGGCCACGTCCGGCGGTGGAGCAGGTCGCGGTGCGTGTGCCACTCGATCGCGTTCGAGATGACGAAGAAGACCGGGACGCACGCGAGCTCCCACGCGCGCAGCCCGTGGATGCGGGTCAGGGCGAAGACGATGAAGGCGAGCCCCCCCACGGCGGGGACGAGGACGTGGCCCAAGGGCGAGTACCAGCGTGGAACACTGGACACGAGGTCGGCGCGCAGCTCGGACCGGGCGTCCCTCGTCATGGAATCCTCCGATGGGAACGTAGCGCCGACCCCTCTGGACTGCCAGCGGACCAGGCGGGTTTGGAGGGCGCGCCCCCCGTCAGAACCTGCCGCGCCCGGTCGCTCGGGAACGAGCGTCAGGCAGCGCCGGGGGCGGGCCCGCCGTCGCCGAGCGCCGCGGCCATCTTCGCCGCGAGCTCGGCCTCGCCGAACGGCTTCGCGAGGAAGCTGGCCGCGCCCGCGCCGAGCAGATCGCGCTCCGACCCGGGGCGGCCGGAGAGGCCGACGATCGCCATCGAGCGGACCTCCACGCCCGGCGCGGCGCGCAGCAGGCGGATCACCTCGGCGCCGGTCATGCCGGGCATCCACTGATCGACGATGGCGACGGCGGGGCGGACCTCGTAGGCGAGCCGTCCCCCATTCCCGAGGATGGTAGCAGACCGGGCGCTGTGCGCCGCGCGCCTACACCGGATCGACGGCCGGTTGGTTCGCTCACGGAGCCGTCCGTGCGAGAAGTCGAGCGTGGATCTCGCGGCGCTCCTCGTGCCCTGGCTCGCTCGACGCGCTGCGTCCGTCACGAGCACGGCCCGGCTCTTCCGGACGAGCGCCCTCGCCGCGGCGGCGCTCGCGGCGCTCGCCTCGAGCGGTTGCGCGACGCGCGAAGACGACCTGCACGGCATGGAGCTCGACCTCCACACGCGGCTCGCGTGGGGGGAGGATCCCGCGCTGCGCCACCGGGTCCAGCTCGTGCTCGACGCCGCGTGCGACGAGCTCCGGCTCGACCCGAGCCTGCTCTACGGAATGACGCTCCGGATCGAGGACGACGGCATCGCGTGCGGCGATGTGAGCGGCGCGCGCGGCTGCACGTGGCGCGGGGAGGGGACCGTCTCGGTCTCGACGCTCTCCTGGATGGCGGGGAGGCCGCCCGTGCCGTGCGTCGAAGACACGCCGATCCCGCACGAGCTCCTGCACGTCCTCATCGGCGACCCGAACCACACCGATCCTCGCTGGACCGACCCCGCGCTATGGCGGCCGATCGCGGCCCGGATCGAGCAGCCCGACTGCAGCGGGGATCCGCCGAACCTCACCTGGTGAGCGCCCACCCCTCTCCCATTTCCGCCTCCCTTGAGGTGAGAGGGTCAGGGAGAGGGGTGGCGTCCCGCGATCGCACGACACGCGGGAAGGGGAGGGAGAGTGAGGCGCCCGGGAATCGAACCCGGAACCACCGGCTTAAAAGGCCGATGCTCTGCCAGTTGAGCTAGCGCCTCTCCGCGTCGCGCGGCGCCAGACAGATACCACGACGCGATCGGCGGGGCTGCGCGGACCCTCGACGCGCGCGCCACCCACCTCCGGAGCACGTCCCTCCGCGCACTTCCGTGGGCGCGCCGCGTGCAACGTACGTCCGGCAGGAAGCCGCGGAGGTCGTATGCTCACCGTGAACGTCACCCTGCTCCTCGCCACGCTGTCGTCGGGTCTCCCACCACTCGCCGTGCCGCTCCCTCCGGGCGAGCTGCGCGGCCAGGTGACCGGTCGGGACGGCCGGGCCGTCGCGAGCTTCACCGTGAACGGGGTGGCCTTCGCAGGCCCCGAGGGGCGCTTCAAGGTACTCACGCCGCCCGAGGGGGAGTTCCGGGTCGTCATCCGCGCGGCCGGTTACGCGCCGAACGTCTTCCAGGTACAGGGCGCCTCCGGCAAGAAGCTCGCGGTCCCCGAGATCCGGCTCGGCGGCGGGGAGCACCTGCTCGGCGAGGTGCTCGACGCCGAGACCGAGATGCCGGTGGTGCAGGCGCGCGCCGCGCTCGCCGACCCCGCGAAGATCGAGCGGCTCCGGTTCGTCCGCCCCGAGATCGTGGCGCCCATCGCGGTCGCGGGCTCGGGCGGCTGGTACGAGATCCGCCGCGCGCCGCGCGGCCTGCTCGTCCTCGTCGTGAGCGCGCCCGGCTACCTCCCCGAGTTCGTGCAGGTGAACACGCGCCAGCCGCTCCCGTCGGTGCGGCTGCACCGCGGCGGCACCGTCGCGGGCGTCGTCCGCGACGCCGCCGGCCAGCCGCTCCCGGGCGCGAAGGTCGTCGCGGTGTCGCCGGAGGCGCTCGACGCGGCCGAGGTGACCGCGGACGCGAAGGGCATCTTCTCGCTGCCGAAGCTCCGCGCGGGCCGCTACCAGGTGCTCGCCCGCGCCGCGGGCCGCTCCGCGGACGGCGGCGAGGTCGCGGTCGAGGACGACGCGGTGTCCGCCGTGACGGTGCGCGTCCCCGCCCCGGCGTCCCTCGCGCTGGCGCACTGAGACGGGGGACTTCGCTCGCCACGCGGCGCGCGCGCGGGGCATGATGGCGGCGTGATCGACGCGCCGGAGCTCCGGTTCGAGACGCCCGAGCGCGTCGCGCTCCATCTCCAGCTCGCCGGGCTCGGCGCGCGGGCGTTCGCGTACCTCCTCGACCTGCTCGCCCTCTTCCTGCTCTGGGTCCTCGGGCTCGTCCTCTACTCGATCTCGGGGGACCTCCTGAAGCAGCTCCAGGCGCTCAGCTGGGCCGGGCAGCTCCTCGCCGTCGCCGCGGTGCTGCTCACCGGCTGGGGATGGGACGTGGCGTGGGAGGTCCTTGCCGCGGGGCAGACGCCGGGGAAGCTCGCGCTCGGGCTCCGCGTGGTGCGGGCCGACGGCAGCCCGGTCGGCCTCCCGGAGTCGCTCCTGCGGAACCTCCTCCGCGCGGTCGAGGTGCCGCTCGGCTACGCGCCGGGCGTCCTCGCGATCGCGCTCGGCCCGCGGCGCCAGCGGCTCGGCGATCTCGTGGCGGGCACGCTCGTCGTGCGCGAGCGTCGCGTCGACCTCTCGCGCTACGCGCTCGCCGCGGCGCCCCCCGACGCTCGCCACGCGTTCCTCCGCGGCCGGGCGGGCGCGCTCCTCGCCGCCGACGAGTTCGAGCGGCTCGCCGACTTCCTCGCCCGCCGGCCCGACCTCGCCCCGGAGGCGCGCGCGCGCGTCGCGTCGCGGCTCGCGGCCGCGCTCGCTCGCCGCGCCGGTGCGCCGGCGCCGGAGGACCCGGAGCGGTTCCTCGAGGCGCTCGCGGCGGAGTACGCCGGAGGCGACGCGTGACGAGATCGGATCCCGAGCCGCATTCCGCTTCCCGGACGCGAAACGTGGGCGCGTTCGTGCGCGCCCGCCGCGCCGGCTGGGAGCGGCTCGAGGCGCTCTCCGCGCGGGCCGCCTCGGGGCGCCTGCCGCTCGAGGAGGTCCGGGAGCTGGATCGGCTCTACCGGCGCGCCGCCGGCGATCTCGCCTTCGCGCGCGGCGCGTTCGCGGGGTCCGACGCCGAGGCCCACCTCGCGCAGGTCACCGCGCGCGCCTACGGCGTGCTCTACCGGCCGCGCGGCTCGGCCGGGCGGCGCGTCCTCTCGCTCCTGCGGGACGACGCGCCCGCGCACTTCCGCCGCCACCTGCGTGCGTTCGCGCTCGCCGCCGCACTCCTCGGCGGCGGGATCGCCGCGGGCGCGCTCGCGGTCGCGCTCGATCCCGGCGCCGCGACCCTCCTCGTCCCCGAGCCTGTCCGCGACGCGATCGCGGCGAAGCGGATGTGGACCGAGCGGCTCCTGTCGGTCGCGCCCGGGATCTCCGCCTCCGCCATCGCGCGGAACAACGTCACCGTCGCGTCGCTCGCTTTCGCGCTCGGGCTTACGGGAGGCGTCGGGACCGCGCTCCTCCTCGTCGGCAACGGCCTCCTCCTCGGCGCGGTCGCCGCCCACGCGGCCCGCGGCGGGATGGCCGAGCCGCTCCTCTCGTTCCTCGCCGCGCACGGGCCGGCCGAGCTCTCGGCGGTGCTCCTCGCGGCGCAGGCGGGCTTCGTCCTCGCGGCCGCGCTCGTCGATCCCGGCGAGTGGCCGCGGGGCGACGCGATCGCCGCGGCGGGGCGGGAGGCGGCGCCGCTCCTCGCGGTGGTCGTGCCGGTGCTCGCCGTGGTGGCGCTGGTCGAGTCGTCGGTGTCGCCCTCGCCGTGGTTCGCTCCGTGGGCGAAGGGGGCGCTGGGGGTGGGGCTCGCGGCGGCGCTGTGGCTCTTCCTCGGGCTCCGGGGCCGGCGGCCCTGGAGCCTTCCCCGTGATCGAGTTCAACCTGGACTTGGACCTGGTCCTCGACCTTGACGGGTGGAGCAGGCGTGGTTGCTGCCGCCGTCGGTGAGGGATCAGACGATGATGGCGGCGCTGCTGCTGTACGCGTACACGCAGGGGGTCTACCCATCGCGAAGGATCGCTCGGGCAGTCCGCACCCGCATCGACTTCATGGCGGTTGCGGCGATGCAGCTCACAACCTGCTGAAGCCGGCGCGGGCTGCGTAGTCGCGACCCGGCCCCAGGTCGAGGTCCAGGTCGAGGTCCAGGTCGAGGTCCACGTCCACGTCCACGACCAGGTCCACGTCCAGGTCCACGACCAGGTCCACGACCACGAGGCCGGGCGTGGCCGAGGGCGGTTACGGGGAGCTCTAGCGCGCGCGCCGCGCGACGGCCGGGGCGACCTCGAGGACCTCGTCCGGATCGAGCTCGGGGACGTCGTCCGCGGCGGCGCGCTCGACGAGGCGGATGGGCGCCGCGCGCCCCGTGGCGCAGCGCTGCTCGTCCGCGTCGAGCCGCGCGAACCAGCGCGCGGCGCTGGTCTTCACGCGGGACCAGCTCATCTCCTCCGCCGACGGCATCGGGATCTCGGTCGGGCGCCCGGCGCGCATCGGCGCGTCCAGAACGCGGGCGCCCGCGCGGCGGCGGAACACCTCGCCGTAGAGGGAGCTGTGGGTGCGCGTGCAGAACGGGCACTGGTAGTAGCGGATCGGGCTCCCCGGGGCCGACCACGAGGTCATCACGACGCGGCAGTGGGTGCACTCGATCGACGCTTCCATGCGGTCACCCCCCGAGATATCACCCGCGATCGGATCGTCAAGAAATGCTCCGGGATCACTCGGAGATCTCGCGATCGGCGAACCCCGGCGGGCCCTGGCTCTCGCCGGGGGCGCGCCCCGCGGCTGGCGGGGTTATCGTCGCCTCATGGCGATGGTGGTGAACCTCGACGGCGCGCTCCTCCCCCCCGACCAGGCGAGGATCTCCGTCTTCGACCGCGGCTTCCTCTACGGCGACAGCGTCTACGAGGTCATCCGCACCTACGGCGGGCGTCCCTTCGAGGAGGAGGCGCACCTCGCGAGGCTGCGCCACTCCGCCGAGCGGATCGGCCTCGTGCTGAAATGGGATGCGGCGCGGACGGCGCGAGAGATCGAGCGGGTCCTCGAGGCGTCGCGGGGCGGGGACCGGCCCGATCCCGCGGCCGCGCCCTGGAACGCGGGCGAGCGCTACCTGCGCGTGGTGATGACGCGCGGCGCGGGTGAGATCGGGCTCGACCCGGCGCTCGCGGTGGATCCGGTGGCGCTCGTCGTCGCGCAGCCGATCGCCGGCCCGCCCTCGGCGGCGTACCGCGAAGGCGTCGCCGCCGCGATCGTGGGCGTCCGCCGCGCCGCGCCCGACGCCGTCGACCCGTCCGCCAAGACCGGCGCCCATCTCCCGAACGTGCTCGCCGTGCGCGAGGCACGCGCCGCCGGGGCCCATGAGGCGCTGCTCCTCGACGGGCACGGGTTCGTGACCGAGGGCTCGTCGTCGAACGTGTTCGCGGTCGCGCGCGGGCGGCTCCGGACGCCGCCGATCGCGGCCGGCATCCTCGAGGGCGTGACCCGCGGGGTGGTGCTCCGCCTCGCGCGGCGAACGGGGGTGCCGGTCGAGGAGGTCCCGCTCCTGCCGGAGGACCTCGAGGGGGCGGACGAGGTGTTCATCACCTCGACGGTGCGCGAGATCTTGCCGGTCACGCGGCTCGGAAGCGGGCCGGTCGGGTCCGGCCGGCCCGGGCCGACCACCCGCGCCCTGCACCGCGCGTTCAGGGCGCTCGCCGGCGGGCCAGCGGGCGTGGGGCCGGGCACGTGATGCGCGCGTCGCCCGTGTGAGCGGAGGTGCGCAGCAGGCGGCCGTGCGAGAGGTCACCCGGACGCCCTCCGGGTTCGATAAGCTGTCTCGCGAACATGAGTCGCCTCGCCGCCTCCGTCGTCCTCGCCACCGCGCTCGTCGCCGCGGCGAGCGAGAGCCAGGTCGACGCCGCGGTCCGCGCGCTCCGCAAGGACTCCTCGCTGAAGGTCCGGACCCAGGCGGCCGTCGTCCTCGGGCAGCGGGGCGCCGTCGACGCGGTCGCGGCGCTGCGCGAGGCCGTCGCCGGGGACGACGCGTCCGCGGTCCGGCTCGCGGCGGTGACCGCGCTCGGGAAGATCCGCGACCGCTCCGCCCGGCCCACGCTCCGCGCCGCGTCGGAGGCGGATCCCGACGACGCCGTCCGGAAGGCGGCGCGCAGGGCGCTCGACGACCTCGGGCCCCTCGCGTTCTCGATCGAGGAGACCCGCGGCGCGGGCAGCGCCGCGACCCGCGACGCGCTCCGGCAGGCGATCGCCGCCCAGCTCAAGGGGCGCGGCTTCGCGGTCGTGGACCGGGGTGGGGTGGTGCTGAAGCCTTCGGTGATGAAGCTCGACGTGGACGCGCACGGCGGGAAGACGACCATCGCCGTGAAGGCCACGCTCGTCGCCGTCGACGACGACGGGAAGATGGCCGCGATGCTGGAGAGCGGCGCGAAGCTCTCCGCGACCGGGGTCATCCCGGACGCCAAGATCCCGGCCTATTCCGCCAGGGCGCTCGAGGCCGCCGCCAAGACGCTCTGCGAGGATCTCGCAGCAAAGCTCGGAGAGAGGTAAAAGGGGGGGGAAGGGTCACATGGAACCCGCCTCCGCACCCCGTCCTGCCGGCGCCCCGCCGGAAACTCCCGCGCCCGTTGGCGAGGCGACGGCGGAGCACCGCAAGTTCAAGCGGCACGTCCGCAACTACCTCCTCGACACCGGGATGCAGCTGAAGCTCGCGAGCTACCTGCTCGCCTTCGCCGTGGCCCTCTCCCTCGGCCTCGGCTGGCACCTGTGGACCGCCTACCGCGAGACGAGCGAGGTGGTGGCGCTCGCGGCGCCCGAGGTCGCGGCCGCGCTCGCGACCGAGGACCGGTGGCGGATCGTCCAGGTGTCGGTGATCCTGGTGCTGGTCCTCCTCTGTCTCCTCGGCGCGTCGGTGGTCATCACCCACCGCATCGCGGGCCCCGCCTTCGCCATCCGGCGGACCTGCACGCAGGTCGGGGAGGGGAACTACACGCGACCGCGTCCGCTGAGGGACCACGACCTCCTCGTCGATCTCGCCGACGCCGTCGCGACGATGGTGGACGCGATCCGGGATCGAGAGGCGGTCGACCGAGACGCGATGGCGCGCGCGGTCGCGGTCCTCCGCGATCCGCACTCGACGCCGGACGACAGCGAGCGCGCCGCGGCGGAGCTCGAACGGCTCGCCGCCGAGAAGGACGCGCGACTGCGGTCGTGAGAGGTCCGGCGGAGCCCTCCCGGCGAAGCGGTGCGGCCCCGCGCCTCTCGGCGCTCGCCGCGCTGGCGCTCGCGGCCTGCCTCACCGCCCGGCCGCCCCCGCCGGTTACGGAGCCCGCTCCCGCGCACGCCGAGCCCGAGCTGGCCGCTTCCATCGCCGAGACCGCCGCGCCGGAGCCCGGACTCGACGAGGCCGGCACGACCGCCGTCGCTCCGGAGCCCGGCGCGGTCTCGACCATCGGCCCGGGCGCCGCCGCGGGCCTCCCGCCGCCGCTCCCCCCGCCCCAGCTCCCGCCGATCGCGCCGCCCCTCGCGCCGCCCGGCGCCTCCGAACATTCGGATCCGCTCGAGGTGCTCTGGGGCCACCGGCTCGACTTCTCGAGCCGCGGCGAGCCGCTCGTCTCGATCCGGCTCATGGAGGGACAGCGCGAGATCGTGTTCCGGCCGCGCGGCTCGGCCCGGGTCGTGCTGCGCGGCGGGAGCACCGTCGAGATCCCCGCCGGCGCGCGCCTCTCGGTGCGTGCGCGCGGCACCGCGCCGGCGGCGATCGTGCACCACCCGCTGCTCGCCGACGCCGCCTGGGCGGAGCGCGAGCGGCTCGAGCCCGTGCGGCGGGCGCTCGAGGCGCGCGGCGTGCTCGTGCTCGCCCGGACCGTGGGCGCGGTCTACGGCATCGGCGGGCGGGTCGTGGACAACCGGCGGGAGCTCCTGCTCGGGGCGAGCGACGGGACCGAGGACGGCGCGCGCCGTGCCGCCGAAGCGCTGCGCGAACCGTCGGGCGCGCGCCCCGCGCTCCACGCGGAGGTGGTGGCGCCTCCGCGCGGCACGCTCGTGCTCGCGGCGCCGGGCGGCGCCCCGCTCGGCGAGGCCGACGCCGCGCTCTGGGTCGAGGTCGCGGGGGACGCGGGCTTCGTCGTGGAGGGAGTCGAGCACGACCGGAGCCCGACCGCGCGCGCGCGAGAGGACCGGGCCTACCGGGGGCGCCTCTACGTGACGCTCGACGCCCGCGGCGCGCTCACCGCGGTCCACGGGGTCGAGCTCGAGGAGCTGCTCCGCGGCCTCGTGCCGAGCGAGATGCCGCCCTCGTCGCACGTCGAGGCCCTCAAGGCCCAGGCGGTCACCGCCCGCTCGAACGTGCTCGCGCAGATCGGCACCCGGCACCTGACCGACCCGTTCATGCTCTGCGCCGAGGTGCACTGCCA
>DASWCJ010000249.1:0-27540 GCA_036390155.1 Anaeromyxobacter sp.
GGGTTCGCTCAAGACCCCTCGTCCAGCACGGGGCTCGGCTGGGCCGGCGGCAACGCCGACTGGGGCAACTTCGTCGCGTCGCCGAAGGACACGGCGAACCCTGGCGCGAAGCTGAACGAGGTCGAGTCCATCACGCTGTTCCTCGCCTGGGCGATGTGAGCCCGGACCGAGCCCACACCCTGGAGACCACATGGGAAGCCCCAACCTGCATCGCCTCGCGGTCGCCACCGCGGTCCTCCTCGCCGGCTCCCGGGCCGCCGCCCAGGCGGGCTCGATCGGCGGGAAAGTCGACGTCGTGCCCGCGAAGTACGCGGAGGAGACGGTCGTCTACCTGAAGGACGCGAAGCCGCCCGCCGCCCCGCGGACGGTCTCGATGGACCAGAAGGCCCTCAAGTTCCAACCCAAGGTCCTCGTCGTGGCGAAAGGCGACACGGTGAAGTTCCTGAACCACGACACCGTCGCGCACAACGTCTACTCGCCGGACGGCGAGGCCTACAACCTCGGCACCTTCAAGCCGAACGAGGACCGCACCCACGTGTTCGACCAGGAGGGCGCGTACACCCAGCTCTGCTCGATCCACCCGGAGATGCTCGCGTTCATCTACGTCGCGCCGAGCCACCTCGCCGCCGCGGTGGACGCGAAGGGGCACTACGCCATCAAGGACGTGCCGCCGGGGACCTACAAGCTCGCGGTCTGGAACTCGCACCTCAAGGCGCCCGACAAGCCCGTGACGGTCGAGGCCGGCAAGGCGGCCAAGGTGGACTTCTCGCTGAAGCGCTAGGGCGCACGGGTGATCCCGCTGCGCGCCCTCGCCGTCGCGGCCGCGCTCGCGGCCGTCCGGGTCCTCGCCGCCGAACCGGCGGGGCCCGCGCAGCCGATCCGCTTCAGCCACAAGGTGCACGCGACGGACGCGACCATCGGGTGCACCTCATGTCACGTCTACGCCGAGCGGAGCACGGTCGCGGGGATCCCCTCGATGGCGCGCTGCTTTGGCTGCCACAAGTTCGTGAAGGAGGACCCGGCGAACCCGGCGCTCGACCGGGAGCTCAAGGCGCTCGGGCCGCTCCTGCGCGAGGGGAAGCCGATCGAGTGGACCCGGGTCCACCGCCTCCCCGATCACGTCTTCTTCACGCACGAGCGCCACGTCCGGTCCGGCATGCGCTGCCAGGACTGCCACGGCCCCGTCGAGCAGATGGAGGTCGTCCGGCAGGTGGCGCCGCTCACCATGGGCTGGTGCCTCGAGTGCCACCACCGGAAGCAGCGGGAGCAGGCGGGGCGCGCACGGCTCACCGACTGCGTCACCTGCCACAAGTGAGGCGCCTTGCGCGATCCCAGCGAGTGGCCGCTCGGCCGAAGGTCCTTCTTCCGCATCGTGGGGGGCGCAGGCGCCGCGGGCGTCGCCGCGGGCTGCTCGCCGAAGCCGGCGATCCAGCGGATCGTGCCGTACCTCGTCCCGCCCGACGACGTCGTGCCGGGGAAGCCGACGTTCTACCGGACCGCCTGCCGCGAGTGCGGCGCCGGCTGTGGCGTGACCGCCCGGACGCGGGAGGGGCGCGCGGTGAAGCTCGAGGGGAACCCGGAGGATCCCGTCGGGCGCGGCGCGCTCTGCGCGCGGGGCCAGGCGGCGATCCAGGCGCTCTACCATCCGGAGCGGTTCAAAGGTCCGCTCCGGCGCGCCGGCGGCGGCCCGGCCGCGCCGGTCTCCTGGGAGGAGGCGGAGGCGGACCTCGCGAAGGCGATCGTCGCCGCGGCTGCGAAGGGGCCGGGGCGGGTGCGCATGCTCACCGCGCCGGAGCCGGGGACGGCGGGCGCGGTGCAGCGCGCCCTCCTCGCGGCAGCGGGCGCGCGGCCGCAAGACCGCGTCGTCCTCGACCTGCTCGATCCGGGGCCGCTCCGGGCCGCAGGCGCCGCGCTCCTCGGACGCGCCGAGCTCCCGATCGTGGATCTCACCGAGGCGCGGTCGGTCGTGGCGCTCGGCGCGGACTTCCTCGAGACCTGGGGCTCCCCGGTCGAGCTCGCGCGACAGCTCGCGGACGGCCGGACGCGCGCGGGCGAGCGGACGCGCCTCACCTGGGTCGGCCCGCGGCTCTCGCTCACCGGCGTCTCCGCGGATCGCTGGCTCCGCGCACGGAGCGGGGGCGAAGCCGACGTGGTCCTCGGGCTCCTGCGCGTCGCCGCCGACCCCGCCGTGGAGACCGGCCGCTCGAAGGAGGCGCGCGCGCTCTGGCCGAGGCTCTCCGCAATCTCAACCGCCGACCTCGCGTCCCGCGCGGGCGTGCCGTGGGGCGAGGTCGAGCGGCTCGGGCGCGAGCTCGTCCTGCGCCGCCCCTCGGCGGTCCTCGCCCCCGGGCCGCAGAGCCAGGGCGCGGACGCGACCCGCCTCGCCGCGCTCGCGCTCGTCCTCAACTCGGTGCTCGGGAACCTTGGCCGCACGCTGCGCTACGGGCAGGGAGGCGACGAGGACGCCCCCTCCTCCATGGCGGAGGTGCGTGCGCTCCTCGACGACTGCGCGCGTGGCGAGGTGGACGTGCTGCTCGTGCACGGCGTCGATCCCGCCGGGCTCCTCCCCGTCGCGCTCGGCGCCCCGGCGGCGCTCGCGAAGGTGCCGCTCCTCGCGTCCTTCGCGCGGCGTCCCGACGCGACCACCCCCCTCGCGCGCCTGGTCCTCCCCGACCACCACCCGCTCGAGTCCTTCGGCGACGTCGCGCCGCGCGCCGGGGTCCTGAACCTGCTCCAGCCGGTGATGACGCCGCTCGCCGACACCCGGCAGGCGATCCAGGTGCTCGCGGAGGTCGGCGCACAGCTCCCCACGCCGGCGAAGCTCGCCTCGACCGATCCCTACGACCTCGTGATGACGCGCGCCGGCGAGCGCGTCGCGAGCCTGCGCGCCCCCGGGGCCGGGCTGCCCGCCGACCCGGCGGCGGAGCTCCGCGCCGCGCGCGAGCACGGCGGCCTCTGGGCGCCCCCGCCCGCCGCGGTCGCGCCCGCCCTCCGCATCGAGGCGGCGGGGCGGTTCCTCGCGCCGGGCGCCCCTCGCGCCGCCGAGGGCGGCGGCGCGCTCGACCTCGTCGCCTTCCCGACCGCGCTCCGTGGCGACGGGCGCGCCGACCTGCCCTGGCTGCGCGAGGTGCCGGACACCCTCTCGAGCGTGTCGTGGACCGCCTGGCTCGAGCTTTCGCCCGCCACCGCCCAGCGGCTCGGCGTCGCGACCGGCGAGCTCGCCACCGTCACCACCGCCGCCGGCCACGCCGACGTCCCGGTCTACGTCTTCCCCGGCATCCGCGACGATGCGGTGGCCCTCCCGCTCGGGGCCGAGGCCGCGGCGCTCCTCCCCGCGACCCTCGATCCCGTCTCGGGCGCGCTCGCCTTCGCGGGCGTCCGGGCGACCGTCGCCCGCGCCGGGAAGCGCGCGCGCCTCCCGCTCCTCGAGGGGAGCCCGTACCAGCACGGGCGAAACGTCGTGCCGGTGGTCACGAGGGCCGAGCCGTCTCCGCCGCGCCCCGACCTCTCGGCGCGCATGTATCCGGAGCCCGCCCACCCCGAGCACCGCTGGGCGATGGCGATCGACCTCGACCGGTGCACCGGCTGCGAGGCGTGCGTGGTCGCCTGCTTCGCGGAGAACAACGTGCCGGTGATGGGCCCCGAGGCGGCGGAGCAGGGCCGCTACATGGGCTGGATCCGGATGGAGCGGTACCTCGGCGACGAGCCCGGCGGGGCCCTCGACGTGCGGCTCCTCCCGATGCTCTGCCAGCACTGCACGAACGCGCCCTGCGAGCCGGTCTGCCCAGTCTACGCGACCTACCACACGCCGGAGGGGCTGAACGCCCAGATCTACAACCGCTGCGTCGGGACCCGGTACTGCTCCAACAACTGCCCGTACAAGGTGCGGACCTTCAACTGGCGCGACGCGCAGTTCGAGCGGCCGCTCGACATGCAGCTCAACCCCGACGTCACCGTCCGCTCCCGCGGCGTGATGGAGAAGTGCACCTTCTGTGTCCAGCGGATCCGGTTCGCCGAGGGCCGCGCTCGCGACGAGCAGCGTCCGGTGCGCGACGGCGAGATCGTCCCCGCCTGCGCCCAGTCCTGCCCGGCCCAGGCGATCACCTTCGGCGACGCGAACGATCCTGCCTCGCGGGTGAGCCAGGTCGCGCGGGACCGCCGCGCCTTCCGCGCGCTCGAGGACCTCGGGACCTTGCCCGCGATCACCTACCTCGCCCGCGTGCGAGAGGAGGAACCGTCGTGAGCAACGCCGCGACGTTCCGGTCCATCGAGGACACCGTCCGCGCCGCGCACGGCCCGCCCGGCCCCCTCTACTGGCTCGCCCTCGCCGTGTCCGGCGGCGTCTTCGCCTTCGGGGCGTGGGCGTACTCGCTCGTCGTGCGCACCGGGCTCCACTGGACCGGCCTCGAGCGGCCGGGGATGTGGGGGAACCTCATCACCGACTTCGTCTTCTGGGTCGGCATCGCCCACTCCGGCACGCTCATCAGCGCGATCCTCTTCCTCTTCCGCGCCCGGTTCCGCACCGCGGTCTACCGCGTCGCGGAGATGATGACGGTGTTCGCGGTGATGACCGCGGGGCTCTACCCGATCCTCCACCTCGGGCGACCCTGGCTCGCGCACTGGCTCCTCCCGTACCCGAACCAGCGCGAGCTCTGGATCAACTTCCGCTCGCCGCTCATCTGGGACGTCTTCGCGATCTCGACGTACCTCATCGTCTCGACGGTGTTCCTCCTCGTGGGCGTCGCGCCGGACGCGGCCGCGCTGCGCGACCGGGCGACCGGCTGGCGCCGCGGGCTCTACCGCCTGCTCGCCTTCGGCTGGCGCGGCACCGACGAGCAGTGGCGCCACTACACCCGCGCCTACCTGTTCTTCGCGGCGTTCGCGACGCCGCTCGTGGTCTCGGTCCACAGCGTCGTCTCCTGGGACTTCGCGGTGTCGGTCACGCCCGGCTGGCACTCGACCCTCTTCCCCCCGTACTTCGTGGCGGGCGCGATCCTCTCGGGCGTCGCGATGGTGATCACCATCCTCGTCCCGCTCCGGCGGGCGTTCCGGCTCGAGGACCTCATCACGGCGCGGCACCTCGACATGCTCGCGCGGCTCGTGATCTTCACCGGGCTCATCGTCACCTACTCGTACGCGACGGAGCTCGTGCTCGCGGCCGGGGAGCCCGCGTCGGATCCGGAGCGGAGCACCTTCCTCTACCGGATGACCGGCCCCTACGCGCCGGTGTTCTGGACGATGGTGACCTTCAACTGCGGCGGGCCGCTGCTCCTCCTCGTCCGCAAGGTCCGCACCACCACCTGGTCGCTGCTCCTCATCTGCCTCGCGATCAACGTCGGGATGTGGCTCGAGCGGTTCAACATCGTCGTGACCTCGCTCGCGCACGACCGGCTCCCGTTCGACTGGCGGGTGTACGTGCCGACCTGGGTGGAGTGGGCGATGACCTTCGGCGCGTTCGGCTGGTTCTTCTTCCTGTTCCTCGTCGGGCTGAAGCTCCTCCCGCCGGTCTCGATCGCCGAGCTGAAGGAGGACGCGGCGGGCCACGGCGCCCACGGACCCGACGGCCCGGCGGAGGGGAGCCATGCCTGACCGCGGCGCCCTCGGCACCTTCGCGGAGCCCGCGGACGCCGCGCGCGCCGTCCTCCGCCTCCGCGAGCGCGGGCACTCCGTCCGCGCGTCCATGCCCGCCCCGTTCCCCGCGGTGGTGGCGGCGCTCGGGCGGCCGCGGAGCCCGCTCCAGTGGGTCACCTTCCCCGGCGCGCTCGTCGGGCTCCTCGGCGGGATCGCGCTCACCGCCGGCACCTCGCTCTCGTGGAGGCTCGTCACCGGCGGGAAGCCCATCGTCTCGTGGCCCCCGTTCGTGATCGTGATCTTCGAGCTCACGGTGCTCATCGGCTCGCTCGCGAACCTCGCGGCGGTCGCCGTCGGCACCTTCGTGGGAGGGCGCGCGGCCTCCTTCCCGGCCGGCGTGCCGGTCGATCCCGCGCGCGTCGCGCTCTTCGTCGTCGGGGATCCTGCCGCCGCGGAGCAGGCCCTCCGGGACGCGGGCGCGGAGGAGGTCCGGCGTGTCGGCTAGCGCGCGCAGCACGGCCCGGCCGCTCGCGGCCGCGCTCGCCGCGGCGGCCCTCGCGGCGGGCTGCTCGAACGACTGGCGCACGGACATGTGGTACCAGCCGTCGATCCGGCCGCAGCAGGCGCCTCGCCCCGAGCCCGAGCGCTCCGTCGCGCTCGGCGCCACGCCGCGCTACGAGAGCCGCGACGACACCGAGCAGCTCGCCGATCCGGTCCCGGTGACGACCACCTCGCTCGCTCGCGGCAAGATCCTCTTCGCCGCGCGGTGCGCGCCGTGCCACGGCCCCGACGGCCGCGGCGGCGGACCCGTCTCGAGGTTCTTCCCGCCGGCGCCCGACCTCGCCTACGTGAAGGTGCGCGAGCGGACCGACGGGTTCATCTGGGGCACGGTGAGCTACGGCGGGAAGGCGATGCCGCCGGCGATCGAGGGGCTCACCCCCGCCGACCGCTGGGACCTCGTCCAGTGGGTCCGGGAGATCCAGCGCACGAGCCCGGTCGTGACCGTCCCGCCGCCGCCGCCCGAGGGGAAGCCATGACGCTCCAGGCGCGCATCACCGCGGGGGTCGGCGCGACCGCCGCGCGGCTCGCCCTCGCCGCCGCCGTGCTCGGGGCGCTCGCGGTCGTCGCCGCGCTCGCGTTCGGCCTCGCCCCGACCGCCGCGGCGGCGCTCGTCGCGAGTTGGCTCTTCTTCGCGGGCCTCTCCGCCGGCAGCGTGGCGCTCGCGGCCGCCCTCCGGATCGCGCACGGCGGGTGGGCGCGGCCGATCGTGCCGCTCGCCGAGGCCGGCGCGGCGTTCTTCGTCCCCGCCTCGGCCCTCCTCGTCGTGGTCATCGCGGCCCGCGCGGTGCTGGTCCACGGCGCACCGGTCGCGCCGGCGGCGGTGCGCCTCGTCCTCTCCGCGGCGCTCGTGTTCGCGCTCGGCGCCCGCTTCGTCGCCACCGCGCGCGCGCCGGACGCGGAGCCGGGGAGGGTCCGCGGCGCCGCGGTCGTCTACGTCCTCGGGTACGTGGTGGGCCTCTCGGTCTGGGCGCACGACCTCGTGATGGCGCTCTCCGAGGGTCCGCCCTTCACGGTCGTGCCCGCCTACTACTTCCTGGGCGCGTTCCTCTCCGGGCTCGCATGGGTGGCGCTCCTCGCGGCGCTCCGCGACGTCTCCGGCCCGGACCTGCGCCACGACATCGGGAAGCTCCTCTTCGGCTTCATCGTGGTGTGGAGCTACCTGCTCTGGGCGCTCTTCCTGCCGACCTGGTACGGGAACGTGCCGGAGGAGGCGGCCGTCCTCCTGCGCCGCTGGAGCGGTCCGTGGAAGCCGGTCACCGCGGCGGTGCTCGTCGCGGTCTTCGCCTGGCCCTTCTGGCTCCTGTTCTCGGAGCGGCTCAAGCGGCGGCGCGCGACGCTCGCGCTCGGCGCGGGGACGATCCTGCTCGGGCTGTGGGGCGAGCGGTTCCTGCTCGTCCTGCCGTCGCTCGAGCTCCCTGGCGGTGCGCTGGCGCTCGCGCTCGGCGCCGCGGTGGCGCTCGGCGTGGCGGGGACGTTCGTCCTGTCGATGGGGGCGCGGCTCGGGGCGCCCACGAGCGCAGGCGGAGCCGGATGAGGCTCTGCCGGATCACGCTGGGGTTTAGGGGGCGCGAGGGCGAGGCCCGAGCGTCCCCGCGCTGGATCAGAACGCCCGCTCGGTGAGCGAGACCGCCGCCTCGTGCAGCGCCCGGCGGTGGGCGCCGTCCGGCACTTCCTGGAGCGCCGCCATCGCGGTGGCGGTGTGCTCGCGCGCCATCGCGCGCGCCGC
The DNA here is from genome assembly GCA_036390155.1 of Anaeromyxobacter sp. GTDB lineage: Bacteria > Myxococcota > Myxococcia > Myxococcales > Anaeromyxobacteraceae > Anaeromyxobacter. The sequence goes on from DASWCJ010000249.1 coordinate 7,859, forward strand.
ATCCACCCCGCCGACGCGCTTCACCGCGTCGATCACCTCGTCCGCGACCGCGACGCCGTCGGCCGTGCCGTCCACGAGCGCGCGGAGCCGCTCGCGCAGCCCGGGCTGCGCCTCGCAGGCGCGGATGAGCGGCAGCGTCGCCTTCCCCTCGAGGAGGTCCGTGCCGAGCTGTTTCCCGAGCAGGGCCGGGTCGGCGGCGTAGTCGAGCGCGTCGTCCACGAGCTGGAACGCGATCCCGATGCCCTCGCCGAAGCGCACGAGCGCGGCCGGGACCTTCCCGTCCATCCCGGCGGCCCACGCGCCCGCGGCGGCGGCCCAGCCGAAGAGCGACGCGGTCTTCCCGACGACGACGGCGAGGTAGTCCTGCTCGCTCGCGGCGAACGTGCCCCGGAGCGAGAGCTGAAGCACCTCGCCCTCGACCAGGCGACGCATCGTCGCGAGGAGCGGCCCGAGCGCGGCGCGGCTCGCGGGCTGCTCGGAGACGAGCTCGAGCGCGCGGGTGAGGAGCCAGTCGCCGGAGAGGACGGAGACGGCGTTTCCCCAGATGACGCGCGAGGCGGGCTGCCCCCGCCGGATCGGCCCGTCGTCGATGACGTCGTCGTGGAGGAGGGTCGCCGAGTGGGTGAGCTCCGCGGCGACGGCGTAGGGAATCGCGGCCCGGAGCTCCCCCCCGCACGCGCCACACGCGAGGAGCGTCACCATGGGGCGGATCCGCTTCCCGCCCGCCGAGACGAGGTGGCGGGCGGCCCCCTTCAGCTTCTCCTCCGCGTCGTCGGTGGCGCGGGTGAGCTGCTCCTCGAGCGCGAGGAGCGTCTCCGGCAGCGCTGGCACGTCGGCGAGCGCCGCCTTGGCGCGCTCGGGCCGGATGCCCCGCTCCGCGGTCGCGTCGAGCTGCGCGAGGATGGCCTGGTCCTTCAAGCTGAACGGCCTATAGCGCGGCCCGCGCGGCGGGGTCAAACCGTGCACACGCCGCCGCGCCTGCGCCTGAACGGCAGCGCGCCGCGTGCTACCTTCCCGCCGTGCCGGTCGTGAAGCTCGTGCTCGAGTACGACGGGACCCGCTACGTCGGCTGGCAGGTCCAGCCGAACGGCCCCTCGATCCAGGCTGAGGTGGAGCGCGCGCTCGAGGCGCTCCACAAGGCGCCCCGCCGCGTCACCGCCGCCGGGCGGACCGACGCCGGGGTCCACGCGCGGGGGCAGGTCGCCTCCTTCCCCGAGGAGCGGCCGCTCCCTCTCTCCGCCTACGTGAAGGGGATGAACGCGCTCCTCCCCGGGGACGTCGCGGTGCGCGCCGCCTCGATCGAGCCCGACGGCTTCGACGCGCGCCGGTCCGCGCGCGGGAAGCGTTACCGCTACGTCATCGAGAACGTCGAGACCCGCTCGCCGCTCGGCCGCGCGCAGGCGTGGCAGCTCTTCACGCGACTCGACGTCGCCGCGATGCGGGAGGCGGCCGCGCACCTCGTCGGCCGCCACGACTTCGCGGCCTTCCAGGCGGCGGACTGCGCGTGCGACCACGCGGTGCGCGAGTTGCGCCGCCTCGAGGTGCTCGGTGAGCCGGGCGGGCGGATCGAGCTCGTGTTCGAGGCGACCGCGTTCGTGAAGCACATGGTGCGCAACGTCGTCGGGACGCTCGTCGAGGTGGGGCAGGGGAAGCGGGCGCCGGGCTCCCTGCCCGCCCTCCTCGCCGGCCGCGACCGCAAGGCGGCCGGGCCGACCGCGCCGCCGCAGGGGCTCGCGCTGGAAACGGTCTTTTACTGACCCTCCTGCCGCACCGCGACGGCCGTGCTATCGTACCGGGCCTTTTCGGAGCCCCGCGGGGCCCGCGCTCGGAGGAGAGATGTCCCAGAAGAAGCTGAAGGTCGGGGTCCTCGGCGCGACCGGCATGGTCGGTCAGCGCTTCCTCGCCCTGCTCGAGAACCACCCCTGGTACGACGTGACGCTGCTCGCCGCGAGCGCCAACTCGGCCGGGCAGAAGTACGCGGACGCGGTGAAGGGCCGCTGGGCGCTCAAGTCGCCGATCCCCTCCGCGATCTCCGGGCTCGTCGTGAAGAACGCGTCCGACGTGAAGGAGATCGCCGGGCAGGTGGACTTCGTCTTCTGCGCGGTCGACATGTCGAAGGAGGAGACCGCGAAGCTCGAGGAGGACTACGCCAAGGCCGAGACGCCGGTCATCTCGAACAACTCCGCGCACCGGTCCACCCCCGACGTGCCGATGATGATCCCGGAGGTGAACCCCGAGCACGCCGGCGTCCTCGAGGCGCAGCGGAAGCGGCTCGGCACGAAGCGCGGGTTCATCGCCGTGAAGCCGAACTGCTCGATCCAGAGCTACGTCCCGGCGCTCCACCCGCTCCTGAAGTTCGGGCCGAAGCGGATCGCGGTCTGCACCTACCAGGCGATCTCCGGCGCGGGGAAGACGTTCGAGACGTGGCCGGAGATGGTGGACAACCTCATCCCCTTCATCAAGGGGGAGGAGGAGAAGTCCGAGCAGGAGCCGATGAAGATCTGGGGCTCCCTCTCCGGCGGCAAGATCGAGAAGGCGAAGGACCCGATCATCACCGCCCAGTGCATCCGGGTGCCGGCGAGCGACGGCCACCTGGCCGCCGCGTTCGTCTCGTTCGACCGCAAGCCGGAGAAGGCGGAGGTGATCGAGCTGTGGCGGAGCTGGGTGCCGAAGCCCCAGAAGATGGGGCTGCCGTCGGCGCCGAAGCCCTTCCTCACCTACTTCGAGGACGACGCCCGTCCGCAGACGCGGCTCGATCGCGACAGCGGGAACGGGATGGGCGTCACCATCGGCCGGCTCCGCCCGGACGCGCTCTTCGACTTCCGGTTCGTCTCGCTCTCGCACAACACGGTGCGCGGCGCAGCGGGCGGCGCGATCCTCACGGCAGAGATGCTCACGGCCGACGGGTACATCGAGGCGAAGTAGGGGGCACCGACGGACCCGGCCGGCTCCTCCGGTGAGCTCCTCGGGAGAGCGCGGGATCACCGCAGGCGCGTGGCCACCGGCGCGGCGCTGCTCGCGGTCGTCCTCGTCCTCGCGAACGCGCTCTCGCTCCACGAGCGGATCCCCGCCTTCCTCGCGGCCGCGCGCGGCCTCGGGGGGTGGGGGGTCCTCGTCTACGTCGCCGCGTACGTGGTGGGGGCGCTGCTCGCGCTCCCGCTCGCGCCGGTCACCATCGCCGCCGGGGCGACCTACGGGACGCTCGGGGGCGCGGCACTCGGCGTCCCCTCGATCGTCCTCTCGAGCGCGTGCGCGTTCCTCGTGGGCCGCTTCGTCGCGCGCCACCCGCACGCCTTCGCGATCGGGAGCGGGCGCGTCGCGCGGGCGGTACGGGCGATCGGCCGGGGCGGGCTCCGGCTCGTCCTCGTCCTGCGGCTCGCGCCCGCCATGCCGTTCTCGTTCCTCAACTTCGCGTTCGGCGCCACGCCGACGACGCTCGCGCAGTTCGCGCTCGGGACCCTCGTCGGCACGATCCCGTCGCAGGTCGGTTACGCGTTCCTCGGCGCGGTCGTGACCTGGCCGCCGGGCCCGGCGCGGACCCTCGCCCAGGCGGCGCTCGTCCTCGCGGCGGTGGTCGCGAGCGTCGCCGCCACGGCGGGCGCGATCGCGATCCTCCGGCGCGGGCAGGTCTAGTAAGGCGCGACCGGCCCCGGATGCCCGCTCGCGGGATCGAGCATGTGGCAGGCGACGAACCGGCCCGGCTCGACCTCGCGCCACTCCGGATCCTTCTCGCGGCAGACCGGGGCCGCGAACGGGCAGCGCCCCGCGAACCGGCAAGCCGGCGCGAGGTTCACCGGCGACGGGATCTCGCCGGGCGGGCCGCCGCGCACGCGCCGGCGCTCGCGCTCCGGGTCCGCCTCCGGGTTCGACGCGATGAGCGAGCGGGTATACGGATGGAGCGGCCGGAAGAAGACGTCGTCCGCCCTGCCGAGCTCGACGATCCGCCCGAGGTACATCACCGCGGTCCGGTCCGAGACGTAGCGGACCATCGAGAGGTCGTGGGCGATGAAGAGGAGCGTGAGCCCCATCGTCGCCTTGAGGTCCGCGAGCAGGTTCACGACCTGCGCCTGGACGGAGACGTCGAGCGCGGAGATCGGCTCGTCGCAGATCACGAGCTCGGGCTCGAGGGCGAGGGCGCGCGCGATCCCGATCCGCTGCCGCTGTCCGCCCGAGAACTCGTGCGGGTAGCGCGACATGTGGTCCGGCGACAGCCCGACGCGCTCGAGCCACGCCCCCACCCGCGCCGGCACCTCCGCGCGGCGCCACATCCCGTGGAGGCGCGGCCCCTCGGCGACGATCTCCCGGAGCGTCATCCGCTGGTTCAGCGAGGAGGTCGGGTCCTGGAAGATCATCTGGACCTTCCGCGCCCAGCGGCGGAAGTCCGAGGCAGCGTAGCGGCGCGGCAGGACCTCGCCGCGGTAGGCCACCTCGCCCGCGGTCTTGTCGTTAAGCCCGACGATGGTCCGCCCGAGGGTGGACTTCCCGCAGCCCGACTCGCCTACGAGGCCGAGCACCTCGCGCTCGCCGATCGCGAGGTTCACCCGGTCCACCGCCTGGAGCACGCGGCCGCGGCCGAGCTCGAAGTGGCGCGAGAGCCCGCGCACGTCGAGGAGGGGCGCCGGTCCCGCACCCGGCGACGGCGTCGCGACGGTCGACGGCGCGGTCACGCGGCGCTCCCCGGCATGAGCGTGCCGCGGAAGAGCGCGGGCGGGCGGCGCGGCGTGGCCGCCTCGTGGTGGAGCCAGCACCTCGCGGCGTGGCCGGGCTGCACCGGCCAGAGCGGAGGCAGCTCGGGGCCGCACGCCTTCATCGCCCACGGGCATCGATCGAAGTAGGCGCAGCCGGGGGGCGGGCTGAAGAGGTCGGGCGGGCTGCCCTCGATGGGCTCGAGGCGCGCCCGCGGCCCCTCGGCGTCGGACGGCATCGCCTGCTTGAGGCCGAGCGTGTACGGGTGGGCGGACCGGTAGAAGACGTCGTCGACGGTGCCGCGCTCCACGATCTGGCCGCCGTACATCACCGCGACCTCGTCGGCCATCTGCGCCACCACGCCGAGGTCGTGGGTGATGAGGACGATCGCCATCCCCGCCTCGCGCTGCAGGTCGCGGAGCAGATCGAGGATCTGCGCCTGAACCGTCACGTCGAGCGCGGTCGTCGGCTCGTCCGCGACGAGGAGCTTCGGGCGGCAGGCGATCGCCATCGCGATCATCACGCGCTGGCGCATGCCCCCGGAGAACTGGAACGGGTAGTGGTCGACGCGCATGCCCGCCTCGGGGATGCGGACCCGCTCGAGCAACTCGATCGCGCGCGCCCGGGCGGTGCCGGTCGAGAGCCCCTCGTGGAAGCGCAGCGCCTCGGTGATCTGCCGCCCGACCTTCATGGTCGGGTTGAGGCAGGTCATCGGGTCCTGGAAGATCATCCCGACGTCCTTGCCACGGACGCGGTTCAGCGCGGTGACGGTCGCGCCGACGAGCTCCTGGCCGTCGAAGCGGACCGAGCCGTGGGTCACGCGCCCGGGCGGAGAGGGGATGAGCCCCATCGCCGCCTGGAAGGTGACCGACTTCCCGCACCCCGACTCCCCCACCACCGCGAGGGTCCGGCCGCGCTCGACCTCGAGCGAGACGCCGCGGACGGCCTTCACCACCCCGCCGTACGTGGAGAACTCGACGTGGAGGTCGCGGAGCGCGAGCAGGCTCATTCGACCGACCTCATCCGCGGATCGAGCGCGTCACGCAGCCCGTCGCCGAGCAGGTTGAAGGCGAGCACCGTCACGCTGATCGCCGCCGCGGGGAAGAGGAACTCGTGCGGGTAGACGAGGAACGTCTTGATCCCGTCGTTGCACATCGAGCCCCACGACGCGGTGGGCGGGGCGACCCCCATGCCGATGAAGGAGAGGAACGCCTCGGCGAAGATCGCGCTCGGGATCGCGAAGGTGAGCGACACGAGGATGACGCCGAGCGTGTTCGGGAGCAGGTGGCGGAGGATCAGGTAGGTGGGGCGCGCGCCGAGGAGCCGGGACGCCTGCACGAACTCCTGCTCGCGAAGCTGCAGCACCTGCCCGCGGGTGAGCCGCGCCGCGCCGGTCCAGGCGAGCACGATCATCGCCACGAGCATCGGGCCGATTCCGCTCTCGCCCGGGCCGGAGCCGAACGCGACCTTGAAGAGGATCATGAACAGCAGGAACGGCAGGGCCAGGACGAAGTCGGTGAACCGCATGACCCAGTGGTCCACCTTTCCGCCGAAGTACCCGGCGATGCCCCCGAGGAGGATGCCGAGGAGCGTGTAGACGAGCGGGGCGGCGAAGCCGATGAAGAGCGACACCCGCGCCCCGCTCATCAGGCGCGCGAGGACGTCCCGGCCGAGGAAGTCGGTGCCGAACGGGCGCAGCGGCCGGGAGACGAAGTCGCCCGGCTTCGCGGTGGGGTCGATGACCTTGGCGTCGACGAGGGAGATGCCCGGCGTGAGCGTCACCTCGATCGTGGCGGCGGCGTGGGACTCGGCGCCGTTCGTCGCGACCACCGAGTACCAGTACGTCCGGGGCTCCAGGTTGAACGCGTCCTCGAACGAGACGACGTTGCCCGCCGCGACCTCGCCCATCGGCAGCCCGAGGTAGTCCCCCCCCGGCCTCGACGTCGATCGGTAGACGAGGTAGCCCGCCGCGCCCGGGACCGGAGCCCATCGCAGCCGGACCGACTCGACCGTGGCCCGGCCGATGAGCTCGAGCGAGGCCGGCGACGGCAGCATCGCGCCGTCGGCGGTGAGGGAGGGGGGCACGTCCGCGAGGACCGTCTCCCCGAACGGCGGCGGTTCGGCGAGCACCTCGGCGCGGGTATCCCAGCGCGGCGGCTCGGAGATGCGCGAGAGCTCCGGCCGGTTCGGGTCGATGCGCCAGAGCGCCGGGCCGACGACGGTGAAGAGGACGAGACCGCAGATGATGAGGAGCGAGATCGTCGCCTGGCGGTTCCTCCGCAGGCGGATCCAGGCATCCTTCCAGTAGGAGAGCGACGGCCGCGAGCTGCGGGCGACCGCGTCCGTGCGCGGAGCCGATGCGAAGTCCTCCGGCCCGAGCGCGCGAGGCGGGATCGGCCGCGCGGCGGCGCCCCCGACGGCCGCGCCCGCCGCCTCCCCGGTGGCGCCCGGGCCGCTCACTGCTCCTCCGTCGCCACGCGGATCCGCGGGTCCACGAAGCCGTAGACGATGTCCACGGCGATCACCATCACCACGAGGAACGCGCCGTAGAACACGGTGAGCCCCATGATCACGGTGTAGTCGAGCTGCTGCACCGCCTGGACGAAGTACCGGCCGAGCCCGGGGATCGCGAAGACGCTCTCCACCACGAAGCCGCCGGTGGTGATGGCGGCGAGGGCCGGGCCGAGGAGCGTCACTACCGGCAGGATCCCGTTCCGGAGCTGGTGGGCGAGGAAGATGCGCCACGGCGGCAGCCCCTTCGCGCGGGCGGTCCGGACGTAGTCCTGGTTGACGATCTCGAGGAGCGAGGACCGCATCAGCCGGGTCAGGAACGCGAGCGTGCCGAGACCGAGCGTGAGGGCGGGGAGCAGCATGAATCGAAAGCCTCCCCAGCCCGCGACGGGGAGGACCGTCGTGCCTGCGCTCCGGTTCAGCGCGAGGACCCCGAACTGCGCGAGCGCAGCGAAGACGAAGCCGGGGACGGAGATGCCGAGCACGACGAAGAACAGGGTGGACCGGTCGGCCCAGCGGCCCCGGAATCGCGCCGTCACCGACCCGAGCACGATCCCGCCGAGGGTGGCGAAGAGCAGCGAGAGCACCCCGAGCGTCGCCGAGATGGGAAAGTGCTCGCGGATGATGTCGTTCACCGAACGGTTCTGCTGGGTGAAGGAGATCCCGAAGTCCCCCTTCGCCATGTTCTTCAGGAACACGCCGTACTGGACGAGCACCGGCTGATCGAGGCCGTACCGGGCCTTGAGGTTCGCGCGAATCTCGGCGCTGCGGGCCTTCCCGGAGGTGAGCGGGTCGCCCGGGACCGCGTGCATCGCCGCGAAGGTCGCCGTCGCGATGAAGACGACGGTGACGACACCCGCGAGGAGGCGCTTGAGCGTGTAGGCGAGCACGGCTACGGCTCCATCCGGGCGTGGGTGAAGTCGGGATCCGTTCCGACCGCGCGGCGAACGACGCCCGTGAGCTTCGGGGACTGGAGGTAGACGCGCCCCGACTCGCTCTTCGGGAGGACGGCGACGTCCTCGAGGAGGATCCGCTCCGCCTCCGCCATCGCGTCCATCCGGGTCTTCGGGTCGATCGACGCCTGCGCATTCCGGATGAGGACGTCGTAGCGCTCGTTCTTCCACCGGCCGCGGTTGTTCTCGTTCCAGCTCGCGAAGAGGTCGGCGAACGTCATCGCGTCGGCGTAGTCGGGGCCCCATCCGGCGGCGACGAGATCGAAGTCTCCGGACGTCATCTTCGCGAGCCGCTGCTTGAAGGTCTGCTTGTCGATCTTGAGGGCGACCCCGAGGCGCGACTGGAACAGGTACTGGAAGTACTCCGCCTCGCGCGCGGTCCCGGGGTCGTCGCCCGTGAGCCACACGAGCGCCGGGATCTTGCCGCCGAGCTCCCGCTTCGCGAGCTCGAGCTCGCGGCGCGCGGCGTCGAGGTCGAGCCGGACGGGCTCGACCGGATACTCCTTCCAGAAGGGCCCGCCGACCGCGGGGACCCAGCGCGGGATGAGCCGGACGCCGGGGCGGTTCCCCGGGACGCCGATGACCTTCGAGACGTACTCCTTCGCGTCGAAGACGAGCTGGATCGCCTTACGAAGGTGGTAGTTGGCCGTCGGCTTTCCCGGTCGGTGGTTGAACTCCGCGTAGAAGACCGAGCCGGCGGCGAACGCCTTCATCCGGAAGCGGTCGGCCTGGGCGCGGCCGACGAGGTCGCGGTCGAGGCCGGTGAGGTCGATCTTGCCGTCCTTGAAGAGGTTGTAGGCGGTGCTCGGATCCTGCGTGAAGTACGGGATCTCGATCCGCTCGAGCGCGACGTGCGCGGCGCCCCAGTAGCGCGGGTTCTTCTCGAGGACGAGGCTCGCGCCGTGGATCCACCTCGACAGCACGAACGGGCCATTCGCCAGGAGGTCCTGCGCGTCGGCGGCGTAGCGCCCCGGCCGCGCCTCGTAGAAGGCCTGCTTCACCGGGTAGTAGGTCGTGAAGGCGGTGAGGCCGAGGAAGATCCCGGTGGGCCGCTCGAGCTCCACCTCGAGCGTGCGCGCGTCCCGCGCGCGGACCCCGAGGGCGGCGACGGGCAGCTTCCCCTGGTTGATCGCCTCGGCGTTCTTCACCGGATAGAGGATGAAGGCGTACTCGGAGGCGGTCTTCGGGTCGACCGCGGTCCGCCAGGCAAAGACGAAGTCCTGGGCGGTGACCGGGCTGCCGTCCGCCCAGCGTGCCTCGGCACGGAGGTGGAAGGTCGCGCGGGCCTCGCCGAGCTCCCAGGACTCGGCCACGGCGGGCACGATCTCCCCGCCCTTGCCGTAGCGGGTGAGCCCCTCCATCACGTGCCCCAGGATCTCGTTGCTCACCTGATCCGTCGCCCGGGTCGAGTCGAGCTGGGGCGGCTCCTCCGACATCACGAGGCGCAGCACCCCGGGCGCACGCGTCTCACCGCCGCCCGAGCAGCCGGCCGCAGGGCCGAGCGCGAGGAGCGCGGTCGTGGCGAGGAGCGTGAGCCGGCGGGTCGGCATTCGGGGCGGGCGGTGGGGCCGGAGGCCCTGGCCTCCGGTACTTGCCCCTGCGCCGACGCCCCGTCAAGGCTCCGTTCAGTGGACGAGCTGCTCCGGCGCGCGCTCGCCCTTCGTGAACGTCACGTTCCCGTCGGGTCCCTCGTCCACCACCACCTGGTCGCCCGGCTTGAACTCGCCGCGCAGGAGCTTCGTCGCGAGCGGGTCCTGGATCATCCGCTGGATCGCGCGCTTCAGCGGGCGCGCGCCGTAGACCGGATCGTAGCCAGCGTCCGCGATCGCCTCGCGCGCCGCCTCGGAGAGCTCGATGCCGATCCGGCGCTCCCCGAGGAGCTGCCGGAGCCGGCCGAGCTGGATCTCCACGATGCGGCCGACGTGGTCCCGGGTGAGTGGCCGGAACACCACGAGCTCGTCCACCCGGTTCAGGAACTCGGGCCGGAACTCCGCGCGGAGGTTCTCGAGCGCCGCCTCGCGGATCGCCTGCACGTCGGTGCCGGGGCGCCCCGCGAGCCGCTGGATCTCCTGCGACCCGACGTTGGAGGTCATGATGAGGACCGCGTTGCGGAAGTCCACGGTGCGCCCCTGGCCGTCGGTGAGCCGGCCGTCGTCGAGGATCTGGAGGAGCACGTTGAAGACGTCGTGGTGCGCCTTCTCGATCTCGTCGAAGAGCACCACCGCGTAGGGCCGGCGGCGGACGGCCTCGGTGAGCTGCCCGCCCTCCTCGTACCCGACGTAGCCCGGGGGCGCCCCGATGAGCCGCGCGACCGCGTGCTTCTCCATGTACTCGGACATGTCGATCCGGACCATCGCCTGCTCGTCGTCGAACAGGAACTCGGCGAGCGCGCGGGCGGTCTCGGTCTTCCCGACGCCGGTGGGGCCGAGGAAGATGAAGGAGCCGACCGGCCGGTTCGGGTCCTGCAGCCCCGAGCGCGCGCGCCGCACCGCCGCCGAGACGGCCTGGACCGCCTCCTCCTGGCCGACGACGCGGAGCTTCAGCCGGTCCTCCATCCCGAGGAGCTTCTCCACCTCCCCCTCGAGGAGCCGCGAGACGGGGATCCGCGTCCACGTCGAGACGACCTCGGCGATCTCCTCCGGGGTCACCTCCTCGCGCAGCATCGCGCCCCCCTTCTGGAACTCGGCGAGCCGCGCCTGCGCCGCGTCCACCTTCTTCTCGAGCTCGGGGAGCCGCCCGAACTTGAGCTCGGCGGCCCTGTGGAAGTTCGCCTCGCGCTCGGCGCGCGCCTGCTCGGTCCTGAGCCCGTCGATCTCCTGCTTCGCCGCAGCGACCTCCTGGATCGCCTGCTTCTCGGCGTCCCAGCGGCTCTTCAGCCGGGTGAACTCCTCGTTCCTCGCCGCGAGCTCCTTCTCCGCCTGCGCGAGCCGCGCGCGGGAGGCCTCGTCCTGCTCCTTCCCGAGCCCCTGCCGCTCGATCTCGAGCTGCCCGATCCGCCGGCGAACCTCGTCCACCTCGGTCGGCATCGAGTCGATCTCGATGCGGAGCCGGCTCGCCGCCTCGTCCACGAGGTCGATCGCCTTGTCGGGGAGGAAGCGGTCCGCGATGTAGCGGTGCGAGAGGCGCGCCGCCTCGACCAGCGCCGCGTCCTGGATCCGCACCTTGTGGTGCAGCTCGTATCGGTCCTTCAGCCCGCGCAGGATCGAGATGGTGTCCTGGACCGACGGCTCGCCCACGAACACCGGCTGGAACCGCCGCTCGAGGGCCGGGTCCTTCTCGACGTGCTTGCGGTACTCGTTCACGGTGGTCGCGCCGATCGCGTGCAGCTCGCCGCGGGCGAGGGCGGGCTTCAGCATGTTGCCCGCGTCCATCGCGCCCTCGGCGGCGCCGGCGCCGACGATGGTGTGCATCTCGTCGATGAACAGGACGATCTGCCCCTCCGAGCCGACGACCTCCTTCAGCACCCCCTTGAGCCGCTCCTCGAACTCGCCGCGGTACTTCGCGCCCGCGACCATCGAGGCGAGGTCGAGCGCGAGGAGCCGCTTGCCCTTCAGCCCCTCGGGCACGTCGCCATCCACGATCCGGCGGGCGAGCCCCTCGACGATGGCGGTCTTGCCGACGCCCGGATCGCCGACGAGCACCGGGTTGTTCTTCGTGCGCCGGGAGAGGATCTGGATCACCCGGCGGATCTCGTCGTCGCGCCCGACCACCGGGTCGAGCTTCCCCTGCCGCGCGAGCTCGGTGAGGTCCTTCGCGTACTTCTCGAGGGCGCGGTACTGGCTCTCCGCCTCCGGGGAGGTGACGCGCGCGCCGCCGCGGACGTCCTTCAGTGCCTCGCGGATGCGGTCCGGGGTCGCGCCGGACGCGCGCAGCGCCTCGCCGGCGCCGGTCTTCTCCTGCGCCGCGGCGAGGAGGAGGTGCTCGGTCGAGACGTACTCGTCCTTGAGCTTCTTCGCCTCGTCCTCCGCGCGGTCGACCATCTTCGCGAGCCGGGTCGCGAGGTAGGGCTCCGCACCGGCCACCTTCGGCACGGCGCGCAGCTCGTCCTCGAGCCGAGACAGGACGAGCGAGGGCGTCGCGCCGATCTTGTCGAGGATCGGGCGGGCGATGCCCTCGTCCTGGCCGAGCAGCGCGAGCACGAGGTGCTCGACCTCGACCGCCTGGTGGTCGCGGCGGCGGGCCTCCGCCTGGGCGCCCGAAAGGGCCTCCTGGGCCTTCACGGTCAGCTTGTCCGGTCGCATGGCGCGAACGTAAGGCCGCACGGGGCCTTGGCAAGCCGGCTTCACGTCGGAGATGGCCAGCGGTGGCGGACGGTTGCATACTGCCACCCGGTCGGGACCCACATGGACCAGCGCCGCCAGACGGACAGCGAAAACGGGACGCGCGCGGGTGTCGCCCTCGCGATCGCGGGCACGCCGATCCTGGCGCTGCTCGCGGCCCAGCCGTACGGCCTCGCCCTGCCGCGCGCGTTCTACCTGCCGACCCACACGACGCTCGAGGTGCTCGTCGTCGCGGCCGCGCTCGCGACCTTCGCGGTGCAGTGGTTCGCCGCGGGGACGGGCGCGTTCCGCGAGGTCCGCGCCCGCTTCATCGGGCCCGCCTTCCTCGGCGTCGCGATCCTCGAGCTCGCGCACCTGCTCAGCTTCCCGGGCATGCCCGGCTTCTTCGGCCCCGCGTCCACCGAGCGCGGGATCGTCTACTGGTTCGCCGCCCGCTTCCTCGCGACCGGCGCGCTCGTCCTCGCGGCGCGGATCGGCCGCGCGAGCCGGATCCCGGTCCTCGGCAGGCGCGGCCTCCTCCTCGCGTCGAGCCTCGCCTTCGCCGTGGCGATGCTCGCGCTCGAGCTCGCCACGTCGGGCCGCGCGCCCGTGTTCTTCGTCGAGGGGCGGGGGCTCACCCCGCTGAAGGAGTGGCTGGAGGTCCTGCTCGTCGCCGGGTCCGCGCTCGGCGCGCTCCTGCACCGGCGCGCCTGGCGCGTCACCCGCGAGCCCGCAGCGGGCAAGCTCGCGGCCGCCCTCGTCTTCGCGGTCTACGCCGAGCTCTGCCTCTCGCTGTACGTGAGCCCGTACGACCCGTTCAACATGGCGGGTCACCTCTACCTCGTCGCCTCCTTCTGGTTCGTGTTCGACGCGCTCTTCGTCGCCGCGCTGGTGCGCCCCTACCACGACCTCGACGCGCTGCGGAGCCACGTCGAGGTCGAGCTCGTGGTCACGATCCGGAGGCTGCGCGAGGCGACCGAGCAGCGCGAGGACCTCCTGCGCGCCGTCTCGCACGACCTCCGCAACCCGCTCCAGATCGTGTTCCTGCAGGCGCAGCGGCTCCTCGCGATCGCGACGGAGGACCGTCCGCGGCGGGGCGCGGCGGGTATCCTCGTCGCGGCGCGGCGGATGGACCGGATGCTGCGCGACCTCGCCGACTCGGCGCGGAGCGAGGGCGGAGGGCTCCAGCTCGAGCTCCGGCGCGTGTCGCTCCGGACCTTCGTGATCCAGCTCCTCGAGGGCTCCGACGGCGTCCTCGACGCGAAGCGGGTGGAGAACGCGATCCCGCTGGATCTCCCGGACGTGCACGCCGATCCCGACCGGCTCGACCGCATCCTCGTGAACCTCCTCGGGAACGCGCTCAAGTATTCGCCGGGAAACGTCCGGCTCCATGCCGAGCGGGTGGACGGCGGGGTGCGGATCTCGGTCGAGGACGGCGGCCCCGGGATCGCGCCCGGGGACCTGCCGCGGATCTTCGAGCGGTACTACCGCGGGCTGCGGCACGAGGGGGAGGGGCTCGGGCTCGGCCTCTTCATCGTCCGCAAGCTCGTCGAGGCCCACGGCGGAAAGATCACGGTCGACAGCCGACCGGGGCACGGGAGCACCTTCACGGTGACCCTCCCGGTCGCGCCCGCCGCCCCGGACGAGGAGGCCCTCGCGGTCGCCTCGGGCGGGGCCCATACGCGGTCTTGAAACCGACGGTCCGGTCGAGCATCCCTCCTGGGACGCGATGGCACCACCCGCCCACCCTGCGATCCTCTCCGTCGGCCGCGCCCTTCCGCCGAACTACGTCGATCAGGAGACGCTCATCCAGGCGCTCACGACGTACTGGTCCGCGAAGCACCACAACGCGGAGCGGCTCGCCGACATCCACCGGGCCGCGAAGGTCGGCGGCCGCCACCTCGCCCTCCCGCTCGCCGAGTACCCGGCGCTCGACACCTTCGGGAAGTCGAACGACGCCTTCCTGCGGGTGGGGGCGGAGGTCGGGGAGGAGGCGATCCGGCGCGGCCTCGCCGCGGCGGGGCTCTCGCCGCGCGACGTCGACCACCTCTGGTTCGTGACCGTCACGGGCATCTCGACGCCGTCGCTCGACGCGCGGCTCGCGAACCGGCTCGGAATGAAGCCCTCGGTGAAGCGGACCCCGATCTTCGGCCTCGGCTGCCTCGCGGGCGCGGCCGGCCTCGCGCGCGCGTCCGACGCGCTGCGCGCGTTCCCGGACGAGGTCGCCGTCCTCCTCTCGGTCGAGCTGTGCACGCTCACGCTCCAGCGCGACGACGCCTCGGTCACGAACCTCGTCGCGACGGGCCTCTTCGGCGACGGCGCGGCGGCGGTGGTCCTCGCCGGAAGCGCGCGGGCGAACGGCGCCGCCGGGCCGCGCGTGCTCGCGACGCGCTCGGTGCTCTACCCCGACACCGAGTGGGTGATGGGATGGGACGTCGTGGACACCGGCTTCAAGGTGGTGCTCTCGGCGAAGGTCCCGGAGGTGATCGAGGCGCGGGTCGGCGCCGACGTGGACGGGTTCCTCGCGGACCACGGCCTCGCGCGGAAGGACATTCGCCACTGGGTCGCCCACACCGGCGGGCCGAAGGTCATCGAGGCGTTCCGGCGCGCGCTCGACCTCCCACCCGAGGCGCTCGCGCGGTCCTGGCGCTCGCTCGGCGAGGTGGGGAACCTCTCCTCTGCGTCGGTCCTGTTCGTCCTCGGCGACTTCCTCGACGCGAAGGACGCGCGCCCAGGCGAGCTCGGCCTCCTCGCCGCGATGGGCCCGGGCTTCTCCGCCGAGCTGGTCCTCCTCCGCTGGTGAGCGGGCTCCCATGGCCGACTCCGCGATGACCCCCGCCGAGGCCGCTGTCGCACGGGAGATCGTCCGGCTCGCGCGTGAGGAGCTCCGCCTCGAGGGGGAGCCGCCCGCGCCGGACGAGCCCCTCGCCGGCCGGTTCGACTCGCTCGCCCTCCTCGGCCTCGTCGTCGCCGTGGAGGATCGGTTCCTCGTGATCCTGAAGGACGACGACGCGGCCGGCGCGAGCACCCTCGCGGACCTCGCCCGGCTCGTCCTCGCCCGCGCGCCGCCGGAGCGGGTCCCGGCCGCCGAGGGCGCGCCGTGATCCTCCGCGGGCCCCCGGCGCCGCCGTCGCGACATCGCACCCTCGCGCGCGCGCTCGCCGCCGCGGCCGGCCACCCCTCGGGCGTCACGTTCGTCGACCTCCGGGAGCGCGAGGAGCGCCTCCCCTGGGGCGAGGTGCACGGCCGGGCGGAGCGGGCCGCCGGCGCGCTCGCGGACCTCGGCGTCGAGCCCGGCGACCGGGTCGCGATCGTGCTCCGGACCGAGCCCGCCTTCCTCGACGCCTTCTTCGGCGCGTGGCTCGCGGGCGCGGTGCCGGTGCCGCTCTACCCGCCGGTGCGGCTCGGCCGGATGGACGAGTGGGTGGCCGCGACGGCGCGGATGATCGAGGTCGCCGGGGCGAAGCTCGTCGTCTCGGGCGGCGGGACCCGCCGCCTCCTCGGGCCCGCGATCGAGCGGGCGCGCCCGCCCCTCGGCTGCGTGGACGCGGCGAGCCTCGCGCGCGGGCGGCTGCCGGTCGCGCGCGACCCCGCGCCGGACGACCTCGGGCTCGTGCAGTTCTCGTCGGGCACGACCGTGGACCCGAAGCCGGTCGCGCTCACGCACGCGGCGCTCGCAGCGCAGACGGACCTCCTCGTCGCGGTGACGGAGCCAGGCCCGGAGGACCTCCTCGTGTCGTGGCTGCCGCTCTACCACGACATGGGGCTCATCGCGGCGCTGCTCGGGGCGATGAGCTACCCGGGGCCGCTCGTGCTCGTCGCGCCGGAGCACTTCCTCGCGCGCCCCGCCCTGTGGCCTCGCGCGATCGCCCGCCATCGCGGGACGATCTCGGCCGCGCCGAGCTTCGCCTACGCGCTCGTCGCGGACCGGGTGCGGGACGCGGACCTCGACGGCTGCGACCTCTCCTCCTGGCGGATCGCCTGCAACGGCGCGGAGCCCGTCTCCGGCAAGGCGATGCGGCGATTCGCGGCCCGGCTCGCGCCGCACGGGTTCCGGCCGGAGGCGCTCGTCCCGGTGTACGGCCTGTCGGAGGCGGCCCTCGCGGTCACGTGGTCGAGGGCCGGGCGGCCGCTCGAGGGGCGCCGGGTCGATCCGGTGCGGCTCGCCAAGGACGGGGTCGTCGCGCCGGGCGAGCGCGAGGTGGTCGCGGTGGGCGGCCCCGTCCCCGGGGTCGAGCTCGCGGTGCGCGGCGAGGACGGCGCGCCTGCGGGAGAGGGCCGCCTCGGACGGATCTTCGTGCGCGGCCCGTCGATGATGCGGGAGTACCTCGGCGAACCTGCGGCGACCGCCGCGGCGCTGCGGGACGGCTGGCTCGACACCGGCGACCTCGGGTTCGTCCTCGACGGCGAGCTGTACGTCCACGGCCGCGCGAAGGACGTCGTCATCGTACACGGCGCGAACCACGCGCCGGAGGAGTTCGAGGCCGCGCTCGACGGCGTGCAGGGCCTCCGCCCCGGCTGCGCGGCCGCGGTCGGCGTCGTCGGCCGGGACGGCGAGGGGGAGGGGCTCGTCGTCCTCGCGGAGCGGCCGCGGGGCGCGCGCCACCCTCCCGACGGAGGGGTCGAGGCCGCCGCGCGCGAGGCCATCCTCGCGCGAACCGGCGTCGCGCCGCGCGAGGTCGTGCTCCTCGCGCCGGGCTCCCTGCCCCGGACCTCGTCGGGGAAGCTCCGCAGGCAGGAGGCGCTCCGGCGCTGGCAGGCCGGCGCCCTCGCGCCGCCCGCGCCGGTCACCGCGCTCGGCCTCGCGTGGCTCGTCGCGAAGGGTGCGCTGGCCGGCGCGAGGGGGAAACGGTGACCCGCGTGCGCGACGCCGTCGTCGTCGGCGGCGGCCCGGCCGGGCTCGCGTTCGCGGCGCACGCGGCGGGCCGGGGGCTCGACGTGCTCGTGCTCGAGCGCCGCGAGGGGCCGCTCGACAAGGCTTGCGGCGAGGGGATCCTCCCTGCCGGCGTCCGCGCGCTCGCGCCGCTCGGCGTGCTCGAGCGCATCCCGGCGGAGGACCGGGCGACGCTCCGCGCGATCCGCTGGGTCGATCCGGCGGCGGGGGAGGCCCGGCTCGCGCTGCCCGAGCCGTTCGGGCTCGCCGTGCGGCGGACCGCACTGTCGGCCGCACTCCTCGCCCGCGCGCGCGAGGCGGGCGCGGAGGTGATCCAGGGCGCCGCCGTCGCGCGCCACCGCCGCGAGGGCGGCGCGGTCGTGGTGGCGGGCCCGTTCGGCGAGGCCCGGGGCCGCCTCCTCGTCGCCGCCGACGGCCTCAACTCGCCGACGCGCCGGCGTGAGGGGCTCGACCTTCCGGCGCGCGCGCCACGCCGCTACGGGCTCCGGCGCCACTACGCCGTCGCGCCGTGGTCGGAGGACGTCGAGGTGCACTTCGGGCCGCGCGCGGAGGCCTATGTGTGGCCGGCCGGCCCCGCGCGCGTGGGGGTCGCGTTCCTCTACGAGCCGGGTGCGCCCAGCGACCCGCGGCGGATCGAGCTCGGCACTTCCGGCGAAGCCGCGTTCCACACCGGGGGCCCCCTGGGGGGGCTCGAGGCGTTCCCCGCGATCGCGGCGCGGGTCGCGGGCGCACCGGAGGCGTCGGCGCCGCGCGGCGCCGGGCCGTTCGACCAGGCGGCGCGCGCCCGGATCGCGGATCGGCTCGTGCTCCTCGGCGACGCCGCCGGCTACGTCGACGCCATCACGGGGGAGGGGCTCTCCCTCGCGTTCGGCTGCGCGGCCGACCTCGCGGCGCTCGCGCCGGACGCGATCGCCTGCGGCGCCGGCACGGCGGCCCTTCGCCCGTACGAGCGGGCATGGCGGCGGCGGTTCCGCCCGTACGCCGCCTGGACGCGGCTCCTCCTCGCGCTCTCCCGCCGGCCCGCGCTCCGCCGCGGGGTCCTCGCGCTCGCCGCGGCGCGTCCGGGGCCGTTCGAGCGAATCGTCGAGGCGGCCGTGGGGTGACGAAGCACGACGCCGGATAGCCGGTTCGCCCGGCCGGGGCCTCGCCGGTTCCGGAGCCCCTCGCGGGCGGCGGGCGCGATAGGATGACCGCTCATCGCTCGCGGAGGTCATCCTATGCGTTGCACCGTGCTCGGCGCCGGCTCGTGGGGAACCGCTCTCGCCTCGCTCCTCGCCGGCAAGGGGTACGCGGTCACGGCCTGGGACAAGGACACGCCGGTCCTCGACGACATCGGCCGGAACCACAAGAACGAGCGGTACCTCCCCGGCGTCGCGCTGCCGCCGTCGCTCCACGCCTCCGCCGACGTGGCGAAGGCGCTCGAGGGCGCGGAGCTCGTCGTCCTCGCCGTCCCCTCGCACGCCGTCCGCCAGGTCGCGATCGAGGCGAAGCGGCACGTCCACGCCGGCACGCCCATCGTCTGCGTCGCGAAGGGGATCGAGCTCGAGACCCTGATGACGATGACCGAGGTGCTCGAGGACGTGCTCCCGGTCCCGCTCCATCCCTACCTCGCGGTCCTCACCGGGCCGTCGTTCGCGAAGGAGGTCGCGAAGGGGCTCCCCACCGCGGTCACCGTCGCGGCGCGCTGGGAGCGGATCGCGAAGCAGGTGCAGGACGCATTCCACACGAAGACGTTCCGGCCCTACACCTCCGGTGACGTGGTCGGCGCCGAGATCGGCGGCTGCGTGAAGAACGTGGTCGCGATCGCCGCCGGCATCTCGGACGGCTTCGGCTTCGGGGCGAACTCGCTCGCGGCGCTCATCACCCGCGGGCTCGCAGAGATCACGCGGCTCGCGGTCCGCAAGGGCGCGAACCCGCTCACGCTCTCCGGCCTCTCCGGCCTGGGCGATCTCGTCCTCACCTGCTCCTCCGACCTCTCCCGCAACCGGACCGTGGGACGCGGGCTCGCGGCCGGGAAGACCG
This sequence comes from Anaeromyxobacter sp., assembly GCA_036390155.1. Classification (GTDB taxonomy): domain Bacteria; phylum Myxococcota; class Myxococcia; order Myxococcales; family Anaeromyxobacteraceae; genus Anaeromyxobacter. The sequence goes on from DASWCJ010000249.1 coordinate 27,184, forward strand.
TCGAGCAGATCCAGAAGGACATCGGGCAGGTCGCGGAGGGCGTGCGCAACGCGCGGAGCGCCCGCGAGCTCGCGCGCCGGCTGCAGGTCGAGATGCCGATCACCGACGGTGTCTTCCGCGTGCTCTACGAGGGCGTTCCGCCGCGCGACGCGGTCACCGCGGTCCTGATGCGCGAGACGAAGCCGGAGATGACGTAGCCCCTCGTGGCCGACCACCACCTGCAAGGACGAGAAGCGGAAGTCGGACATGCAGGTGCGCCTCATGCAGCTCCTCGGGATGTAGGGCTCGCCGCGGTTAGACTCCCGCCACCCATGCGCCCCTACGCCTCCCGAGAGCTGACGAAGACCCCCGACGAGT
>DASWCJ010000250.1:0-7431 GCA_036390155.1 Anaeromyxobacter sp.
GAGCAGGTGGACCTCGGGTCGCTCGTGCCGAAGGCGCAGGCGCTGCTGCGGTTCCTCGCCGGACGCGCGTAGTGGCGGAGGGGTGCCCCTCCGCGCGCCGCGGACCGCCCGGAGGTCGCCTGGGCGCGATCACTCGACCGCTGCGGCGCCCCAGCAGGCGAGGATGCGCGCGCCCGCCGCCTCGCGCGCCGGCGCGTCGTCCGCGTCGAACCGGGCGAGCGTGAACCGCGGACCCTCCGCGGGGCGCTGGCCGAACGACGGGTCCACCGCGAGCCAGCCGCCCTGGGCGCGGACCTCCGCCCATTCGTGCCAGACGAAAGACTCTCCGTCCCAGGCGACGCCCACCGCGGCGCGCCCGAGGAGCCCCCGTGCGCGGACGGCCGCGAGCCAGGCGCGGGTCTTCTCGCGGCAGCTCGCGCCCGCCGCGCGCGGCGCCGGCAGGCCGCCCGCACCGACTGCCGCCGCACCCGGGGACGGGTCCCGTGGAGCGCCGCAGAACCGGCGCGCCGCGCCCGGTTCCGACGGTCCGGGGACGCGCGTCCCCGCGAGCCGCGGCGCCGCGCGGGGGACCTCCGCAGTGGCGTCGCGGACATAGCGGAAGCGCCCGGCCACCTCGACCTCGCGCGGGAAGCCGTCCTCGCCGGGCGCGATGCGGACGTGGACGCCGCCCACCTCCGCGGCGACGGCGCCGAGGGCGCGCCCGGCGCAGGCAACCCGCTCGGACGGGCGCTCCTCCTCGAAGAAGGGGACGCAGCCCTCGCCGAGGGCGGCGAGCACGACCTCGACGAGCGCGGCGGGTACCGCGCCCGGGATCCCGGCGCCTGCCCGGCTCACCCCGTTCCGCTCGACGCGGACCGTGCCGCCGCGGAAGCGCCCGTCGCGGTCCACCGGGAGCTCCACCTCGACCCGCTCGACGCCGCCCCCCGCCTCCTCCGGACGCCGCAGGCGGATCGCGTGGGTGACGATGCAAACGCCGCCCGCGCAGGAGACGCGCAGCTCCGCGACGCCGACCACGATCCCGCCGAGCTCCGCTCGCCAGCGAGCCGCGCCCTCGGGCAACGCGAGGAGGGCCGCCGCGGCGAGGAGCGACGCGATCACGGCTCCCCCGCGCGCCGCCGGGCCGCGGCGCGCCGGCGGCGCAGGGCCCAGATCGCGGCGAGGACGAGCGCCGCCACGACGACCAGGGTCCCGGCCGCTCGGGTGTACCGATCGAACCAGAGGAGGAGGTCGTCGAGGTTGTGGGCGACGAGCGAGCCCGCGCCGAGGAGGAGCGCGTTCCACGCGACGGCGGAGATCGCGCCGAGGAACAGCACCTTCCGGAGCGGGACCCGCGCCACTCCCGCGGCGACGAAGAGGAACGCGCGCACCCCGGGGAGGAACCGGTTCCCGGCGATGAGGAGCCCGCCCCACCGGCGGTAGCCCTCCTCGAAGGCGGCGAGCCGCTCGGGGGTGAGCACCCGGTGGACGACCGTGGGGAGCGTCGCCCGCAGCTCGAGCCGGCGGCCGATCCACGCCCCGAGCCGCCAGTCGATCCAGGAACCCGCGAGCGCGCCCGCGGTGACCGCCGCGAACGTGGCCGGCCAGGAGAGCTGCCCCTGCACCGCCCACCACGCGCCGAGGACGACGACGAGGTCGCCGGGGAACGGCGGGAAGACGTACTCCACGAGCGTCGCGCCGACGAGGATCGCCGGCGCGAGCGGGCTCGCCCGCGAGAGGGCGTCGGAGAGCGCGGCGGCGAGTTCCTGGAGCGGGGTCACCGGTACGGCATGTTACCCCGTCCGCGGCCGCGCGCCCCGTCAGGGCACCGCACCTGCGTGCCGGCCGCGGATCGCGCTGTAGATGTACAGCGCCAGCGCGGCGACGAGCAGGATGTGGATCGCACCCGCGGTGATCTTGAATGCGAGCAGGACGATCCACGCAAGGAGCAGGATCGACGCGAGCAACCAGAGCATGGCTTCCTCCCTCTTCGGGAGAAGGTCGCGACGATCCCGCTGCCGCGCACGCGGTCGCCGGGGCCCCGCGCCCTCGCGTGCTATGGTGGCGCGCGCTTGCCTGACCGTCGAACGACCCGGGTGACGGTGGCCCTCGCGCTCCTCTGGCTCACGCTCGGCTGGCTGAACGTCGCGCGCGGCGCCTCCCACGCGGGCGCGACGTACCGGCAGTGGGCCTTCCGCAACCACTGCTACTCCGACGTCATCGCGCTCCACGGCGACCGCTACCTCGGCGGCGGGCGGCCGACGCCCTACCTCGAGGACCGGATCGAGTACCCGGTCCTGCTCGGCCTCGCGCTGTGGCTCCCCTCCTTCGGGCCGGGCGGGCCGCGGAGCGCGCTCTCTCACTTCACGATCACCTACCTCTTCCTCGCGGCGTGCCTCGCCGCCGCGCTCGCGCTCCTCGCGCGCACGCCGGGGGCCGCGCCGTGGTGGCTCGGGGCGACGCCGGCGCTCGTCTACTACGCCGGGCTCAACTGGGACCTCCTGCCCATCGCGCTCCTCGCGGCGGGCGCCCTCGCGCTCTCGGCGCGGGACGGCGCGCGGGCGGGCGCGCTCGCCGCGGTCGGCGTGTCGGCGAAGCTCTTCCCCGCCGCGCTCGTCCCGCCCGCGGTGGCGCTCCTCGGGTCCTCGCCGCCGCGGCGCCGCCTCGCCGCCTATCTCGCTGCGCTCGCCGCGGTGCTCGTCGCGCTGAACCTCCCCGTCGCGCTCGCGCGCTACGAGAGCTGGTCCTGGTTCTTCCGCTTCAACGCCGGCCGCGGCGCGGAGAACTCGGTCTGGGACGCGCTCGGGGTCGGGCGCGGGCCGCTCCTCGAGGCGCTCTCGGCGGGTCCGCTCGTCCTCGCCGCGGTGCTCGGCGCCCTCGCCACCGCCCGGATCGCGCGCGGTGGCGGCGACGGGGCCCGCGCGGCCCGGCTCTCCACCGCGCTCTCGCTCGTCGTCTGGATCGCGACGAACAAGGTGTGGAGCCCGCAGTACGCGCTCTACGGCTTCCTCGCGGGCGCGCTCGTGGCGGCGCCGCGCTCGCTGTTCCTCGCGCTCTCGGCGGTGTCGGTCCTCGACTTCCACCTCGCGTTCGAGGTCCGGGCGCGCGACTGGGACCCGGCGTTCCGGGACGGGGTCTGGCACCCCGGGAACGTGACGCGGACCGTGCTCTGGCTCGTGCTCGCGGCGTGGACCGCGCGCGCCCTCTGGCGCGAGGGTCGCGGCGCTAGTAATCCTTCGACCAGATGAGGCTCGCGCCGCCCGACTGCGCGTTCCCGTAGCGCGACTCGAAGATCCACCGCGGCGTGATCTGGTAGTCGACCCGGACCTCGTCCTGGTTCTGGTTCTTCGCCGGATCCGCGTCCCACCGCAGCACGTATCCCACGTAGATCCTGTCGGTGAGGTACTTGCCGGCGCGGAGCGCGCCCGGCTCGAGCGCCACGGTGTCGACCGGGAGCTTGTTCTGGACGAGGTTCCGGAAGCCCTGGGTCGCGACGGCGGAGAGCGCAGCCATGCCCGCCTCGCCGCCGGAGAGGGTCCCCACGTTGCCGGCGCCCGCCTTCACGTCGGCCCGCCCCGTGGCGATGAGGAGCGCGATCTGCGAGTCGTCGAGCGGCGGCTCGGAGGAGAGCTTGATCTCGGGCCTGCGCACCGTGCCGAGCACCTTCACGGTCACCGCGGCGGTGGGGTTCGTGTACCGCGCGTTCACGTCGAGGAGCGCCGCCGAGGGTGGCCCGCCCGTGAACTGCACCACGCCGCGCTCGATCACGAAGTTCCGGCCGCCGATCGGCTCCACCGTTCCCCGCACCACCTCGACCGCGCCGGAGAGATACGCGTCCGACCCCTCCCGCTCGTAGTGGACGTCGGCCTTGAGCTCGAGGTCGAGGCGCGGATCGTCGCTCTTCACGAAGAGCCCCTTGGGCACGACCGCGTGGAGCCGCAGCGCGACCGGCCGCGCGGGGGCGGGGGCGGGGGCGGCCCCGCTCGCTGCGTTCGCCTCGCGCTCGCCCGCCTTCCGCTCCGCGCGCCGCCCCACCACGACGTCCCGGCGGACCTCGGTCGACTGGAGATTCCGGGGCGGCTTGCTCGGGAGCCAGACCAGGCCGCGGGGGACCTGGAGCTCGACGTCGAGCGCGCCGTCGCGGTAGCTGCCCGTCGCGGTCGCCTCGACCGTCACGGTCGCGAGCGCCATGCCGGCGCTCGTGAGCGGGAGCGACGAGGCCGACACCGCCGCGGTGAGCCGCGCTTCCGGCCTCGAGAGCCCGCGCAGGGCGCCGTTCGCGGAGAGGCGCCCCTTGCCGCGGCGCACCTCGAGCCGGGACAGCTCCACCGCGTCGTCCGTCACCTTCGCGTCGAGGGCGAGGTCGGTCCACTCCCCGAGCTCGACGATCGCGACCCGACCGCCGGCGACGTGCACCGTCCCCCGCGGCGAGAGGCGCGCGAGCGGCCCGGTCGCGCGGAGATCGAGGTCGACCTTCCCGGCCGCGGAGCGGAAGGTCCCCCGCGCCGCGGCGGGCAGGAAGCCGAGGTCGAGCGCCTTCGCGACCACGGTCGCCTCCGCGGGGGCCTCCCGGAGCGACGGCCCCGGCGCGTCGATCCCGAGCGCGGCCTCGAGCGCGAGCGTGGCGTGGAGCGTGCCGCCCGCGCGCGGCCGGAGCGTCGCCTCGGCGTTCGCACGTCCCGCCGCCCAGCGAAGGGTCGCCGCGGCGTCGCCGAGCGGACGTCCCTCGATCGCGACCTCGTTCCCCTCCACCTCGACGGCGAGCACCGGAGCTCCGGCCGTCCCGGAGAGCGCGAGGTGCGCCTCGACCGTCCCCGCGAGCGGCGCCACCCCGGGGAACGCGCGCCCGGCGTCGAGTCGCGGCACGATCGCGTCGCCCTCGACCCTCGCGGCGCGCAGCGCCGCCCGGTCGCCGAGCCGCTCCGGCGCGAGCCCGAGCGACGCCTCGACCCGGAGCGCCTCCTCACCCCCGACCGCGGCGCGGAGCGAGAGGGCGAGGCCGCTCGCGTCCGCGCTGGCCTCCGCGTGCGCCACGACGCGGTGGACGTCTCGCCACCCGCCGCCCATCACCTCGACGGTCGCGCGTGCGCGCGGCGCGGCGAGGCTGCCCGTCACCTCGGCCTCTCCCGAGAGGACGCCCTCGAGCGAGGGCGGCACGCCGGCCCGGCCGGAGAGCGCGGAGAGGTCGAGCGCCAGGACCGCCACCTTCCCGCGCAGCGGCGCGGTCCGGAGCGCGCGGAGCGCATGCTGCGGCGCCGTGGCGAGGTCGCCGAGGTCGAGCGGCGCGGTCGCCTCGCCGGCGGCGACGCTCCGCCCTGCGAGGGTCACGCTGGCGAGCGCGCGCGCCGTCGCCCCGGGCGCGTCGAGCGTGACGGTGAGGCCGAGGCCGTCGAGGTCGGCCCACGCCCCGTCGCGGATCGAGACCTCGCCGGCGAGGGCGGGCGCGCCCGCGGTGCCGGCGACCCGGAGCTCGACCGCGGCGGTGCCGGCGGCGGGCAGGTCGCTCCCCGCCGCCTGGAGGAGCTCGCGGAGCGGCAGGGCCGCGCCCCGCACGCGCGCCCGGACCGGCTCTCCGTCGCGCCCCGCGACCGGGAGCGGCAGGTCGAGCTCGGCGTCCACCGCGCCGCCCGCCTCGCGCGCGAGCGAGAGCGTCCCGGCGGCCCGCCGCGCGCCGCCGTCCCAGCGCCCGTCCACGACCGCGGTGAGCCCGACGAGACGCTCGAACGCGCCCTGTTCGACCGCGACGCGGCCCGCGGCGACGGGGTGCGCGGTGGTCCCGCGGAGATCGACGTGGCCCGAGACGAGGCCGCGCACGTCCGCGCCCGGCCGGAGCGGCGGCGGGAGACGGGTGAGGTCGATCGCCGAGAGCTCGACCCGTGCCGCGAGCGCGCCGCGCGGCTCGATCCCGCCCTCGACCACGATCCGCTGCGCGCCGTCGACGAGCTCGAGCCGGTCCACGGAGGGACCGCGCAGCGCGAGCGCCGCCGGTCGGGCGAGGGTCCAGGTCTCGCCGGGGACCGCGAGGGCGAGCTCGGAGAGCGAGAACGTCGCGCGGCGGCGATCGAGGCGCCCGCGCGCGTCGAGCGAGGCGGGCTTCCCCGCCGCTTCGGGGACGAGCGCGCGCGCGGAGAGCGTCGCCTCCGAGCCCGTCGAGAGCGACGCCCGGAGCGTGAGCGTCCGCGCGCGCTCCGCCGCGCCCTGCCGGAGGACGCCGACCGCGGCGTCGACCGCGAGCCCCGGCGCGCGGCGCGGCCCGACGGCCCGCACCGAGAGCCGGACCCGCTCGGCGGTGAGCGCGCCCCACCCGAGCGAGGGCGCGACGAGGCTCGCACCGAGGGCGGGCGCGTCCGCGGTGCCCGCGAGCGTCGCCTCGGCACGGAGCCGTCCGGAGGCGGGCGGCGGTCGAGCGCGCCCGGCGAGCGCGGCGACGTTCCGCGTCGCGGCGGCGAGGTCCGAGACCTCCACCGCCGCGTTTCCCTCGATCGGGCCGGTCCTGGCCCACCGCCCCGCGCCGCGGACGGCGAGGCCCGGCGCCGCCGCGGAGAGCCGCTCCACCTGCAGGGCGCCGCGGGCGGCGCGAAGGACCACCTCGGCGCGGGTGATCGCCCCGGCGCCGATGCGGGTGCGCCCGACCGAGAGAGCGAGGTCGCCGCGCAGATCGCTCGGCGCGGTGCCGGCGAGCGCGCCGCGAGCGGTGAGGGTCACCTCGCCCGAGGGCCAGCTCGCGACGAGGCGAGCGGGATCGAGCCCGTCGAGCGCGACGTCGAACCCCGCCGCGCGGGCGGGCGCGTCGAGCCGCGCGGCCGCCGCCGCGTCGGCGCCGCCGCGCCCCGATGCCCCCTCGAGCCGGACCGCGGCGCTGAGCGTCGTCCCGTCGGACTCCGCGTACCCGTCGGCGGCGAGATCCGCACCGTCGGGGGCGGTGGGGAAGAGCGCGAGGGCCCGCGCGCGGGAGACCCCGAGCCGCTCGACGAGGACCCGGCCCGCGCGGCGCACGAGGTCCACCTCCCCCGCGAGCGACACCGCGGAGTCGGCCGCGTCGACCTTCAGGAGCGGGACCCGCAGCGCGGACCCGGTGAGCGCGGCGACGACCTCGAGCGCGACCGGCGTCTGGATCGGCGCCGCGAGCTCGCCCCGGAGGCGGAGCTCCGCGCGCATGCGCGCCGCGGAGAGCGTTCCGCGGGCGACGACGTCGATCCCGGAGGCCTCGAGCCGCGTGTTCCCATCGCGGTCGACCCACCACACGTCGCCTTCGCGCAGCTCGAGCCGCGTGATCTGCACCGTGAACCCCGCCCCGGAGGGCGCCCCGCCGGCCGGTCCGGCGCGGCCCGGAGGGCCCTCCGCATGCGAGCGGCGCGGCTCGAACGCCCGCCCGATCGACACGCTGCCGTCCCGCTCCTCCTCGAGGAGCACCGAGGGGTGGTCGAGCTCGATCGCGACCCCCACGCGGCGGCT